>NZ_SMMC01000181.1 GCF_009711445.1 Curvivirga aplysinae | reverse complement strand
ATTGTTAGTTTTGAAAAAAAAACTATATGCAAAATACAGTGATTAAATTTGAAACCAAAAATTAAGATTTACAGGATAAAGAGGCTTCCCTTATGGCTAAAGATCTTCCTACAAAAGCTGATGTTGTGATTGTTGGTGGTGGTATCGCAGGATGTTCCATTGCATATCACCTAACAAAAATCGGTTTATCCGATGTCGTTCTTTTAGAACGCAAACAACTCACCTCAGGTACAACATGGCATGCCGCTGGTTTGGTCGGACAACTTCGTGCAAACCGAAATATGACCGAATTGGCAAAATATACCGCGGAACTCTTCAACAATCTGGAAGAAGAAACAGGTCAAGCAACGGGCTTACGTGTGCGAGGTAGTGTTTCCCTTGCCTTACATGAAGAACGTTTCACTGAATTGAAACGTGGTGCATCTATGGCCTCCAATTTCGGCTTGGAAGTTAATGTCATTCGCCCTGAAGAGGCCGCTGAACGTTGGCCGGGCTTGAATGTGGAAGACGCTGTTGGCGGCGTCTATTTGCCCGCAGATGGTCAATGCAATCCAATTGATACCTGCTTGGCATTGGCAAAAGGCGCACGTATGGGCGGTGCAAAAATCTTTGAAAATACTTTGGTGACAAAAATTATCAAAGAAGGTGGCAAAGCCGTTGGCGTGATGACCGAACAAGGTGAATTACGTGCCAACACCGTTGTTATCGCTGGCGGTATGTGGAGCCGTGATTTAGCTGCACAAGTCGGTGCGAATGTACCTTTACATGCAGCAGAACATTTCTACATCGTGACGGAACCAATGGCAGAAATGAATTCTAACTTCCCTGTACTTCGTGTACCTGATGAATGTGCCTATTATAAGGAAGATGCAGGTAAATTAATGCTGGGTTGTTTTGAACCAATCGCCAAACCTTGGGGTATGGATGGTATTGATCCTGAATTTGAATTTACCAGCCTTCAGGAAGATTTCGATCATTTCGAACCAATTCTGGAAATGGCTCTCAACCGCTATCCTGCTCTTGCAGATGCTGGTATTAATTTGTTCTTCAATGGCCCAGAAAGCTTTACACCAGATGATCGTTATATGATTGGTGAAACGCCAGAAGTTGAAAATCTGTTTGTTGCTTCTGGCTTTAACTCAATTGGTATTCAATCATCCGGTGGTGTTGGTAAAGTTGTCGCAGATTGGATCCGTGATCGTAAACCACCGATGGATTTGGCAGATGTAGATATCAAACGCATGATGCCATTCCAAAGTAATAAGAACTACTTACATGATCGTACGGTTGAGACATTAGGCCTTCTTTACGCAATGCATTGGCCTTATTACCAAAACACAACGGCCCGTAATGCCCGTCATACCGCTTTACATGATCGTATTGATGCAGCAGGCGCATGGTGGTCAGAAACAGCCGGATGGGAACGTCCAGCCTTCTTCGTCCCAGAAGGCGGAGATTTTGAAATCGAATATAGTTATGGCCGTCAAAACTGGTGGAAATATGTGGATGCTGAATGCAAAAACATGATGGAAAATGTTGCTTTATTCGACCAGTCTCCTTTCCCTAAATTCTTGCTTCAAGGTAAAGATTCTTGCGCAGTTTTGAACCGTATCATGTGTAACAATGTTGATACAGAAATCGGCAAGACTTTATACACACAGATGCTCAACGAAGATGGTGGCATCGAAGCCGATGTTACAGTTATTCGCTTAGATACAAATGAATTTATGATTGTGACCGCAGGTGCAGCACAGACACGTGACTTCAGCTGGATCAAAAAACATATCCCGGAAGATGCCCATGCGTTCCTAACCGATATTACATCAGGTCTACCAATGATCGGCTTGATGGGACCTAAATCCCGTGCATTACTTGAGAAATTAACAGGCGCTGATCTTAGCAACGAGGCCTTCCCATTTGGTACCAACCAAGAATTGGAAATGGGCTATGCCCGTGTCCGCTTGAACCGTTTAACTTATGTTGGTGAATTAGGTTGGGAACTTTATGTACCAGCAGAATTTGCTAAACAAGTATACGATATGATTGTTACCGCAGGTAAAGAGTTCGACCTTGGTCATGCTGGTTATTTTGCCATGAATGCTTGTCGTTCCGAAAAAGGATATCGTCACTGGGGTCATGATATTGCCGGGGAAGATACACCTGTTGAAGCTGGCTTGGCTTTCGCATGTGACTTTGAAAAAGAAGGCGGATTTATTGGTAAAGAAGCAATTCTAGCCCAGAAAGAAAAAGGCGTTCCATGCAAACGTCTCGTTCAAATTCAGTTGGAAGATGACAGTGAAACTGCCCCACTTATGTATCATGAAGAACCAATTTATCGTAACGGAGAAATCGTTGGGTCCATTACATCCGGTACTTGGGGACATCGCATCAACAAATCTATCGGCATGGGCTACATCCACAGCGACGATAAAGTTACAAAAGACTGGATCGAAACAGGTGATTTTGAAATTGAAATCGCATGGGAAAAGCATAAAGCCAAAGTACAACTTGCCCCTTGGTATGATCCAAAGGGTGAGCGTATCAAAGCCTAAGGCCTTTGAGTTCACCCGATGGAGTAGTAGCTATCGGGGATTTTAAAGGGCGTAACAACCTTAAGCTTTGATCATCTCCCAAAAGAAAAGCCGCCTTACTTGAGGCGGCTTTTTAATTCTTGGTTTAAGGTGTCTTGCTAACACCTGATCGTAAATTCTTGTAATTCAAAGAATTTGCATCGGCACGCACAGGACCCGGTTCCGCCGCGACAACTAAAACTTCTGAGGCGATTGGTTGGAAATCAGCTCGGAAATGAACGGAACTTTTTACGGCAATGATCTTTTCATTTTCAGGTTCTATGTCTAAATGACGCAACATAGATGTATCACCTGTCTGCATGGGTTTTGACATTATCGCAACGCGCACACCGCTTTCCAATTCAACAAGTGCCATATTCCCCATCTGGAAATTCGCACCACCCCACATTGGGCCTATTCCTGTAAATACGCCGTCTCCAAGAGATAAAACTTTGACCTTACATATAAATGGTTCGTCTTCCGGCTGCAATTTGCCGCCGATTGATAATTCTATTTCAGCACCAATGCCGGCCTCATGACATTTTAATGCCGCGGCTGGATCATTAAAGATGCCCACTAACGTATTAGAAGCTTTATTTGAGACAAATGCACGTAACAATCCGGTTGTATCACCGGGGCCACCTCCACCGGGGTTATCTTGTGTATCCGCAATAATAACAGGTTTGTCAGCAGATGCCGCAATTCTCTGAGCCTCGGCTACGACCTCATCAGGTGTAAAGATTTTGCCGCCAAAACCATTACGACGCTCATCCAAAGCATCAGATAAAGCTTTCGCGACCCGATCAGCATCTTCCTGCGTTTCTGCATAGGCAATAATAGAGGGACCACATTCCTTGATATCAGCCAGATTAAACCCACACGCAAATGATAGAGCCGCCACAGATGGATCACTTTCCAATAATTCGGGCAAAACCACATTATACATCTCACTTGGAGCAGGAAGATAAGTACATCCAAAGACAAGCGGTACAAGGAAATCAGGTTTAATATGCGCTTTTGCCCATTTTTCACCCGTATTGAGTAAACTATGCAAATGACGCGCAGCCCGTGCGCCCGTTTCGCCCATATCCACATGTGGATAGGTGCGATAAATCTCAATCACAGATGCTTTTTCAACCATTAAATCAGTGACATTGGCATGGAGATCAAGACTGACAGCAATCGGCATATCTTCGCCGACCACATCACGGACACGACGCAGAATCTCCCCTTCTCCATCCTCCGTATGTTCACAGACCATCGCACCATGAAGGTCCAGATACACGCCATCCAAACCACCGGGGCGCTTCATTGCTTTTTCTATATCTTCGATAATTTGACCCGAAATACGTTCAAATGCACCTTCGGTCACATGGGCAGATGGCGTTGCAGAACACCAACTTAGTGGAAATAGATCATAACCATAAGTGGTCAACGTATCCATTGCGCCCGTCAGGGGTAAATGCACCCCTTTGGTCTCTTTTATAAGATCAGCCCCACGACATAATCTTGGCCAGCCATCTGCCTGTTCAAACTTGTCGAAACTCGCTTTTACAGGCGCGAAAGTATTTGTTTCATGTTGAAACCCGCCAACCGCAATTGTTGCCATGAGGCTATCCTACACTATTATTTTCAATAACTTAGCTTAATCCGCATCAGGTAATACACGAACCGCGCCTTTATCCGCAGATGCTGCAAATGCTGCATAGGCTTTCAAGGCTGTAGATACCGCACGCTTACGTGGCTGTGCAGGTTTCCAACCATCTTTACCTTTCGCATCCATGGCTGCACGACGTGCCGCAAGTTCTTCGTCAGAAATCACTAAATTGATACTACGGTTTGGAATGTCGATTTCAATCCGGTCACCTGGTTCAACCAATCCGATTGCACCGCCCGCAGCTGCTTCTGGTGATGCATGACCAATAGAAAGACCTGATGTACCACCAGAGAACCGACCATCGGTTAACAAAGCACAAGCTTTACCTAATCCCATGGATTTCAAATAACTGGTCGGATACAACATCTCTTGCATACCCGGGCCACCTTTTGGACCTTCGTAGCGAATGATAACCACATCACCTTCCACAACTTCACCACCCAGAATACCAGCAACGGCAGCATCCTGACTTTCAAACACTTTTGCAGAACCTGTGAATTTAAAGATGGATTCATCAACCCCAGCTGTTTTGACAATACAACCGTCTTTGGCAATATTCCCAAAAAGAACAGCCAAACCACCTTCTTTTGTGAAAGCATGTTCCGGATCACGGATAATGCCATTCTCACGATCATTATCAACTTCCGTATACATACGAGATTGAGAAAATGCTTGAGTTGTACGAACACCGCCCGGTGCCGCACGATAAAACTCATCAACGTCTTTATCGTCGGTGCGAGCAATATCCCAATTATCAATAGCATCACCAATCGTTTTTGCATGAATAGTGCTACATTCACGATGTAACAAGCCACCACGATCAAGCGCACCAAGAATACCCATGATACCACCTGCGCGATGGACATCTTCCATATGAATATTTGGAATATTCGGCGCCACTTTACATAAACATGGGACCTTGCGGCTCATCCGGTCCATATCTTCCATGGTGAAATCAACGCCTGCTTCATGTGCAATCGCCAAAAGATGCAATACAGTATTGGTGGAACCACCCATGGCAATGTCTAGGGCCATTGCATTTTCAAAAGCATCAAATGTTGCGATACCACGTGGTGTCGCAGTTACATCTTCATCAATATAATAACGTTTGGTTAGTGCCACAATTTCACGACCTGCACGCTCAAACAATGCTTTACGCGCCGCATGCGTTGCCAAAACAGACCCATTCCCCGGAAGCGCAACACCAAGAGCTTCAGCTAAACAGTTCATGGAATTAGCTGTGAACATACCAGAACAAGACCCACATGTCGGGCATGCGGAACGTTCAAATTTTTCAACTTCTTCATCAGAACGGTTTGGATTTGCAGCTTCCACCATGGCATCTACAAGGTCGACCATCTTTTCGCCTTCTTGCAGGATCACTTTACCAGCTTCCATAGGACCGCCAGATACAAAGATAGTTGGGATATCAATACGCATTGCTGCCATCAACATACCCGGTGTAATCTTGTCACAGTTAGAAATACAAACCATTGCATCTGCACAATGCGCATTCACCATATATTCAACTGAATCTGCAATCACCTCACGGGACGGCAAGGAATACAACATACCATCATGCCCCATGGCGATACCGTCATCTACAGCAATTGTGTTAAATTCTTTTGCAACACCACCTGCTTTTTCGATTTCACGCGCAACCAGTTGCCCCATATCTTTCAAATGAACATGGCCTGGAACGAACTGGGTAAAACTGTTGACGACTGCAATAATCGGCTTACCAAAATCATCATCTCCCATGCCTGTCGCGCGCCAAAGTGCGCGGGCACCTGCCATATTACGTCCGCCGGTACTTGTTTTTGAACGATATTCGGGCATTTTCCTGACCTCAAATCTTTAGTTATTAAATGTTGCTGCGGAGATTACCTATTTTCTCTGCCTGTGGAAAGCGTGTTTCGACAGATTCACGCAATATCACAACGCTTTTTCCGCCAGACATAAAATATTTATAAAAATCACTTGCCAGTTTTGCGAAGAAAGCTAATAATACATGCATTAACTATACATTTGTACAATAAGGATAATTCAAATGAGTAAGTTTAACGAATTTGGCAAAATTGAGCGCATGGCGATCCGCCCTGCCCCAAATGCTTTTAAATCCCAAGCACAAGCAGATGCCGAATGGGAAGATTTGCGTTTTCACCAGAATGTAGATGTAAACGAAGCTTATAATGAATATGAAGCTTTCAAAAAAATCTTCACCGACGCTAATATCCAACTGGATGAACTACCTGCGAATGACGATCTGACATTGGATGCGATTTACGTGCGTGATGCGGCTATTATCGCCCCAAATGGTCTCATCCTTATGAATATGGGCCGTGTATCTCGTAATAATGAACCAAAAATTCATGGTGAAATCTTAGGTTCAAGCGGCGTCAACATTCTGGGTGAGATTAAAGCACCGGGCAAAGTTGAAGGTGGTGATTTTATCTGGGTGAACGAAAAAGCAGCCGCAATCGGCCTTGGCCCACGTACAAACCAAGAAGGTATAGATCAACTTAAAGCGCATTTAGGTGATGAGGTTGATTTATTCGTCTGCCCGCTTCCAGATCCAAGTCACCCTGATGACGTTTTCCACTTGATGAGCATGATTTCACCTGTTGCGGAAGATTTAGCCGTGATTTATCGCCCCTTAATGCCTGACGATTTTATCAAATGGCTGGAAGGTCACGGTATCGGCTTTGTTGAAGTGCCGGAAGAAGAGTTCTTACCTATGGCATGTAATGTATTAGCTATTGCCCCACGTGAAGTGGTGATGCTGGATAAACTGCCACTTACCAAAGGGTTATTGGAAGATGCTGGTTGTAAGGTTCATACTTACAAGGGAGATGAAATCAGCCGTAAAGGTGAAGGTGGCCCAACCTGCCTAACGCGTCCGTTAGTACGCTCCTAACATAATTTATTATAAAATTGACTCCTCCATATCTATTTCTATAGCTTCTCTTATGGGCTTAGGTATGGGGGATTTCGTATGTATAAATTATTTATTTTGTCTGCAATAAGCATCTTAGCTTTATCTGCTTGTACAGCACCAAGAACACCAGATAACTCGCAAGTAGAATACTATTCAGAACGAATTGATTATCTTAGATTCTATAGTGACGTACAAATATGTAATCTTGCATATGATAAAGTAAGAAGTCGATGGCGGTTAACTGACTTTTATGCCTTGATGGAATTACAAGTCCGCAACCTAAAATGTGATGGCCAAACATTCCCATATAAGTTTGAAGGAATAGAAGATTATATCGCTCATAGAAAACATACCCCTAAACCATCGCCACACCAACCGAAGGTACATGCAACTAACAATTCACTAAAACATGTAAGTGATACAGATTTATGTAAGCAAGCTAGCTGGGGGCAGTATGGCTATAATCATTCAGCACCTTACTATTCTGAAGAAGTTCTCTCACGAAAAGCATTCTGCGACGCTGAGCTTTATGAAAAGATAAGCAAATCGAACTTAAGCGTTTTATGTGCTTCAATTTCAATTTCGCCTGAACAATATCCAAATCTGGTAGATATTTTAGAAACAAATAACTACACATGTAAGCTAACAGTAAAACCAAAAAGCGATATTGCTATTACCTCTGACGATAAATTATGTGCTTTAGCTACAAACTCAGATTGGCGACCAAATAAAAATACAACGCCATCGATAAAAACCTGGAATACAACCGGAAACCCCGATGCAGTTGCAAAAGCCAAAAGTATGGGTCTAACCTGCGGAACAGGTGATTTTGTTAATCCTAATGAACATTATAATAACTAGTATGTAAAACATGAACGAAACGAAACTTGTAAGAGATTATTGGGCAAGCAAGGTGGAGGATTGGTCGAATTGGGCTGATCCTATGGCAAAACTGGCGGCTGGCCTAAACCAACCTATTTTGGATAGCCTAGATATTCAGGAAGGTGATCATATTCTTGATCTGGCCTCAGGTGTTGGTGAACCCGCTTTTTCTGAAGCCAAATTATCAGGTTCATCGGGCCTTACGATTGCAACTGATCTGGTTCCTGAAATGTTATCAGCGCTTAAAAAGCGTGAAGGATCAGACATCCTGCAGTTTTCAGCAGCAGACATGCAATCCCTTCCCTTTGCTGAATATAGTTTCAATCATATTTCCTGTCGCTTCGGTATTATGTTTGTACCAGATCAATTAAAATCCTTGGCAGAATGTTTCCGGGTGCTAAAACCGCTAGGTAAAGCCTCTTTCCTAGTTTGGGGAAAACAGGAAGAGCAACGTATTTTTCATCTTATCCGTAAAGCTTTAAAATCCTGTTTTAATATTGAAATGGATGAAGATTACAACAAGATATTTGCGCTTCATGCCGAAGGACATCTTTCAGGCATGATGACGAGATCCGGATTTGAAATTGTCGAAGATAAACAAATTACTTTTTCACCGATTGCACCTAAGGGCGTTAAATTCTGGACATCTCAATTAGAGCTTAGCTTTGGTCATGCGATTAAAGAATTATCCAAAGAACAACTCAACCAACTAGATCAGGAAATCGAAAAAAGATTACAGGAATTTGCTTTATCTGACAAAGGCTATCAAATGCATCTGACCATGCGTCTTGTAACGGGTCAGAAACCATAGAAAACACTTGCATTTCTTATATTAGAGGCGTATAAGCCTCCCATCAAATTGAGGTCTGACAATTTTGTCGGACCTTCTTTTTGTTTCACTCCTTGCTGTTTGACGGACTTAAGCAATCTATCTTTCAGCTACGAACAGGCGGCAGAGCTTTGATTTTATTAAGGAAACTGCGCTGTTCATTTTTTATTAGCCATAAGGAGTTACATTATGCGCAATTATGAAACTTTGCTTATTGCGCGTCAGGATGTATCTGCATCTCAAGCAGAAGCACTAGCTGATCAATTTATCGGCTTCCTGACCGCTGAAGGTGGCGAAATCTCTCGCCGTGAATATTGGGGTCTTCGCAACCTAGCGTACCGCATCAAGAAAAACCGTAAAGGTCACTACGTTTTGGTAAACTACGCAGCACCACATTCTGCTGTCGTTGAAATGGAACGTAACATGCGTTTGTCTGAAGACATTCTGCGTTTTATGACCACACGTACAGAAGAGAAAATTGAAGAAGCTTCTGTTGTGATGCAACGTCGTGATGACCGTTCCGACCGTGGTGATCGTGGTGATCGTCCAGCACGTGGACAAGATCGTTCCCGTTCTGACCGTCCATCCCGTGGCCCAAAGGTTGAATCTGAAGGAGGTGACGAATAATGTCTGCACGTCCACAAGGCGCACGCCGCCCATTCTTCCGTCGTAAGAAAACTTGCCCATTCTCTGGTGCTAACGCGCCTGAGATCGATTACAAAGATGTGAAATTGTTACAACGTTTCATCTCTGAGCGTGGCAAGATCGTACCTTCTCGCATCACAGCTGTTTCTGCAAAGAAACAACGTGCTCTTGCATCTGCTATTAAGCGTTCCCGTTTCGTGGGTCTGCTTCCATACGTTATTAAGTAAGGAGTAGTTACCATGGATATCATTTTGATGGAACGCGTAGAAAAACTCGGCCAAATGGGCGACGTTGTTTCTGTAAAAACAGGTTATGCACGTAACTATTTGTTGCCATCTGGCAAAGCTGTTCGTGCGAACAAAGTAAACATTGCTAAGTTCGAAGCTGAAAAAGCACAATTGGAAGCTGCTAACCTTGAGCGTAAAAACGAAGCTCAAGCAGTTGCAGACAAAATGGATGGTATTACAGTTACAATCATCCGTTCTGCATCTGACGCTGGTCAATTGTACGGTTCTGTAACAACTCGCGACATTGCTGAGTCCGTAACAGAAGCTGGTTTCACTATCGCTCGTAACCAAGTTGTTCTTGAGCGTCCAGTGAAAAATCTTGGCATTTTCGACTTCCGCATCAAATTGCACCCAGAAGTTTCCGCAACTGTTTCTGTAAACGTTGCACAGTCTGAAGAAGAAGCTCAAGCACAAGCTGATCGCGTTGCACGCGGTGAGCCTGCATTGCTTACAGCTGCTGAAATGGACGCACGTGAAGCTGCTGAGCAAGCTGCTGAACAAGCTGCTGCTATGGCTGCGGTTGCTGCTGAAGTTGCTGCTGAAGAAGAAGCTGAAGCTACAGAAGAAGCATCTGCTGAATAAGCACTGCTTTTCTAAGCAAAAGTTTAACGGCCTGAGGTTAATTTCTCAGGCCGTTTTCTTTTATGAATTCAATGTAAAGAAATCTTCAAATTTATAACCACTTACACGATCCAATAACTGGACTGGACCGCCTGATAATTTTGAATCAGCATATTGGTTTAAGCAGTTTATGGTTGCGCCGACAACAGGCCCCTCACCATCTTGCAATGAAGATAACGCAGCGGTCAGTTTAAACAGATATTGCATCGTATATTCGCTATTTTTCAGATAGATGAATGACGCATTATGCGACAGCCAAGGTACGATTGTTAAATCTTTGAAAAGAGTTAAATCCTTTTGATCTGCCTGTAAAAAAAGCTTATCAACATCAAATACTTCCGTAATTTTTCTATTCAGCAGCACAAGATCGCGTTGTTGACGTGCGAGTATCTCCCCACTACGCAGAAATAGAGAAACCTCCTCACGACCATTATCATCAGAAGAAAATGAAATCTGATGATCTGAAATATATTTTTGGAGTTTCTCCATATCATTTTGAGAAGCTTTAGAAATATGAAAATGTTTTGGGTAGCTTTCATCGAATAAAGAACAGAATTTTTGGATTTCCTCTTCAGCATTTTCCAAAGAAATAGATGTTGCAACAATCGGCGTTTGAGATGAAGTTGCTTTCGCTTGCGCTGTCAGCCAATTCATAGGCTTCATCTCACCAAATTGGCAGTTTTCTAATTCATCGAAAGTTTTAAAAAATCTCGAGAAATCACCCAAATTATTCAAATGAGGTAAACCTTCACCAAAGGCAGGATGTTCTTTTAGGGCCTCCTCAATAGCCAGAAAACCTTCACGGCCTTTCTCAATTTCACCAGAGTTAATCTGCATGGCAGAGGCAGCATAACGTATAATAAGCTGGTTACTGCTAAGCAGATCGGTTTTATCATAGGATAACAAAGCCGTATGAAGTTGTGGCACCATTGCCACTGTTTCACTGAATAGCATTTGGATCATCAGTTCCGCGCCATCTTGCAACATCATTTCGCGCTGATTAAACAAACTGATAAACGGGTCCCAAAGCTTGTTGGACAGAAAGATACCAGCAAGATTTAACCAATTTTCAGTCACTTGCGGCTCTTTTTCAATTTTATCCATTAATGCGTTAAGCTGTTCTTGCGGAGTCATATGACTTTCCTCACTAAGTTATCCCCGTTATCCCCGTTATCCACAGGCAGGTAAGAGATGACGAAGATGATAAGGCTTGTTAGAATGTCACCAATTAAAGGATAATCACAATGACAGACATTTCTGCCGCTGTTTCTGGGGACCAGGACAACATTTCAGCCAATCAAAAATCTGATGAGGCATCTAAACTGATTCGCCAACCACCTCGCAATGTGGAAGTGGAAGCAGCGCTTATTGGTGCATTATTGCGTAACAACCGTGCATTTGAAAAAGTCGGCGATATGTTGCGCGCAGAACATTTTTTTGCACCAGAACATCAGCTAATTTACGGACTGGCCAAACGTATGGTTGATGCAGGTCAAGAAGCACGCCCCACAACCTTACAACATCTCGTTGAGAGCGAACCAAGCCTTCAAGAAGTTGGCGGGGCAGATTATCTTTATGACTTAGCAGCCAACGTGGTTACCGTTATCAACGCCGCTGATTATGCCAAAACGATTTATGATCTTTTCTTGAAACGCGAATTAATTGGTTTAGGCGAAGATACCGTTAATGATGCCTATACCAATGATCTGGATGATACGGCAGAAACCCAGATCGAAAAGTTGGAAAGTCGCCTCTACAATCTGGCTGAATCTGGTGATATGGATCGTTCTGTTACAAAACTAGGCGATGCAACCATGGTTGCCCTGCAACATGTTGAAGAAGCCTATAAGCGTGATTCCCATATCGTCGGTGTTACAACCGGTTTCCGCGATATTGATAATATGATTGGTGGTTTACACCCGTCTGACTTATTAATTTTGGCGGGTCGTCCTGCGATGGGTAAAACAGCGCTTGCAACATCTATTGCCTTCAATGCAGCGAAAGCTTTCCGCGAATTTCAGGATGAACAAGGCAATACCATTCAAGAAGGCGGTAAAATGCTCTTCTTTAGTCTGGAGATGTCCGCCGAGCAGCTTGCAGGTCGTATTCTTTCAGGTGAAGCCAAAGTATCTGGCGATAAAATCCGTCGCGGTGAAATCACCGAAGAAGAGTTCCAACAAGTTGCAATGGCTGCACAGGAATTGGCAAATATTCCTTTGTTCATTGATGATACACCCGGCTTATCGATCACAGGTATGCGTCAACGTGCACGCCGTGTAAAACGCCAATTCGGCCTTGATGGTGTGGTGGTCGACTATTTACAGCTTCTTTCAGGTCCACCTGATAAGAAAAATGACAACCGCGTACAAGAGGTATCCGAAATTACCCGTGGTTTGAAAATGCTTGCTAAAGAACTGGAAATTCCAGTGATTGCTTTGTCCCAGCTTTCTCGTCAGGTGGAAAACCGCGAAGATAAACGTCCTCAGCTTGCCGACCTTCGTGAATCTGGTTCCATTGAGCAGGATGCGGATATGGTGAGCTTTGTATACCGTCCTGAATATTATCTGCAAAAAGAACATCCTGAACAACGCCCAGCGGAAGCACAGGATAAGTTCCTTGAACGCCTGCAAGGCCATGAACAACGTCTGGCTGAAGCTCGCAATGTAGCCGAATTCATTATTGCGAAACAGCGTCATGGTCCAATCGGAACAGTTGAACTTTTCTTCGACAACGATTATGCAAGATTTGGAGACCTTGATCGCCATCACGAAGGTGACGGTTTCTAGTTAAATCTTTATTATTCTTTATTCCCTTTGAGGTGCCTTATGGCTGCAAATACTTCTTATGCGCCAAGCCGTCTGACCATTGATTTAAATGCGATACAAGACAATTATAAAACCATCTGCGATTATGTATCTCCTTCCCGTTCGGGGGCAGTGGTAAAAGCGGACGGTTATGGCCTTGGAGAAGTTATTGTATCAAAAGCTTTATACAATGCTGGTTGCCGTGCATTTTTTACTGCGCATATCGACGAAGCTATTGCCGTAAAACAAGCTATCCCAGATGCTTCTGTAAGTGTAATGAATGGATTGTTAGCTGGTGAAGAGACTGTCTATAAAGAATATAACTTGGTCCCTACTCTCAACAGCTTAGATCAAGTGAAAATCTGGCAAAAATTCTGCCGAGAAAATGATAATCTACCACAAGCCAATCTCCAATTTGACACAGGCATGGCCCGTCTTGGATTGATGCCAAAAGAACTAGATGAATTATGTGAAGATTTATCACCGCTAGATGGCATTAACCTTCAATTTATTATGAGCCATATGGCTTGTGCGGATGAAACATCCCACCCTTTAAATCGTAAGCAACAACAAGAATTTACAAAGGGCATTGCACGACTACCAAAAGCTACTGCCATGCTAGCAGCATCCAGTGCGATTTTCCTTGGAAAAGATTGGCATTTTGACATGGTCCGTCCAGGCGTTGCCCTTTACGGTGGCCGTCCAAATGAAGATGCTCCCAATCCAATGAAACAAGTTATTAAGCTTGAAGGTAAAGTCGTTCAGGTGCGCGAAGTAAATGCGCCAGAAACTGTGGGGTACGCAGCGTCTTATGAAGCAAAAGATCGTCGATTAATTGCAACTGTTGCTGCAGGCTACGCAGATGGGTACATCCGTTCATTAAGTAATACAGCAACGGCCTATAAGAATGAGAAAGCGGTCCCACTTGTTGGTCGTGTGTCTATGGATGTCTTGACCTTTGACGTGACCCATTTGGAAAACACAGCGAATGAGGTAAAAACAGGTGATATGCTTGATCTTATCGGTCCGAATCATGACATTAATGATCTCGCAAAAGAGGCTGGGACAATTCCTTATGAAATTCTAACCAGTCTGGGCAAACGCTATGCACGTCATTATATTGGCGGTGAATAAGTTTTAAGGATAATGCATATGAGTTCAGAAGCTCTGACACAGAAAATAGCTTCCGTCTTTCAATCTGTCGGTGCGACTACCCTATCATTTTTTGAGATAACGGGTCGCCTTTTCCTGTTCATGATGAATAGCGTAAATCATATGCTACGCCCGCCTTATTATCCGCGTTTAATCTTACGTCAAATGATCGATATCGGTTTCTACTCCTTACCAGTTGTAGGCTTAACCACATTATTTGCTGGTATGGTTATGGCTTTACAAAGTTATTCGGGTTTCGCCCGCTTTGGTGCGGAAAGTGCTATTCCAAATGTGGTCGTCCTTTCTATCACCCGAGAGTTAGGTCCCGTTCTCGCAGGCTTAATGATTGCTGGTCGTATTGGAGCGGCGATGGCAGCAGAACTCGGTACCATGCGTGTGACAGAACAAATTGATGCCTTACAAACGTTATCCACGAACCCTTTTAAATACCTAATCGCACCACGCCTAATCGCGGGTATCACCATGTTACCTTTGCTTGTACTTGTAGGTGATATTATTGGGGTCTTAGGTGGCTATCTGGTTAGTGTACATACGCTTGGATTTAATGCAGCAACCTATATTCAAAACACTTGGAACTTTCTAAGTTTTATGGATGTTTTTTCAGGCCTTGTTAAAGCAGCAGCGTTTGGTTTCATCGTGGCTTTGATGGGATGTTATCACGGATATCAAAGTAAAGGGGGGGCCCAAGGGGTTGGTGCCGCAACCACAAATGCGGTGGTAACCGCTTCCATCCTTATCCTAGTTTCTGATTATTTACTGACAGTGGCGTTCTTCTCTCAATGACCGAAATAATGACACCTACATGTATTGAGATGAAAAATGTCCATAAGGCGTTTGGCAGCAAAGTCGTGTTGGATGGATTTGATCTCGAAATCAAAAAAGGTGAATCTGTCGTTATTATCGGCGGATCCGGATCTGGTAAGTCTGTTTCCCTAAAATCAATTCTTGGTCTGCTCACACCTGACTCCGGTGATATTACCATCGACGGTAAATCCGTTCTATCCATGTCGGGAAGCGCAAGAGAGAAACTAAATAATCGTGTTGGTATGCTATTCCAAAATGCCGCTCTATTCGATTCCTTAAATGTATGGGAAAATGTATCTTTTGCCCTTATGGAAGGTGAAAAGCTTCCACGTAAAAAAGCAAAAGAGATTGCCATAGAAAAACTATCTCTCGTTGGTCTCTCACCAGAAGTTGCCAATATGTCGCCTGCTGAACTTTCAGGCGGTATGCGTAAACGTGTCGGATTGGCCCGTGCGATTGCACATGAGCCAGATATTATTTTCTTTGATGAGCCAACAACAGGTCTTGATCCTATTATGGGACATGTGATTGATGACTTAATTACACATTGCGTAAAGACGCTTGGTGCCTCTGCCTTAACCATCACCCATGATATGGCATCAGCACGCCGCATCGCTGACCGAGTAACCATGTTATATCAAGGCAAAAATATTTGGACAGGCCCCGTGGACCAATTGGACGACTCAGGTAATCCTTATGTGCATCAGTTTATCAACGGATTAGCCGAGGGTCCGATTGAGTTGGATATATCCCGTTAATTGTTTTTGAAAGTTAACTCTTATGGCAAAAGCCCGCATTAGTTACGTCTGCCAGTCATGTGGGACGGTTTATACCCGTTGGGCAGGTCGTTGCGATAATTGTGGAGAATGGAATACAATTTCGGAAGAAGCTGCAGAAGTAGCTGCACCGCTTGGTAGCAAAGCATCCAAATCCAAATCCCAAGGTCGGAAAATTGAATTTGTAAGCCTCAAAGGGGCAGAGGAAAAAAAACCACGCTTGCGTACAGGTATTGCAGAATTTGACCGTGTAACGGGCGGTGGTTTAGTAAATGGATCGGCAACCTTGATTGGCGGTGATCCCGGGATCGGTAAATCTACCCTACTTCTTCAAGTCATGGCAGCCCTCGCAAAACAAGTCCCATGTGCTTATATTTCTGGTGAGGAAGCAATTGATCAAGTCCGATTGCGTGCAGATAGACTTGGCGTTTCTGATGCACCTGTGCAATTAGCCTCAGCAACAAATTTACGTGATATAACAGCAACTCTTGAAGACCCGAATGGTCCAAAAGTTGCTGTTATTGACTCAATTCAAACCATGTTTATTGATGCATTGGAAACCGCCCCCGGTACTGTCGGGCAGGTACGTGCTTGTGCACAAGAATTGATCCGTGTCGCAAAAAAACATGATGTATCTATCCTGATCGTTGGACATGTGACGAAAGAAGGTGCAATTGCTGGCCCCCGTGTCTTGGAACATATGGTTGATACAGTCCTTTATTTTGAAGGCGAACGTGGTCACCAATTCCGCATCTTGCGCGGCGTAAAAAACCGTTTCGGTGCGACCGATGAAATCGGTGTCTTTGACATGACCGAACAAGGTTTAATGGAAGTTCCAAATCCATCTGAGCTTTTCCTTGCGGATCGACAAGACGGTATTGCGGGTGCTGTTGTGTTTGCAGGGATGGAAGGCTCTCGCCCAATGTTAGTGGAAATTCAAGCACTTGTAGCGCCGTCTCCCCTTGCGACACCAAGACGTGCCGTGGTCGGTTGGGATAACAATCGTATGGCAATGGTCTTGGCTGTATTGGAAGCGCGTGCAGGTTTCTCGTTATCTGGTAATGACATATATCTAAATGTCGCTGGCGGTTTACGCATTCAGGAACCCGCCGCGGATTTGGCAGTTGCGACCGCTCTTGTTTCCTCCCTCACCCAAATTCCTGTACCGTCAGATATGGTGGTTTTCGGAGAAATCGGTTTAAGCGGTGAAGTGCGATCTGTTGCACAAATGGATACAAGATTAAAAGAAGCGGAAAAACTTGGCTTTGCTTCTGCCCTAAGTCCAAAACGTCGAAAACAAAATAAGGCGAAAAAAGGGAAAATCAATGTCACGGAATTGCCAGATTTGCATGGTTTAAATACTCTATTCGCTGAAGATTAATGTAAGCTGTAAAACAGCAAAGGAATAAAGAACCCCATGTTGGAAAACCTACCCATCACTGTTTTAGATATTATTGCGCTTGTAATAATTCTGGTTTCTGCCGTTTTTGCAGCGGCTCGTGGCTTTGTACATGAAGTTCTTTTCATCGGCGCAATCATCGGCGCGGTACTTGTAACAATGTATGGATATGAGCCAGCTCTGCCCTTTGCAGAACAGTTAACAGATATTGTTATTCTGCAGAAATTTGGGACAGTCCTCGTCTTGTTCCTACTTTCACTCGTTGTTTTCTGGATGGGAAGCCATTCGATATCAAAGAATGTCAAAGATAGCGCGCTTGGGCCATTAGATCGTGCACTAGGCGTTTTATTTGGCATTGCCCGTGGTGTGCTAATTCTTTGTATTATTTATGTGGCAACAACTTTTATTATCGAAGAAAAAAATATGCCTGACGTAGCAACACAGAGTCGCGGTTACCCTTACGTTGTTAAAACCACCGATTCTATCGTTTCTTTTCTACCAGACTATATTCAAGAAAGATACGAAAACGCCACCGATCGCAGTTTAAACGCCATCGAAGACACAAGACAGCTAATTGAGTTAAAAGAACGCTTGAATAATCCGGCGCCTTCCGGCACAAACCAACCACAGGATCAATCCGGTTACAGTCAGGATGACCGTAACCAGCTGGACGAACTAATACGCGACAGCGAATAAGAGGGTATCACCAATGCTGACAACCAACCCTTTCGACGATGACAAGCTAAAAGAAGAATGTGCCGTTTTCGGCATTTGGGGCACCAAAGATGCGGCTGCCCATACTGCGCTTGGCCTTCATGCACAACAACATCGCGGCCAGGAAGCCTGCGGCATTGTATGTAACAATGGAGATGAATTTAACGCCCACCGTGCCCTAGGACAGGTGGGCGATGTTTTTGGTGACCATCGTGTTATGGAACGCCTTGAAGGGAAAGCCGCAATTGGCCATACCCGTTATTCCACAACAGGTGAACCAAACTTACGCAATGTACAACCCGTTTATGCGGATTTTGCCTTTGGCGGCTTGGCACTTGCTCATAACGGTAACTTGACCAATGCAATCTCGTTAAGAAACGAACTGGTTCAAACAGGCTCTATCTTTCAATCGACAACAGATACCGAAGTTCTTATTCACCTGATTGCGACCAGTAAAGGTAAAGTAAGAGATCGTTTGATTACAGCACTTCGATTAATCGAAGGTGCTTATTCAGTTGTTTTACTAACTCGTAAAAAACTGATCGGTGTGCGTGACCCACGTGGTGTACGCCCATTGGTATTAGGTAAACTGGGTGATGCCTATATGTTTGCATCTGAAACAGTGGCTTTGGATATTATCGGCGCTGAATTTATTCGTGAAGTTGAGCCCGGTGAAATGATCACTGTAGATGAAAACGGTCTAACATCCGAATTCCCGTTAGACAAAACAGACAGTCGTTTCTGTATTTTTGAATATGTTTATTTCTCTCGTCCTGACAGCATCATTGAAGGCCGTTCTGTGTATGACGCACGTAAACATATTGGTAAAGAATTAGCGATGGAATTCCCGGTGGAAGCTGATGTGGTGATTCCAATTCCTGATAGTGGTGTGCCATCCGCACTTGGTTATGCCGAGGAATCCGGTATTCCTTTTGAATTAGGTATCATCCGCAATCATTACATCGGTCGTACCTTTATTGAGCCTACAGATGAAATCCGCCATTTAGGTGTAAAATTAAAACATAACGCCAATCGTGGACATATCGAAGGCAAACGCGTTGTCTTGGTTGACGATTCCATCGTACGCGGCACAACATCGCGTAAGATTGTAGAAATGGTACGTGATGCGGGTGCAAAAGAAGTTCATATGCGCATTTCTTCGCCACCAACATCACATTCTTGTTTCTATGGTGTTGATACACCGGAACGTAAAAGCTTGCTTGCATCTTCTAACACAATTGAACAGATGCGTGAGTTGATTGGTGCAGATAGCCTTGCCTTCGTCACAATGGACGGTATGTACCGTGCCATGGGTGAAGATAGTCGTAATAATGAAGCGCCTCAATATTGTGATGCTTGTTTCTCCGGCGACTATCCTATCGCTTTGGTGGATAAAGAAAATAAAGGTACTGGTCAACAACTCACCAATTTAAGAGAACAAAGACGATGAGTTCAAACTCTCTTGAAGGTCGTCTTGCGCTAGTTACTGGTGCAAGTCGTGGCATTGGTTATGAAGTCTCCAAACGTTTAGCGAGCGAAGGCGCACATGTCATCGCCTTAGCTCGCACCTTGGGTGGCTTGGAAGAGTTGGACGATGAAATCAAGGCCGCTGGCGGTCAATGTACGATTGCCCAAATGGATTTAGGTGATCACGATCGTATTGATGCACTTGGTGCGTCCTTATATGAACGTTTTGGAAAACTGGATATTCTGGTCGGAAATGCAGGTATGTTGGGTGAATTAACCCCTGTTGGGCATATTTCACCAAAAGTTTGGGATCGTGTTATCTCTATCAATCTGACAGCCAACTATCGTTTGATACGTTCATTAGGCCCGCTTCTTCAACAAAGTGATGCTGGACGCGCGATCTTTGTGTCGTCAGCCGCGGTTGAGGAACAAAACCCATTTTGGGCACTTTACACAGCTTCTAAAGCGGGCTTGGAGGCTATGGTTATGGCCTATGCCAAAGAAATGTCCAAATCTAATATTAAAGCTAATATTATTCACCCGGGTCGAGTATGGACGGCCATGCAAGCAAAAGCATATCCAGGCATAAAGCCGGACGATCTGCCAAAACCATCTGAAATAACGGATATCTTCGTCAAACTGGCTTCAACAGATTTAGAAGTCACTGGTGAAATATTTCAAGCCACCTTAACGGAATAGAAAGATGCACGCTTCTTCCAATTTTAAAACAACACCTTACTGGTGGGAAGAAGCGCCCCTTTCCGACATAAATCCAAACGGTAAAGATTTACCAAAAGAAAGCGAATTTGTTATTGTTGGCGGTGGATTCACAGGCCTTTCCGCAGCCCTCACACTCGCACGTGCGGGGGAACAAGTTACCATCCTTGAAGCTCAACGTTTTGGTGAAGGCGCTAGCTCCAGAAATGGTGGAATTTGCAGCGGCAACTTGAAACCAAGCTTAGAAACTTTAGTAAATATCTATGGAATGGACTTTGCCAAGAAAATTTATGAAGAGGGTGTTCTAGCTCGTAAGTTTCTTGCTGATCTGATTGAAGAAGAAGATATTGATTGCGACTTCAAAATGGTTGGCCGGTTTTCTGGCGCAAACCATCCAAGCCATTATGATAAACTGGCGAGAGAGAGCGATTATTTAAACGAGAAAATTAACCTTGGATCTTATATGGTCTCCAAGCAAGATCAGCATGATGAAATAGGATCAGATCTGTATTTTGGTGGCGCTGTTCGAGAAGATATCGGTGGTCTTCATCCCGCGAAATTCCATAAAGGTTTGTTAGATCGTGTAAAAGAAGCAGAAGTCTCTCTTCATAGTCAAATAAAGGTTAATGAGATCGTTCAAAACACCTCCGGTTGTTTAGTAAAAACATCTTACGGGGATATCAAAGCATCAAAAGTCATTGTCGGAACCAATGGATATAGCAATCTCAGTTCTATGAACTGGATGGCAAGAAGAATAATTCCCATTCGAAGCCAAATTATTGCAACAGAGGAAATGGCTGAACATGTCATTGATAAGCTCTTTCCCAAACGTCGTATGCATGGCACAACATTAAATCTATATAATTATTTCCGTCCAGCACCGAATGGTAAAGGGATTATCTTTGGTGGAAGATCAGGTGCAGATCGTGACGACCCTGTTCGATCAGGCCAACATTTATACAAGCAACTAATTGATATTTTTCCGGAAATCGATGGTGTCAAAATTAGCCATACCTGGTCCGGCTATACAGGTTATACTTTTGATCATATGCCCCATATTAAACAACAGAGA
This sequence comes from Curvivirga aplysinae, assembly GCF_009711445.1. Lineage (GTDB taxonomy): Bacteria > Pseudomonadota > Alphaproteobacteria > UBA8366 > Aestuariispiraceae > Curvivirga > Curvivirga aplysinae. The sequence continues at coordinate 10,251 of NZ_SMMC01000181.1, read as the reverse complement.
GATATTGTTTATGCAGGTGGATATTGTGGTTCAGGTGTTGTTTGGGCACCTTGGGTAGGAACAAAAACTGCCTTGATGTTACTAGGCTCATCAGAGAGTAAAACCACTTTCTCAAAATCTGACTTTGAAACGCGTCCTTTATATAAAGGCACCCCTTGGTTCGTCCCACCGATTATCTGGTGGTATGCGATAAAAGATAAGTTTGGTTGGTAGAACTATCTTATATTCCCAAGGATAGTGACTTGAACACCATATATAACTAACTAGAAAAAATATCTTTGAGGAACCTAGTCAAGATTGGCTTATAATGTGTTAATTCCTCTATGATCGGATCATAACTTTTGATGCTTAGATAATATTTTGAGACATTTTCAGGATATACAATATTCATGTTGAGATAGTTATTTAACTCCTCAATCCATGAAAATGTAATAGCAAATCCACAATCAGCAAAAGTGATGTGATCAGGCCTATAAGGCTCATATATAGCTAACATTTCGTTTAACTGCTTTAATAGCTGATCAATTTCATCGCTCACATCTAGAATAAAATCACGATGGATACTATGCCCGTCAAAAATTTTAAACAATTGTCTCAATTTAGGTTCAAGGCGTGAATCATTAAAACGCGATAATTCCCTAATCTTTGCATTTGTTTGTATATTTTTAGACAAACAAGATGGATTTGGATTTTTTTCTTCTAAATACTCGGCTATGGCTTCGCTATCGGAAATAAAAAAATCTCCGTCAATCATCGCCGGTAGATTTCCACTTGGAATAATGGTTTTATATTCCGCTGAGCCATATCCTCCCAGCGGCAAAATTTCTTTCCATTCAAGCTGCTTATACCGCAATAAAATTCGAGTTTTTGCACAATATAAACTTTCAGGGATCATATAGAATTCATACATCTTATCTCCCCTCACTAATTATGCTAACTCTCTATCAATCATACTAATTATTGTATGCGGCGTAAGGTCCATTTGCCTTTACAGCGCTTACTTTGCCATTCGCCAGCAGCATCTTTACCTTCAAATTTTCCCGTCATAACGGCATCACGCGCAATGGTGCCCAGATCAAATTCTCCATATTGAACATCACCATTTTCGTCAATTCCACCTGTGATCTTAGTTTTATATTTGATCGTACGTGTCTTACCAGTCATATACCCGTCTTCAACCTTCACAATAAAGTTCTCCCGACGCATACAAGTCTCATCACCGATATTAAGCGTAATAAGCCCACTCCATACACCATCATATGTTGTCCCAGCACCACCAGTCGTACTACACGCAGCGAGGCCAGTTACAAGAGAGAGTAGGCAAATCTTTTTAAAACCAGTCACTTTCATTGATAAAACCTTTTTATTTTGGAGCATAAGGGTTTTTACCCTTACGCGTATAAAAACGAAGTGGAACGCCAGGAAGATCGAAATCCTCTCTCAACCCATTAATAAGATAACGGGTATAAGAATCTGGCAGATCCTCTGGAATAGAAACAAAAGCTGCAAAGGTCGGCGGGCGTGTCTTTGCCTGTGTCATATAGCGTAACTTGATACGACGCCCTTTTGATAATGGAGGCGGATGACGTTCAGTCATATCAAACAACCATTCATTCAAACGTGAAGTCGGAACACGCCTATTCCATGTCTCATAAATATCAAAGACTGCTTTCAGCATCTTTGGTAAATTACGCCCTTCTTTCGCAGAAACAGTTACAATAGGAATACCACGTACCTGTGGCATCGAGAATTGCACACGATCCATTAATTTATCTAACGCTTCTTGCTTGTCTTTAACCGCATCCCATTTATTGGCCACGATAATCAAAGCACGCCCTTCTTCGATGACTTGACGTGCAATTGTAAGGTCTTGTTTTTCAAGCATATCATCGGCATCTAAGACCAAAGCAACAACTTGAGCAAAACGAATGGCACGACGTGTATCAGCAGCCGATAATTTTTCCACTTTATCTGTAATACGACCTCGACGACGAAGTCCCGCCGTATCAATCAACTTAATTGGACGTCCTTGCCATTCCCAATCGAGCGCAATTGAATCGCGTGTAATGCCAGCCTCTGGGCCCGTTAATAAACGATCTTCGCCTAGTAAACGATTTACTAAAGTAGATTTACCGACATTGGGACGACCAACAATAGCCAACTGAATAGGTTTTTCAGGATCATCAAGAACGAGTTCTTCTTCAATATCCTTTCCTTCATCGTCGGTTAAGGTAATTGAAGATGCCGCCTCTATTAACTCTGCTTCAACAGGTGTATATTCTTCACCATGCGCCTCAGCATAAGGAAGAAGGGCTTCATAAAGGTCAGACACCCCTTCCCCATGTTCAGCCGAAAATGGAACAGGCTCACCTAAGCCGAGACCATAAGATTCCATCAGACCTGGTTGACCAGCCTTACCCTCACACTTATTTGCAACCAAAATCACGGGGGTAGAATGTTTCCGTAGAAAGCCCGCGAAATGTTCGTCTAGAGGTACTAAGCCAGCTCTAGCATCAACTAAAAGTAAGGCAACATCGGCTTCCCCCAAAGCCTGCTCCGTTTGACGACGCATACGACCTTCCAAGCTATCGTCAAATGCCTCTTCTAAACCTGCAGTATCAATAACGCGAAAACGTAAATCAATTAATCTTGCATCGCCTTCACGACGATCACGGGTCACGCCTGGCTGATCATCAACAATCGCCAGTTTCTTCCCTACAAGTCTGTTAAACAAAGTGGATTTCCCAACATTTGGTCGTCCAACAATGGCAACTGTGAAACTCATTTCTTTTTCCTTTTCAGGTCTCAACGAACTATAGCCCGGGATAGTTTACCGGGCTAGCTCATTTCACATTCCTGACTCAAAATTACAGTATATCTGTAATTGTTATTTCTATCGATAAGCGTGGAGCACACCATCTTCAGTTTGAATATATACCGCCCCGTCGGCCACGACAGGAGGTACCCGAACAGGACCGCTCACCTCAATTTTACCAAGAAATTCACCAGAATATGGTGAAATTGTATATACTTCGCCCAGATTATTAGCCAAGATCAAACGATCACCGGCTAAAACAGGGCCAACCCAGTTAATAGGATCTTCCAAATCTTCTTCATCTTCCCAAATCGGAAGACTTTGTAGCCATAAAACGCGACCACCACGACGTGTCATAGCAACCAAATGACCATCATTTGCCAGGACAAACAAATAATCACCTGCAATCCAAGGTGTATTGATACCACCAACACGACGATCCCAAATACGCCCACCGCTGCGCATATCCAACGCGACCATACGGCCTGACTGACTTACCGCATATCCAACACCACGATCGATAACGGGTGCACCACGTACATCTGCCAATGAAGAAAGTGCATCAGAACGACGCAGAGATGTTAAACTATCACTCCACAAAGATCGGCCATTGGATACTCGAATAGCAAATACTTCACCTGAGGTATATGGCACCAAGGCAACATCTTTATAAATTGCCGCACTTGCACCACCAATCATTCCAGCAACTTCAGAGAAACCGGCATGAGACCACTTTTTTTCACCCGTTGCGGGATCCACTGCCAAAGTTTGGTTATCTATACTAATTGCAATTACAGCATCTTCATTCACAGCAGGAGCAGAGCGTGCTGGCCCTGATAAATCCACACGCCAATATTCAGTACCGTCTTTTGCACCTAATGAAATCAGAGAAGCAAATCCAGTAGTCAAAAATAGACGACCGCGTGAATATGCTAAGCCACCACCGAATGCTTCTTCATCTTCTTCAGGAATTTCAACATCAACTTCCCAAAGTCTATCACCTGTTTCTGCATCAAATGCACTAACCATGTAATCAATATCGACGACATATACGACGCCATCAACAATCACAGGTGTGGAAAGTAAACGCGCTTCATCATCACCACCATCACCGAAATCTCTTGACCACGCTTCTTCAATACCACCAACGTCAAGGTGATGCATCGCATGGTCGGAATAGCCACCTAACTGGGGCCAATCGCGGTTTTTATATGGTTTTGGCAGTTTTACTTTTAAATCAGCTAAACGTGGATCAGGTTCCAGATCAGAGTCGATAAGGAGAACAGACAACCTTTCTCCAGGTAATGGCGGCGCTTCATCGTCACCAATCCAACTCTCACAAGCAGATAATGCCGTCATTGCAGTTAGCGCCACAACAAATTTTGTAGCTGTTCCAGTTTTTTTTATCAAACTCATGAGTTTTTGACCTTATACCGCTATCTAGCCTTAGATTAACCTTCTACCACTTTCAGTAACTCGCCAGCACGAAGACGCGCAGACTGAGGTGCATCAGCATCATCGGTGATTCGTGTTAAATAATCAGCAGCCAGTGTCTTATCACCCTTTTTCATTGCCAAAACTGCTGCTAACTCACGTGCAGTAAAACGCCATGGTTTTATATCTGTTGTTTGCGGGTCAACCATTTCGAGTAATTGAGACGCATCCCCGGTATCGACCTGATGCATTACGGACATAACTACAGCCAAGTCACGATATAAACTTTCTACAGCACTATCCAAAGCCAACGCATCATAAATCACAATAGCGCCTTCAACATCGCCAGATTTCGATTTGAGAGCGGCTTGCTGTAAACGTGATAACGCAGCGTAACTTGCATTACCATCTTGCACTAGTTGCGCTAAAGCGCCATCAGCTTGCTCATAATTCTCAGCACGCCCCATTTGCACCGCTTGATCAAAACGATTAGCTAAATCTTCATTCACGCTTGCATCATATGCTTGCCAACCTTTGTAGCCCGCGGTTCCAACAACTATGAGCACCGCTAATGCAATAACGTAATTACCATATTTTTTCCAAAGCTCTTCCGCTTTATCCTTGCGTAGGTCTTCTTCTACTTCATCAAAAATATCGGACACGATATCAATTCCTTTGGTTTTATCATTCAACCTTATTGTGCATAAAGGCTATTCACAGCCAACAAGCATATCATCGGCACACATATAGTAAGTGCGACAATTTTTTGAAGATACTTACATCGCCCGACACAGCATAAAGGTCAAGACTTGTTGCTCGTCTTTTTCATGGTTTCATGTGTTTCCTAAGAAATTATTTCAATTTGAAACTGGTACCCTACCAATACTTGGCCTACTAATTGCATTAACGCTCAGTAACTCTTAGCGTATTTGGCAACTATTGCCGCTTGGTAATCTAAATAGGAATATAAAATGCAGAAAGCACAACACACTATTTCAAAGATATCCGCAGTAATTCTTTCATTAGCTCTTGGAGCATGTACTGGTGTAGAACCTGCAATGGTTTTTCTAGCAACCACCTCGGGGGTTGTGATGGATGATAAATTACCTACTGATTACATTGCCGAAGCTTATACCGGAGAAGATTGTTCCTATATCCGCCAATTAGACGATGGCGGCCCGTTATGTCGTTCTGCAGATTATGGTAAAGTAGTTGAGCAGCCTCTTTACTGCTACAACACACTTGGTACAGTAAATTGTTACACACGACCGGATCCATATGGAAATGGACAGACACCAGTTCAATAAAGTGAGATTTTAAATCCTATTTGGTTTTAAACCAATCATACGTTAAACTTGAAAGCGATTACATCAACGGTAATCGCTTTTGTCGTTTAGGAGCCAAGTGACATCTATGAGCAACTTAATTGATCTGTCCAAAAAATTTCCAGAAACCAAACGCACCTTTTCAGGTCAATCTAAACGCAATCCTAAGCAGATATTTTTTACACAAGAAGAATTTCGTAAAATCCTTGCGACTTATTCTGATCATGTCGCCAAAGGCGAATGGAAAGATTATGCGATTGATTGCAACAGCGACAAAGCCTGCTTCTCAATATTTAGACATAGTTACGAAAACCCGATCTTTCAGATAAGCAAACGCAAAAATAGTAAATATTGGGAATACGCATTAAACACGCAACATAGAACAATCAAAAGAAGTCGTGAATTATCTACTATTCTCAATCTGTTAAAAGACCCTCTTAAGCTTGTTTAAGACCTCACCCGAATCAAAAAACCTTATCCACAGAAGAATCCCAGCTTTTCTCTATCGCGACTCGGAATAGCATTTTTCGCTAAATTCGTTCTATCCACAGGCAAAAACCTACTACACCTAGTAGGAAACCGCAGTTTTCTGCGATTCAAAATCGAATCAAAAATCGCTTGAAAAAGTCAATTAATCACGTATATTGTGAACAGAATTCAGAAACACACAACATATAGATACGCGCCCAATTTTAGGCACAATCCCTATATCTTGTGTATCTGTATTCAATAACACTTGTAATAGATTTAATGTCAATTCACTTGATTAGACACTTCCAACAGGAAGTAACGGGGTACAGTCAGGTCAGTATGACAGGGGTTAAAAAATGGCTACCGAATGGACAGAAGATCGCGTGGAAACACTCAAAGGCCTATGGCAAAAAGGGTATTCCGCACGTCAAATTGCAGAACAGCTGGGTGGTGTTACACGTAATGCCGTGATTGGTAAAGCACACCGTATGGGTCTTTCCTCTCGCCCATCTCCAATTAAGAAGACAGTAAAGGCACCACCGCCTGCACCTAATCCTCTTAATCATGTAAAAGAGCGCAGCTGCCAATGGCCTATTGGTCATCCCGGTAGTGATGACTTCCATTTCTGCGGCGAGAATGCAGAACCGGGTCGTCCTTACTGCACAGAGCATTGCGCAATTGCATATCGTCGCGTTTCTGCTTCTGGTGAGAATGCTGCTTAATCAAATTAAGTTTGATACTGCAAAAGAAACAGGCCCTGCTTTATAGCAGGGCTTTTCTTTTTCTATATCAATTAAACGCATTCTTGGCAGCTAAAATTCGAATAGATGTTGTCAGCCAACATAGCATACCAAATATTAAGGCAAGCCAATAAAACTGTTCCGGCCATAAACAAAAGACGAAAAACGCCACGATTGTTTCTGTGCCTTCCGTTAATCCGCCAAGATAATAAAAGCTTTTTCGCCCGCGAATATCTGTCGTGACCTTATGTTTTTCTGCCATAATTGCATATGCCAAAAAACTACTCCCCGTCCCCATAAATGAGAAAATGAGAAATGCACCCGCAACTCCATTAATGGTCTGATCATAAGCTACAAATGCAAATGGGATAGAACTATAAAAGAGAAAATCCAATACGATATCCAGATAGCCACCAAAATCAGTAGGCCCTCTTAATCGAGCAACAGCACCATCTAAACCATCAAAAATTCTATTTACGGCAATAAGTAAAAGACCAAGTACAAAGCTTCCATGCGCAATAGCAATCGCCGCCCCCATTCCAATAAAAAAACCAACCCATGTAATTGCATTCGCAGATAGGTTGGTTTTAACAATTTGTCTGGCAGCTAAATTAAGAGGCTTATCAATAACTGGGCGCAGTAACGCATCAAACATAAGCCATTCACCTTTTAAGATTTATTTGATGGGGTATCCCCCTCTTCAGCTTCACTAGAGGTTTCTTCTCCATCTTCATGAAGACTTTCAGCTTCCGCCTTTAACTTCGCAAAACGTTGCACAGAAAATGGGATCGTAAATAAATATGCAATCAAGACAATAGACATTGTTACCCATGGACGCCCCACAAGCATCGCAATTGCTAACCCGACAAGTGCCAGACCAGGCAAAACCATGGCACTTGGAATCTTCATTTTCTTAAACGAGAATGTCGGCAAGCTGCTAACCGCTAACAAAGCAACAAAGATGATCCACGGCGCCACCATTTCTGCAACAAAGAAATCATGCAAAGATGGATCAACTAAGGTAAGAACCAACGGCAACATACATAAGCCGGCCGCTGCAGGTGCAGGCACACCTTGGAAGTAATTATAAGCATATGGAGGCTGTGTACCCAACACACTATTAAAACGCGCGAGACGAAGCCCCATACAAATTGAGAAGAATAGAGCACAGGCCCATCCAATCCCTCCCAAATCGCCTAATGACCAAAAATACATGATCATGCCCGGTGCAACACCGAAAGATACAAAATCAGATAATGAATCTAATTCTGCGCCAAAATCACTGGACGCATTTAACAATCGTGCCATACGGCCATCTAAGGTATCAAGAATAGCCGCAATCAAAATTGCACCCGCGGCAAATTCCCATCGTCCTTCAAGCGCAAAACGAATACCACTTAACCCTGCAACTGTCGCAGAAACAGTTATCGCATTAGGGATAATTTTATTAATCGTTAGGCCGGAAAGACGTGGACTTTGACGGCGGCTACGCTTCTTTTTGCCGATCATTATCTTACCTCACCTACACGCGGACCTTCTTTACCACGTTGTCCACTACCAAGATCAGCAAGAACCGTCTCACCAGCGACAGTTAACTGGCCCTTGCATACAAGCGGTGTTGTACCTTTTGGAAGATAAATATCAACACGGCTTCCAAACCGGATCAGGCCGAAGCGCTCACCTGCTTTCAACTCATCACCTAATTCAGCCTCACAAATAATGCGTCGTGCGACGAGACCTGCAATTTGTACAAATGCCACTTCTTTTTCACGCGGAGTTTCCATCAAATATGACATGCGTTCATTTTCTTCAGCAGCTTTATCAAGATCAGCACTTAAAAATTTGCCGGGATGGTAATGAAGTTTTTTTATAACACCATCAACAGGCGCACGATTTACATGGACATTAAACACATTCATGAAAACACTGATACATGTTAATGGTTTATCACCCATTTCCAATTCTGGTGGTGGTGGAATATCGACAATACGATTCACAACACCATCCGCTGGACTGATCACCAATCCAGAACGTGTTGGTGTTACGCGGTCAGGATCGCGGAAAAAATAAGTACACCAAAGCGTTAATACCAAACCAACCCAAAACAGAGGTTGCCAAAGCAAACCTAGCACGATGCTAACTACAGCAAACAAGGTAATGAAAGGCCAACCTTCCCGATTAATGGGAACAATCACCGCTTTAAGCGCGTCCATATTACTAACTCTCCAAAAGTTATCTTCTGCAAGATCAAAGAGACTTGAATATATATTCAAGTCTTTCAATTTCTTCACGTTCTTTTACAGGATCAATACTGTAATAAACAAGTTCAATATAAGCTTTTTGCTAAGTTATCCAAGACTTCATAGATATAAATGATCGTTCTATGCCAAAAATAACTTATTAATCACACCGGAACCTTAATTTTAATTTCCAGAAGACGGAATTTGAAACACCTGTCCTGGGTAAATCAAATCAGGATCACGAATCTGCTCAGCATTCGCTTCATAAATTTCAGTATAACTAAATCCATTACCTAATGTACGTCGCGCAATACGCCATAAACTATTGCCAGGTTGTACGATGATAAAGTTCCCAGCAGATAAATCAGTAATCGGCTCCGCGCGGTTGAACGGAATTTCCAGACGACTCACGACCTTATTTCCGATCAGTTGATCTAATCGCAGGGCATAAATTCCCGGATCAATTTGCTTTTCGGGCTGCAAAGACCAAGAGGTATTTTCTGCTACATCCGTATTTGCCAACACCTCATTGTCCAAATAGGCACGAATTTGCGCCCCAGCGACACCACGTCCGGCAATTGTTACGTTACCTGATTCATCATAATCAATACTATCAAGTATTAATCCGCCTGCTTTTGCAGCGACTCCCCCTTCTTCTACTGGTTTCTGCAAAATTTTAGAGGTCCCACCATCTTTAGGTACCAGAACAGCCAGAGGTTTTTCTGTTTCCACCCCACGTTCAGGTACAGAGAGTATCACCATATTTGAAGATTCTGTCGTCGTGCCATCATTCATTTCTGCACGCAATGACAATTCTCTGCTTCCGGACTCTAATGGTTTCTCTGGAAGGAAAACCCATTCGCCCGCTTCATCAGCAATCACACGCCCAAGTTCAGTATCACCATCCATGATGATAACAGTTGCGCCAGCTGGTGCACGACCAGCAATCACTGTATCACCTTCCTTTGAAATGCGTACTACATCGAAATCCAACGCAGGAATCTCGCCAGGGTTTAAATTTGTTGATTTTGAAATCTCTTCAGTGACTTTGTTTTCGGGAACGTCTACTGATTGCTCTTCAACCACTGCAGTATCATCTGGTACTTCTGCATTGAACCATATATTCAGACTAAGTGCTGCTAAAATAAGCACAACACCTGCAATTCCTATAATTATTGTACGGCTCAATGCACTACCCCAAAAACCAGATAAATAAATTTAACAAT
>NZ_SMMC01000203.1 GCF_009711445.1 Curvivirga aplysinae | reverse complement strand
CGTCTAACCTTTTTGTTACTCTCGGCAACCATAAAGTGCGCAATATTTCTCTAATCTCTTGACGAGCTGCAATATGTGAAAGCGAAACTCTTTCGCCTGGCATTTTCGACTCAATCATATCTAGAACTGTTCGTCCGGTTGGAAATAGTTCCCGATAAATTGCACGTTCAGAGATACCCGGCGCTATACGAAACCCCATTTTATTGGAAAGAATAGCTAAAGCATCTAATATTCTAGCTGTATTTCTTGAACGCGAATTACCCAACCTATTACGCAAAACAATCCAATCCATGCCAGCGCGATCACGTTCAAATCTTTTTTGTCGTTGAGTCATGACAATACGTGCGTAATGATTTGGTTTACACTCTTCGATTGGTCCGTCATCCACCTCAACCAAAAGATCAAGATCAATAAAACTGTCATTCATAGGTGTCACCAAACTATCAGCAAATGTATGTCCGATACGTGATACATGAACATCCGCCCCAGGTGTATCCATAATGATAAAATCATATGAATCTCGAAAAGCCTCAATTTGACTTTCCAATTGTTGTGACATATCTCGTTTAGCTTCTTCCATGCTATCAAAAGCACTATTCACTAAACAAGTATGAGTAGGCATCGGAAGCCAAACGCCCTTATTCTCACAATGCTTTTTCCGATTTTCCAGATATCTGGTTAAGCTTTTCTGATTTATATCTAAGTCGATGGTGGCGACGGTAAAGCCAAGTCGCAACAACCCAATAGCCGAATGAAAAGCAGCGGTCGTCTTACCAGACCCACCTTTTTCATTCCCAAACAGAATGACATGAGCTTTATGATCTGCCACATAACACCTTAAAATGGTTTAATTCATTGAAGATTAAACAAGCTATTACGAAAGGCAAAGTAAAAAATGATAAAGAGAGAGTTTAGATTCCCTCTCTCTTTATCAACAAAGCATTATTTTTTCTTAGATTGTGCCTTTGCAAAAGCCGCTGCAAATGCATTATTTTGCATTGATGGCTGACTTGAAGAAGACTGACCTTTCCCCTTACCCATAGCATTCTTATTCTTATTTTGCTTGGCTGCAGGACGTTTATGAGTATTGGATTTAATATCTTGCTTACCCTGTCCTGCTTCCGGACTATCTCCCATCCGCATAGATAAGGAAATGCGTTTACGTGCGATATCCACTTCCATGACTTTCACTTGGACAATATCGCCCGGCTTCACCACCTCTCGCGGATCACTTACAAAACGATCAGCCAATGCGGAAACATGCACCAAACCATCTTGATGCACACCTACATCAACAAAAGCGCCGAAATTCGCCACATTGGTCACAACGCCTTCCAAGCGCATACCCGGCTTCAAATCTTTAACTTCTTCCACACCTTCTTGGAAAGTCGCTGTCTTGAATTCCGGGCGTGGGTCGCGTCCCGGCTTTTCCAGTTCTTGCAAAATATCCTTAACTGTTGGCTCACCAAATTTATCTGTAGTGAAATCATTTGCCGCTAATGTGCGGATAATAGATGCATCCCCCATAAGGTTTTTAATATTACTGTTTGTCGCTGTTAGAATCTTCTCAACGACTGGGTAAGCTTCTGGATGTACGGAAGAGCGATCCAAAGGATTATCGCCTTCCATCACTTTTAGGAAGCCAGCACATTGTTCAAATGCCTTGTCACCAAGACGCGGAACCGCCTTTAAATCTTCACGGTTAGCAAAGGCACCATTCGCTTCGCGATAGGCAACAATACTTTCCGCCAGAGCAGGACCAACACCGGCAACACGGGCCAAGAGCGGCGCCGAAGCCGTGTTTAAATCAACACCCACTGCGTTCACACAATCTTCAACAACTGTATCCAGCATGCGGTTTAACTTAAACTCACTCACATCATGTTGATATTGTCCAACACCAATAGATTTAGGATCAATTTTCACCAATTCCGCCAACGGATCTTGTAGACGGCGGCCAATTGATGCTGCTCCACGTAAAGATACATCTACGTCCGGTAATTCACGACTGGCGAATTCAGACGCGGAATACACAGATGCACCTGCCTCTGAAACCATCACGGGTGTGATTTTCAATTCTGGATGTTTTTTCTTTAACTCATTTGCTAATTGCTCAGTTTCACGCGACGCAGTGCCATTACCAATAGCAACTAAATCAATATTAAAGCGCAAACAAAGTGCTGCTAATACTGCTAGGGATTGATCCCATTGTTGTTGTGGTTGATGCGGATAAATAGTAGTTGTTTCCATCAACTTGCCTGTAGCATCCACCACAGCAACTTTCACCCCTGTTCTGAACCCCGGATCAAGCGCCAATGTTGGTCGACTGCCCGCAGGTGCCGCCAATAATAAGTCACGCAAATTCTTTGCGAAGACAAGAATAGCTTCTTCTTCCGCATCTTCCCATAGGCGACGCATCAACTCCATCTCAATATAAAGCGATAACTTAATGCGCCATGCCCAGCGTGCAGTATCTTGTAACCATTTATCAGCCGCACGTCCTTCATTGCTTAACCCAAAATGCGTAGCAACTTTCATCTCACAAGGGTGTGGTGTTGAGCGGTCTTCAGGATCTCCGACAACGATAGAAGCTTGCAAAATTTCTTCTTTACGACCTCGGAAAATCGCCAATGCACGATGCGAAGGTACTTTATTTACAGGTTCTTCATAATCAAAGTAATCAGCAAACTTCTCGCCTTCCTTGGCTTTGCCTTCCACAAGTTTGGAGGTCAGTTTACCTTCCGTCCATATATAATCACGTAATTTACCGACAAGCGCGGCATCTTCTGCAAAACGTTCCACCAAGATTTGGCGCGCACCATCAAGGGCCGCCTTCACATCGGCAACACCTTTTTCATCATCCAAATATTTTGCAGCTTCTATTTCAGGGTCCAAAGTTGGCGTATCAAACAAGTCATTTGCCAATGGTTCTAGGCCTGCTTCCCGGGCGATTTGAGCTTTGGTACGACGTTTCGGTTTATAAGGTAAATATAAATCCTCTATCACAGACTTACTGTCAGCAAATTCTATAGACTTACGCAGCTCATCTGTGAGTTTGCCTTGTTCATCAATTGATTTAAGAATGGTTTCACGACGGCTATCTAACTCACGCATATATCCTAGACGTTCTTCCAGCTTACGAAGCTGGGCATCGTCTAAACCACCAGTTACCTCTTTACGATAACGTGCAATAAACGGCACTGTCGCCCCACCGTCTAAAAGTTCCATCACAGAAGCAATTTGAGCTTCTCGCACTTCTAACTCTTTTGCCAAACGTGTGGTAAGAGGCTGTACTGCCATGAAATAGTCTCCATAAGAAATCAATAAATTAACAGCAATCTTTTTGCGTAAGATTCGGCATCCCGACAAGTCGCTCAAATAACAATATTTTGGGTTTTATTTCTAAACAGAGGCTTATAAACTGCACATCATGAATGATCTTGCCTCAAACCTTCCAATCAAAGATGTTTTACCAGAACTCCTTTCATCTCTGAAAGACACTAACCGCCTTGTAGTGCAAGCTCCTCCGGGCGCAGGTAAAACCACTGCGATTCCACTTGCTCTACTGAAAGAAGAATGGACCGCAGATGGAAAAATCCTGATGTTGGAACCTCGGCGATTAGCGGCAAAAAACGCCGCTCGACATATGGCAAATATATTAGGTGAAGAAGTTGGTGAAACTATTGGCTATCGTGTTCAGATGGACAATTGCGTCGGAGACGGAACGCGTTTGGAAATTCTGACAGAGGGTATTCTTACACGACGCCTTCAAAGTGATCCTGAATTGACCGGTATTTCTGCAATTATCTTTGATGAATTTCATGAAAGAAGTTTGCAGGCTGATTTGGGTTTAGCTCTTTCTATCGACTGCCAAGAAGGCTTGCGCGATGATTTAAAAATCATTGTTATGTCTGCGACTTTGGATGGCCAAGGCATATCGACTTTGTTGGACAATGCTCCGATTATAACAAGTGAAGGCCGCGCTTTTCATGTTGAAACAAAATATCTAGGCAAGCCAAAAACCAATCGTTGGGGCCAAACTGATATCGTTTCAGCAACTGTCAGTGCAATCAAGCAAGCTTTAAAAGAAGAAACAGGCAGTATTCTTACCTTTCTTCCAGGAGAAGGTGAAATTCGAAAAGTTGAAGCAGAATTAAAACATTTAAAATTACCTCAAAATTGCTTTATCGCCCCTCTATTCGGCGCCATGCCACTTGCCGAACAAGATAAAGCAATTCGCCCTACATCAGCAGATCAACGAAAAATTGTGTTATCCACCAATATTGCTGAGACGAGCTTGACGATTAACGGTATCCGGATCGTTATTGATAGTGGTTATAGACGTATTGCCAAATACAATCCCAATAATGGCCTTACACGACTTGAAACTAAACAAATTTCAATGGCATCTGCTACACAGCGCCAAGGTCGCGCAGGTCGTGTAGAAACGGGTATTTGTTATCGCCTATGGGATAAACACGCCGAAGGCGGTATGGAAAGTTTTGATGTACCAGAAATACTCGAAGCAGATCTTTCTAGCTTAGCGCTTGATCTAGCGAATTGGGGAATAAAAGAGCCAACGGAACTAAAATGGCTGGACGTTCCCAATAAAGCTTTGCTTCAACAAGCTAGAGACCTGTTGATCAATCTTGAGATTTTAGATCAAGATTTACGAATTACGAAACACGGTAAACAAACTGCCCGCATGCCAATGCATCCTCGTCTTGGTCATATGATCCTCGTTGCAAACCAATATGGGTTGGCGAAAGAAGCATGTGATCTTGCCGCAATATTAAGTGAAAGAGATTTCTTAAATGATCGTCAAAATTCAAGTTTGATAGATCGGATTAAGGCTTTACCGAATAACCCAAAGTCCAAACGCATCAAAGCTTTATCTAGACATTGGTTTAGTCGGGTATCAAAAAATTCAAAAATTAAATCATCGGTTATAAATGAAGACTTGGAAAGCCAGTTTGGTTTACTTCTATCTCTTGCTTACCCTGACCGCATTGCCTTGCTGCGCAAACCAAAAGAGAGTCGCTATCAAATGTCCAATGGACGCGGGGCAAGCCTCGAAGAGACCGATAAATTACACGGGAATGCCTGCCTATGTATTGCGGATTTATCCGGTGAAGGGCGCGACAGTAAAATTCGTATGGCTGCCCCAATTAGCGTCATAAGTTTAAAAGAGTTCTATAAGGATAGTTTAGAAGAAGGTTCTTTCGCCACTTGGGATAAAAGAACCCGATCAATTCTAGCAAGAAAACAAACACGTCTTGGTAAATTGATACTTTCGGATGAAACGAGTAACGACCTTCCAAATGATCAAATAGAGGCAGCTATTTATATTGGCATCCGAGATTTAGGCTTACGAGCTTTACCATGGCACAAAGAAAGTAAAAGCTTACTTGCGCGAATGCGCTGCGCGCATTTCCTCGATAAACAGAACTGGCCTGATGTAAGTGACGAAACACTTCTTTCCTCTCTAGAGGAATGGTTATCTCCTTATTTATCTCCTTTATTAAATTCTGTAAGAAAACTAGAAGATTTAGCTTCTTTGGATTTAACATCAATTCTACTGAGTTTACTGGATTGGTCACAACAACAGGAATTGGACAAATTCATTCCAAGTCATTGGCAAGTCCCAAGTGGCTCACGCATTCGTATTGATTATGAAAATATGGAAGCACCTGTTCTCGCGGTAAAGCTACAAGAAATGTTTGGTGCTACGGAAACACCTGTCGTTGGGAATGGAAAACTACCATTAACACTACATCTATTAAGCCCGGCTCAGCGACCTCTTCAGGTAACGCAAAATTTAGTCAGCTTTTGGTCAGATAGCTATCATGCAGTGAAGGCTGAAATGAAAGGTCGATATCCTAAACATCCTTGGCCTGATGATCCTATGTCACATCAAGCGACAGCAAAAATCAAAAAACGCTTATAAATGTTAGATAGCAATAAAATAGGAAAGCCCTAAGAGAATATTAACTTCGTCACCATCTTCTGATAAGGGTAATAGAAGGCGTTCATAATGAACAAAGTCTTTTGACATCCAAGACGCGGATTGCTTGGAATAAATTACAGAAAAACTATTGGCGACTTCGCAATAGATATCCCAAAGCTCATCCGCCTCTGTTCCGCGATACATCTTGCTAAAATAATCACCCGTATTGTCACGGCCCATCACATCAACAAGATGGGTACCATGAAGGCGCATTTTAAAGTCAATTGGATTACGTATTACATCAAACATAAACATATGAGGTAACAAGTCGCGCAACTCTATCGGATCAATATCTTTCCGTGAGGGAGCTTTACGTCCCCCGCGCTTATCATCCCAATAGGCATATAATTTTTTATGCCCTTCATTCTCTAAATCTTGAAGGGAGCCTACAAGGCAGCGCATTCCAAAATATCCTTAATTCTCTAGTATCTTCAGACGTTCGGAAACTATATCACGGTACCTTAGTAATCAATACTTATAAGATGGATATAACATCAAATTTGTTTAAATTATTAATAGAAGGCTTAATGTAGATTACACAACCTGAAAACCATGCGCATAAGGATCACGATCATCAATATAAATCGTATTTAAACCATGTACACGCGCCCAGCCTCGAATAGATGGGATTATGCCGCTAAAATCGCCGATCTGTGCAGTATCTTCCACACGCCCAACAAACATACTGCCAATAATGCTTTCATGCACAAATTCATCACCTACTTTTAACATACCTTGAGCATATCTTTGCGCCATCCGCGCGGAGGTACCGGTTCCACAGGGGGATCGATCAATTGCTTTATCCCCATAAAAAACAGCATTTCGTGCATGCGATTCTGGTTGAGTTGGCTCGCCTGTCCATTGCATATGGGATAGCCCCCTAATTGTTGAATTTTCTGGATGAACGAACTCATATTTTTCATTAAGTAAATTCCGCAATTTCAAACTCATACGGATCAAGTCTCCGCCGGAATAATCCGCCATATCTCTGAAGTTATCTTGTGGCCCAACGATAGCGTAAAAATTCCCACCATAAGCAACATCAACCTTTAAATGCCCTAGTTCAGGGCACTCAATATCCAAACCTTCAGAATGTAGGAAGCTTGCAACATTTCGAATACGCACCCATTCAACCAAACCATCATCATTCATTTCATAATCAGCAACAACCAAACCCGCTGGCGTATCCAAACGCAATACACCAGGTTCCCTTGGCGTTACCAATCCATGCTCTAACGCTATTGTTACCGTGCCAATCGTGCCATGGCCGCACATAGGTAAACAGCCACTTGTCTCAATAAAAAGAATGCCGACATCGCAATCTTCACGACAAGGTGGATACAAGATTGAACCAGACATCATATCGTGACCGCGTGGCTCAAACATGAGACCGGTTCTGATCCAGTCATATGCAGCCAAAAAATGCTGACGGCGCTCTGACATTGTATCCCCGTTAAGATCAGGGCCGCCCGTTTTGACTACTCGGACAGGATTCCCACATGTGTGGCCGTCAATACATTCAAAAACATGTCTCGCCATTTATTTTCCTTCGCCAGTAACGATTTCATCTTAATACATTTGATATATTACTGATATATTAGTAAGGGTAAAGTAAATTCTTGTGCGTAATTGTCACAATTCCTTGCCAAACAAAAGAGTTACTGTTCAATACTGTAATATGCGAATAATTGATAACTTTACAAAATTTCCAAATGAAAGAAGTTCTTATGCCTCAGAATCAAAATGTCTATCTTGCAGCTTTATGGACCGCAGGAGCGCTGATCTCTTTCATGATTATGGCTGTTGGTGGGCGTGAAGCAGCCGCAGAATTAAATACATTTCAAATTCTATTTTTTCGAAGCATCGTAGGTTTTGTAATAGTCTCTACTCTTTTGAGCTATTTTGGCTGGGGGCAAGTGCGCACTACCAAATTAAAACTACATATTTTTCGCAATCTTGCCCATTACGTTGGGCAATATGGTTGGTTCTTTGGGATAGCAGTTATTCCTTTGGCAGAAGTGTTTGCTATTGAATTTACGACGCCAATCTGGATTGCTGTCATGGCAGTTATGTTTCTTGGTGAGAAGCGCTAACCCCCTCTAAAATCATTGCTATCACACTTGGTTTCGCAGGCATTTTAATCATCATCAAACCAGGTGCGGAAATTATAAATTATGCATCTCTTGCCGTTTTAATCAGTGCTATTGGATATGCTATCTCCCACTCGATGACCAAACATTTAACTTCATTTGATAGTCCACTTTGTATTATTTTTTACATGATTGCTATTCAGCTTCCAATTAGCTTTTTCCCTGCATTGGATGATTGGGTTTGGCCTTCATTATACACTTGGTTCTGGCTGATCATTCTTGGGAGCACAGCTCTTTCTGCCCATTATTGTCTGGCACATGCTTTTAGACATGCAGATGCCACTGTCGTCGTCCCAATGGACTTTATGCGCCTCCCGCTTGTGACTGCTATTGGTTACCTCGTTTATAATGAAACTGTTGACGTATGGCTTTTTATCGGGGCGTTTATAACTTTATGTGGAAATATGATAAATATTCGCTCCGCCCGAAAAAATGAAAAATTATAGCACCCTGCTTTTTTACGCTATAAACGCCATAAACTTGACATGTAGCGCCAAAAATTTATACCAGACTCAATTCGCTAATTTATATAATTTAAAACGACAATAATGCATCAACAGGAAACGGATAATGAAAAACAATAATATGGGTGATGGGGAAATATTAAAGCCTTCTAAGTTTGGCATTGGAAAACGCCTAATCTCGGCCTTCTCTTTAGTGTCAGGTTTAACTGTCATTATCAGCGCAGTAAGCTGGGTGAGCATCAACAATCTAACCGACGCGCAAAATGATTTAATCAAGACAAATGTGCCTGCTATTACACAGGCGCTAAATCTATCCAATGTAACCACATCTTTAGCGGCAGCGACACCGCAACTAAATGCAGCTACAAATCTGGAAGAAAAAGAAGCAAGCCTCTCACAAATTCAAGCGACAGTTAGTGAAGCCCAAAATCTTTTGGATCAATTATTGGAAAACAATCCAGATAACTCAACACTTCAAAGCATTGCGGAAGATCTGGCGATATTTGAACCAAACATACAAAAGCTAGCTGAACTTGTTGGCACGAGGCACACTCTTCAAGGGCATGTGAATACTATTACAGAGAAGCTGGCAAAATTACGTACAAGTATCGATACAGATACCAATCCTTTCCTACTTCCTTTACGCATTCAATATTTTGATTTGGTTGATGACTGGAAAGAGGCTTTAGGTGATGTTGAAGAACAAGTTAAAGCTGGTCAAGAATTAGATATTTCCGTTTCCGATCAGGAAGCAACAGGTTTAAAAATTCTAAACACACAAAGATCAATCTTTGAGTTTCGTTCTACGGGGCAGTTCCTTATCGGTGTCATTGCTGAAAGTGCACAGACAACAAATCCTGAATTACTTGCGGAACTGGAAAATCTGTTTGCACAAAATTTGTCTGTTATGGCGACCCCACTTTCTGTGATTGAGGAAATAAAGGAAGCACCAAAGTTAAAAGCCACTTTCAAAGAGCTTTTGACGATGGGCGTCAGAGGCGATGAAACAACCCAAGTTTACACAATTAGAAAAGCTCAATTTGCAACCCTTACTGAAGCACAGGAAATTCTATCAGCAAACAATCTGATCGCAGAAAACTTATCTGCAAAAGTTCAGTCTTTCGTTGAAGATGTAGAAAACGATACTGCCGCCGCCGCCCAAAATGCATATGCACTTGCGACGACAACCCTGACCACTTTGATCGTAATTGCCGTGATCTCTCTCCTCATAGCAATTGCGATTGGCTGGCTATATGTCGGTAGAAGTATTATTAGTCGCATTCATATGTTACTGGATTCAATGCAAAAATTGGCCGAAGGTGATCTAAATGCCAGCATTTATCGTGAAGGCAATGATGAGCTGGCAAAAATGGGACATGCTCTGGCTGTATTACGCAATGTGTCTCGTGAAGCTGAGGCTCTAAAATCTGCACAAGAAACAGAAAAACAACGTAATGAAGAAGAAAAACGTCAAGCAGCTATAAGAATGGCTGATGATTTCGATTCTTCTGTTGGACAAAGCATTTCTGTTCTTTCCAGCAATGTTGGTGACATGCGTGGACGTGCGGTAGAGATGCAAAAACTTTCTGCGCGCACTCAAGATGAAGCGAATGAAGTCAATCAAGCAACCAATGTCATGGCAAATGATATTTCTTCTGTAGCCAGTGCCGTAGAAGAACTATCCGCATCTGTATCTGCAATCGGCCACCAAGTGGAACGCAATGCTACCGTTTCTCATGAAGCGGTTAAACGTGCCGAGGAAATGAATGGTAATGTGGGTCGATTGGAAGAAGCCTCCAAGAAGATTGAAGAAGTGACAGAACTCATCAGTTCTATTGCTGAACAAACTAACTTATTGGCATTAAACGCAACTATTGAAGCTGCTCGTGCGGGTGAAGCGGGCAAAGGTTTTGCTGTGGTGGCGAATGAGGTGAAATCTCTTGCGAACCAAACAACAAGTGCCACAGAAGAAATCAACACATTGATTGCCAATATCCAGGTTGAAGTAAAAGGAGCCGCCGCAACAGCAGAAGGCTTCGATCATGTGATTAAACAGATTGATGCGATTTCAGCGGAAATCACCACCGCGGTTGAGGAGCAAGGCTCTGCTACACATGAAATTAACAGTACAGTAACACAAAGTGCAGAACATTGTTCCGAGATTGCCAATCGTGTTCAAGAAATCACCCAAGATCTCGGCAACGTTAGTGATTCAATGCGACAAGTATTGGATGGCGTAGGTCAGGTTGATGAGGAAAGCCAAGCACTCAATGATAATGTTGAAAACTTCCTTGGAAATATTCGACAATCAAACTAAGAAAAAAAGCCGCTCAATTGAGCGGCTTTTTTTAAAGAACCTTGCGAACTGCAGTTTCAAGATAATCCATAAACTCCGTTATGGTACTTTTCACTTTCTCGACCTCCCCAGATGCAATCGCCAGCATCATCGCACGATGCATTTGCGCCGACGTATTTAATTCTGACTGGCCCTGATAATAATACCAGAAACGGCGGCTCATACTTTGAAGTGGCATACATGATTTAAATGCATAATGATTTCTAGAGGCCTCACCCAGAATTATATCAAAACGCTTATCCGCACGCATAAATTCATCTACATCATGATCTTCAGCTGCCTTTGCAATTTCAGCAGCAACTCTTTCCAAAGACGCTCGTTCTTGTTCATCGGCCCTATTTGCAGCCAACTCACCTATCAACAATTCAAGCGGCCTACGCACTTCCAAAACACGTAACATCTCTGACGCGCTGACCTCACTTACGATCATAGCACGGCGCGGCTGGATTGAAATCAAACGATCAGTTGATAATCTTTGCAATGCTTCGCGAACAGGCGTGCGACCAATCTCTAAACGCTCACATAAATCTGGCTCGCTCAAAATACTACCGGGACGTAATTTGAGCGTCACAATCATTTCTTCAAGCTTCCGATAAGCTTGATCGGCCAGCTTTTCTTTTATTTCCATGAGAAACCCCTGCTCATTTGGAATAACGTCTGAATATATATTATGGATATATTACAGTGATTGGGACAAGATTTGCAAGAAAGAGACGAATAACCATTTCTCGAAGCTTTTCTAAAGACAAACTATTGCGCTACATCGGGCGCCCTAATACCACAACCATCAAGCCAGTAGCAACGATATCACTGTCATTAACTACAATATGATCTTTATCAGCAGGATATCGAATGGTTTCACCAGCATACACCAAATGGGAATCTTCGCCCGTCTCAATCTTTAGGCATCCATCCAGCACAGTTACATTTTCCAATGTTCCAAGATCATGTGCTTCAGAAAATAAGCGCCCACCGGGTTCAACAGTTACATGATACCATTGCAACCAGTTCACTGTATGAATAGGCCCCAAGATGCGTAAAGAACATTTACCATCTTCACTGTGAATAACAGGGGTTGCATTATCTGCAACTACATCAAAAACGCGCGGGCTTGCCTCTTTACGAAGCAATTCTTCAACCGTCACATTTAATGCAACACATATACGATGGATCGTAGAAAGTGTTGGGTTATTTTGATCTCGTTCAATTTGTGAGAGAACAGATTTAGAAACACCGGATTTATTAGCAAGATCATCCAAACTCATTTTATAAGCTTGACGTAAACGTAGGACTTTACGGCCAATTTTCGGAATTTCATTTTCTTCTGACATAGGGACTTTCCTGATTTTTTGCATCTGATATGATATCTTTATCTTTTTGACGTTCGATATAAAGCACAAAAAAAAACATATCGCAACATAAAATTCGATTGACAGAACGAGCGTTCTTTATATTGTACGATCCATATTAAATACCAAATAATTCAGGATTAAACCAATGGCAGATTCATACGAATGGCACCCGGAAACAGCCCTTATTCACGAAGGCATTAATCGCTCTCAATTCATGGAGACAGCTGAATCCATCGTTATGACATCCGGATATGTCTATGAATCTGCCGAAGAAGCGGAACATGCCTTCAAATCCGATGGCACCCGTTTTGTCTACAGCCGATATGCAAATCCAACAGTTGCCACCTTCCAAAACCGCCTTGCAAAGCTTGAAGGCGCCGAAGGTTGCTTCGCCACAGCAAGCGGCATGTCTGCCGTATACAACGCCTTGATTGCCTCCGTACAAAAAGGTGACCGCATTGTAGCCTCCAAAGCCTTGTTTGGGTCTTGCCAATTCATTCTATCTGAACTCCTACCACGTGGTGGTGTTCATACAGATTTTGTTGACGGTACTGATATCGACCAATGGGAAGAAGCCTTAAGCAAGCCAGCCAAAGTTGTATTCCTTGAAACACCATCTAATCCAACACTGGAAGTAATTGACCTTCCTAAAGTTTCAGAACTTGCTCATAAGGCGGGCGCAATTGTAATTGTTGATAATGTCTTCGCCACACCCGGCAACCAAAAGCCGTTAGAGTTAGGTGCAGATGTAGTTGTTTATTCCGCGACCAAACACATTGATGGACAAGGTCGCTGCTTAGGTGGCGCAATTTTAGGCACCGAAGAGTTCTTGAAAGAAAAAGTAACGCCATTTATTCGCCATACAGGCCCATGCATCAGCCCTTTTAACGCTTGGTTACTGCTTAAAGGACTGGAAACATTACCATTGCGCGTTGAACGGATGAGTAGTTCCGCCCTCAAGGTATCAGAAACCCTTGAAGGACATGAGAAACTAAATCGCGTTCTCTACCCTTTATTAGACAGCCACCCACAAAAAGCACTTGCTCAATCCCAAATGGGACATGGTGGTAGTGTTGTGACTTTGGATTTGAAAGGCGGAAAAGAAGAAGCCTTTAAATTCTTAAACGCCCTTCAAATCATTTCAATTTCCAACAACCTTGGGGATTCAAAAAGCTTAGCAACACATCCAACAACGACAACACATCAACGTCTAAGCGATGAAGAACGTGCTGGCATGGGCATTACAGATGGTATGGTACGCATTTCAATTGGACTGGAAAATGCAGACGATCTCATCCAAGATATAAGCAACGCCCTATCCAAACTATAAATTGGCCCAAGAAATTGAACAGGATTTAAGATTATGAGTATTGAATTTGAAGTGGTTGGAATTAATCCAGAAGAAGCCAAAATTCTTATTGATGAAGGCCGAGGTTTCTTAATTGACGTACGTGAAGATGAAGAATGGGCAGCAGGAAAAATTCCTGGTGCAGTACATGCCCCCCTTACTCGTTTCTCTGATAGCACATTCCCGCCAGCAGACGGAAAAACAGCAATATTCCATTGTCGCAGCGGAAAACCGCACCACGGATTACTTCGGCCTTTTTCTTGAAGTAGGATACGAGAATGTCGTCCATATGGAAGAAGGCATTCTTGGTTGGGCGCAACGTGGATATGATGTTGAAACCGGCTAAATCTTAAAATATTCGTTTTTTAAAACACCCTCAACTCACAAGTTGAGGGTGTTTTTTTATGCTCAATCTCCATCTGATTAAATTCCTATCACCCTCCATTCATAACTTCCCATGCCTTCCCATGGAAAAATTCGTGGGAAGTTATGGGCAAACTTACACAACGACCCCAACAACACTACATACAGATAAAAACACTAATCAAAACACAATATATAGACACATCTTTCCTCAAAACATATATATCTGAAACCCGCAGAAATCCTAGCTTTCCCATTGACAACCCATAGATTCCCATGATATTGATTATATTCCCATTACATATGGGTAGAAGTCTTATGACTTCAACAAGGAATTGGCTAAACAGAACTGGGAAGAGTGTAATGGCCCGTTTTACAGGGACATTTGAAGGGAAAGTAGACGATAAGGGGCGCGCCTCCTTACCGGCGGATTTCCGCGACGTTCTGAAACGCCAAGACGAAGTCAGCTTTTATGTCTTCCCCTCCCCTAATCTTGACTGTTTAGAAGCTTGTGACGATCGTTTCATGCAACGCGTGGAAGAAAGCATCGAAGAGCAAGCAGATATGTTTTCCGAAGAAGAAGACGGTTTGACATATATCGCCTCAGAAGCCCGTCGTGTTTCTTTCGATAGCACTGGTCGTTTTGTTCTGCCTGCTGAATTTCGCGATTATGCGGAAATTGAAGGGCGCGCAACATTTGTTGGTATGTTCCAACGCTTTCAAATCTGGCACCCAGATAATTACGCCGAACGCGCACCAATTAAGAAGCAACGTGCAAAAGGCATGACCCTCAAACTAAAACCGAGAGGGGAACGCTAATGTCTGCCCAGCAAGTTCACTACCCTGTAATGTTGCGCGAAGTGGTTCAGTATATGGAGCCTAAGGCAGGTGAAGTATATCTGGATGGTACTTTTGGTGCAGGTGGTTATAGTCGCGCCATTTTAGAAGCAGCAGATTGTACCCTTTATGCGGTAGATCGTGATCCGACTGCCCATGAACGTGCAAAACCAATCGTTGAAGAATTTGATGGTCGCCTGAAAATGTTACTTGGCTGTTTTGGCGATATGAAAGACTTGCTTGCAGACAAAGGTATTGGGCAGCTAGACGGTATCGTGCTGGATCTAGGTGTGTCCTCACCACAATTAGATGTAGCTGAGCGCGGTTTTTCTTTCCGTGAAGATGGCCCACTTGATATGCGAATGGGTGACACGGGGCCAACAGCAGCAGATATTGTAAACACATGGGAATGGCGTGAAATGGCGCGCATTTTCAGTGATTATGGCGAAGAACGTCATGCAGGTCGTGTGGCGCGTGCTATTGAAAAAGCACGTCAAGACAGCCCTATTGAAACGACCTTACAGCTAGCTGATATCGTACGATCCGTTGTGCGAAAAGCAAATGATGGTATCGACCCTGCCACACGTACTTTCCAAGGCCTTCGCATCGAAGTAAATGACGAGTTAGGCGAATTAGATCGCGCCCTATCAGCTGCAGAAGAATTATTGGCGCCGAATGGTCGTTTGGTTGTTGTATCTTTCCACAGCCTTGAAGACCGCCGTGTTAAACAATTCCTACGCGATCGCAATAAGGTAAGCGGTAGCGGTACTAATCGATACCTACCAATTGATGAAAGCAAATTAAAACAACCGAGTTTTAATGTTTTGACCAAGCGCGCCTTACCTCCGCAGGACGATGAAATCAAAGAAAATCCGCGCTCACGTTCTTCCAAGCTACGTGCGGCGATCCGTACCGAAGCTGATGCATGGGGAGAAATCAAATGAGAATGACCATTATCGTTTGCTGGGTTATTGGATTCATCATTGCTGCATCTGGCCTCTTCTATGTCACACTTCAAGTGGAAGCATTAGAAGATAAATTAGTGAACCTGAACCGTCAGATTATCAAAGAACAAGAAAACATTCATATGTTGCAGGCGGAATGGAGTTATTTCAATCGTCCGGATCGTATTCAAAAATTGACGGAAAACCTATTGCCACAAATGCAACCTGTTGAGGCACGTCAGTTTGTATCTTTCCAAACTTTGCCATTTCGCATTGAGGACGAAAAAGTAACACCGTCCAGCGCCACAGTTACAAATACCACTCAAGCAACCTCTATTTCTCATAATGGAGGCACTGAATGATTCTGTCTCATTGGAAAAAGCTGGGATACACCACAAAGCCTGTCAAACGGATGACTTTGAGTGATCTGAAACGTCAGGCGACCCTGCAAGGACAACAGACAGAAGCATTAGAGACCGGCCGTACCCGCCTAATGATCACAGGCGCTCTCATGGCGCTTGCCTTTACAGGTATTGGCTTTCGCATGATTGACGTGATGGCCTTAAGCAATGTGAGTGAGCCTAAAACACGTAACATTTCTCAATCACAAAACCTTACCTTTGATCGTGCCCCAATTGTTGATCGTACGGGTATGTTAGTCGCAACCACTGTTAAAACAGTCTCTTTGGCGGCTGATCCACGTAAAATTATGGATCCTCAAGATTCTGCCGAGAAGCTTGGTCAGATTTTGACGGATATTCCGGTGGCAAAGCTGTATAAGATGTTGAGCCGCAAAGCCAAATTCGTTTGGGTTGATCGTCGCATTACACCGACACAACAACAGAAAATTAACGCGTTGGGCATTCCGGGACTAGAGTTCCGAACACAGGAAAGCCGTGTCTATCCGCAAGGTAATTTAATGGCCCATGTTTTGGGCTATACAAATGTGGATAACAAAGGAATTTCTGGTCTTGAGAAAAGTTTTGAAGAAACACTAACATCTCAAGGCGAAGCTTTACGTTTAAGCATTGATGGCCGTGTACAACATATCGTGCGCGATGAAGTCCAAAAGGCAATGACTGAGTTTCAGGCTATTGGTGGCAGCGCTATCGTCCTTGATGCCAATAATGGTCAGGTTGTATCTATGGTATCTTTGCCTGATTTCGACCCAAACCAACCGGGTAAAGCATCTGTGGAATCACACTTCAATCGCACCACATTAGGTGTTTATGAGTTAGGTTCTACATTTAAAATTTTCAATTCGGCCATGGCATTGGAATCTGGAACTGCAAATATGAGCAGCAGTTACGATGCATCCAAACCAATTCGTATCGCACGCTTTACCATTAATGATTATCACGGTAAAAACCGC
This sequence comes from Curvivirga aplysinae, assembly GCF_009711445.1. GTDB lineage: Bacteria > Pseudomonadota > Alphaproteobacteria > UBA8366 > Aestuariispiraceae > Curvivirga > Curvivirga aplysinae. The sequence goes on along the minus strand of NZ_SMMC01000203.1, from coordinate 31,330 downwards.
GTCCTGTCTTTACCAGAGGTATTTATTTACAGCTCCAATATCGGGTCTGCAAAAATGGCAGAAGCTTTTGGGGCTGGCTATCAAAAAGATTTCCTTCAAAAGATCGGTATGCTGTCCCCTTCACCTGTTGAATTGCCAGAAGTTGGCCGTCCACAATATCCAAAAACATGGCGCCCGATTAATATGGTAACCATTTCCTATGGTCATGGTATCGCTGTTAGTCCAATGCATGTAGCGGCAGGTGTTGCTTCCATGGTTAATGGCGGCACACATTATCAACCATCTTTGATCATGCAAGATACAAAGCCAAAAGGCACACGCGTGATTTCTGCACGCAGCTCCAAAGCCATCCGCAAATTGATGCGTGCAAATAACATTGCTGGTTCCGGCAAAAAATCAAATGCAATTGGCTATTTTGTAGGTGGCAAGACAGGTACTGCAGATAAGGTAAAAGCAACGGGTGGGTATGCAGATCGTGCACGTATTTCCTCATATGTAGCCGCTTTCCCAATGCATAAGCCGAAATATGTGGTTTATGTAATGCTGGATGAGCCCAAGGGAAATAAGAAGACTTTTGGTTATGCCACAGGTGGTTGGGTTGCAGCCCCTATCATTAAGCAAATTGTGACCCGTGCAGCCCCTATTCTTGGCGTTACACCGATTGATCCGACTTCAGAAGAAGTAAATCGTGAACTTGCCCTGAAGCTGCCACAGGATAGTCACACTTAGGAAATTAATTTAAGAGCAAGAAACGCGACATTATAGATACAGAAAGTATGAAAATGGTTCGAATGGACGACATCTCAAAGTTAAATCTGGCAGGCATGACCGCCGATAGTCGTGCGATCAAACCAGGTTATTTATTTGCTGCCATCCCAGGTACACAATTGGATGGTCGTGATTTCATTCCTAGCGCTCTGGATAAAGGTGCTACAGCCATCTTAGCCCCCCATGATCTAGATGACAGTCAACTTCCCGAAGAAATTGCCATCATCACAGATTCCAATCCTCGCCGCCGACTTGCAAAACTCGCAGCGGAATTTTATCAACCACAACCTTCAACTGCTGTCGCCGTTACCGGAACTAATGGTAAAAGCTCCGTCGCGGATTTCACACGTCAATTATGGATGATGTTAGATAAGCCGGCCGCAAGCATTGGGACCCTAGGAGTCGTTGCTCCGGGACATGAAGGTGGATATGGATTAACAACTCCCGATCCAGTTGATTTGCATAAAGCATTGCATGAATTGCAACAAGAAGGCGTCAATCATGTAGCGATGGAAGCTTCCAGCCATGGATTAGACATGTATCGCCTTGATGGGTTGAGCTTCAAAGTCGCAGCCTTCACCAACCTGACCCAAGATCATCTTGATTATCATGGTTCCATGGAAATTTATCGCTCTAGCAAATTGCGTCTATTCGATGAATTGTTGGAAAAAGGCGGTACCGCGGTTGTTAACACGGCAGCTGCCGAATATGACGCCATCCAGAATATTGGGCAGGAACGCGGATTTAAAATTTTAGCTTATGGCATCAATCACGGACAAATCCGTTGCCAAGACGTAAAAGCCACAGGAACCGGTTACGATCTCATTTTGGATATTATGGGAGAACGATTTGAAATTGCTTTCCCATTACCGGGTAAGTTTCAGATTGAAAATGCGCTTTGCGCCCTCGGTATGATCATGGCCACAGGTGTTGAAGCTAGAAAAGTTGCCCCTTTACTGGCGAACTTACAAGGCGTTCGTGGACGTCTGGAAAAGATTGGATCTTTTAATGGAGCCGATATCTTTGTTGATTTTGCCCATACACCAGATGCGCTTAAAACGGTACTTAACACAATCCGCCCCCATACAGAAAATAATCTCCATGTTGTTTTTGGATGTGGTGGGGATCGTGATCGTAAAAAACGCCCTTTGATGGGTAAAGCATGCTTGGAAAATGCAGATATAGCTATTCTTACCGACGATAATCCACGTAGCGAAGATCCAACAGATATCCGTGCTGATGTTACAGCTGAATGCCCAAACGTAGTGGAAATCGGCGGACGTGCAACCGCAATTCAAATGGCAGTCAAATCACTCAAACAAGGCGACATCTTAATTGTCGCAGGAAAAGGTCATGAACAAGGACAAATTGTTGGCGATAAAACATTGCCATTCGACGACGCAGAAGAAGTGCGAAAAGCGATTAAACTGGCGGAGGAAAGTCTATGAATATCCCACTATGGACATCCAGCGAAGCCGAAACGTTTACTTCTGGGAAAAGTACCGCCCAGTGGGAAGCACACAGTGTCTCAATTGACAGTCGCAAGATTGAAAAAGACGGATTATTCATTGCGATCCAAGGTCCAAATAATGATGGGCATGACTATATCGCAATGGCGCAAGAAAAAGGTGCGGCAGCCGCTGTAATCGCCGAAAGTAAAATCGGTGATTTCAAAGACTGCCCCCTTCCCCTGTTAGTCGTAACAGATACAACGCAAGCTTTATATGATTTAGCTGCGGGCGCACGTTTCCGTACAAAAGCAAAAGTTATCGCAATTACAGGTTCAGTTGGAAAAACAGGGACTAAAGAAGGCTTACGTTGTGCTTTCACAGCACTCGGAAAAACCCATGCGACAGAGGGTAATCTAAACAACGAATATGGCTTACCTTTAACTATGAGCCGTATGCCAGCAGACACAGATTTTGCCATTCTAGAAATCGGCATGAACCATGCTGAAGAAATTCGCCCTTTATCGAAGCTCGCAAAACCAGACCTAGCAATCATTACAACGGTAGCACCAGTGCATCTTGAATTCTTCCATGGAATTCAAGGTATTGCAGATGCAAAGGCGGAAATTTTTGACGGATTAGGTGACGATGGTGTTTGCCTGTTACCACGTGAACACGCGCTATTCCATCACCTACGTGCACGTGCACGTGATACAGGTGTGGCATTTGAAAATGTTTTAAGTTTTGGAAAACATGAAGATGCCACTTATCGACAAGTTGATACAGAATTCAAAACAACCTCCACCGATGTAACATGTCTTTATAAAAAACACTGTGAGAGTTTTTCCATCCAAATGCCGGGTGATCACTGGGCAACTAACAGTCTGTGCATTTTAGGTGCTGTTGATATTCTGGGTGAAGATGTCACAAAAGCCTTAAACGGCCTTAAAAATTGGAAACCAAGTAAAGGTCGCGGCCAACGGCATATCATCCCGCTTGAAGACAACGGTACAGCTATCTTGGTTGATGAAAGTTACAATGCCAGCCCACCAGCAATGAAAGCTGCCTTCAAAGTATTGGCAGATATGCCGCTAACACACGGAAAACGCATTGCAATTTTAGGCGATATGCTGGAATTAGGCGAAACAGGCTCCTCCCTACATATTGCACTGGCAAAAGAGTTGGAATCACGTCAGATTGATGCAGTCTATTGTTGTGGTCCGTTGATGGGGGAAATGTACAAGGCTTTGCCTACATCGATGCAACGCCTTCATGCAAAAGACAGTTCAACATTATTCGACGCAGTTCTCTCAGATTTGGAAGATGGCGACATCCTACTTATCAAAGGTTCACTCGGTAGCAAAATGGTGCCAGTGGCCGACGCCTTTATCGCCTTATCTGACGCTGCATCTCAGGATAAAACACCCATAAAAACGCCGACAGGCGCGATGAATTTGAAACCAAAAGAGGTTCATAGCCATGTTGTATAACCTGCTCTTCCCACTTGCTGAAGATTATCAGATCTTCAACTTGTTCCGGTATCTAACATTCCGGACCGGGGGCGCCATTATGACGGCCTTGATCCTCAGTTTTATCTTTGGGCCAAAGATCATCAATTGGCTTCGCGTAAAACAACATGGTGCAAGTAACGTGCGCGAAGACACACCGGAAGGGCATTTGAAAAAAGCAGGCACACCTTCCATGGGTGGCTTCTTGATTTTATTCGCCTTGTCTTTCAGCACCATCCTTTGGGCAGATTTACGTAATGGCTATGTCTGGATTGTGTTACTTGTAACAATGGGTTTTGGTGGCATCGGTTTTGCTGATGACTATTTAAAAGTTTCTAAGAAAAATTCCAAAGGATTACCGGGAAAATTAAAGCTTTTATTCCAAATCCTAATTTCCGGCACAGCAGCTTATTGGTATCAATCCATTACCGCAGATAGCGTTAGCACAAGTTTGGCCTTCCCATTCGTCAAAGATTTCCTATTAGATCTTGGCTGGTTCTTTATTCCATTTGCAATGTTTGTCATGGTAGGTGCCTCAAATTCCGTAAACCTGACGGATGGCCTCGACGGCTTGGCAATTGTACCCGTTATGATCGCAGCAATTTGCTTTGGTCTCATTGCTTATTTTGTGGGTCACGCGGGTTATTCAGAATATCTACAGCTGCATTCAGTGCCCGGAAGTGGTGAATTAGCGGTATTCTGTGGGGCAATCTTTGGAGCCGGCCTTGGTTTCTTATGGTTTAACGCACCGCCTGCAATGGTGTTTATGGGTGACACTGGCTCCCTTAGCCTTGGTGGTGCTTTAGGTGCCTTAAGTGTTGTCACAAAACATGAAATTGTATTGGCAATTATCGGTGGCTTATTTGTTTTAGAAACAGTCTCTGTGATCGTTCAAGTTATTTCCTTCAAAACGACAGGCAAACGCGTATTTGCCATGGCGCCACTTCATCATCACTTTGAGAAAAAAGGATGGGAAGAATCAACAATTGTTATTCGTTTCTGGATCATTGCAGCCATCTTGGCCTTGATCGGTTTGGCAACCTTGAAATTACGTTAAGAAAAAGAACTTAAGGAAAGAAAGCTTTTCATCATGGCAATAACCGTTACCAAATATACAGGTCAAACTGTTGCCGTTATGGGCTTAGGTCGCTCAGGTCTAAGTGCCGTCGCAGCTTTGTGCCGCGGCGGTGCCAATGTGATCTGTTGGGATGAGAAGCAAGAGTTGCGCCAAAAAGCTGAAGATTGTGGTGCTACATGTAAACAATTAACCGACGCGCCACTCTGGCAAGAAATCGTGGCCTGCGTCTGGAGCCCCGGTATCCCACATACTCTGCCGCAACCGCATCCTGTGGCAGAATTGGCAAAGGCTAATAATATTCCTTTAATGAGCGACATTAGCCTTTTGAAAGATGCCTGCCCTTTAGCTACCTTCATTGGTATTACAGGTACAAATGGAAAATCTACGACCACCGCTTTGGTTGGTCATATCCTGAAAACATGTGGTGCAAAGGTACAAATCGGTGGTAATTTGGGCATCCCCGTCCTTGATTTGGAACCTTTGGGCAATGATGGTGTTTATGTATTGGAAATGTCTTCCTACCAAATCGAACTTACGCCATCGCTTCCATTTAACATTTCTGTTTTACTTAACATCTCACCAGATCATCTGGACCGTCACGGCGGTATGGATGGATATGTTCAGGCAAAGCTTGGCTTATTTGACGGGCAAAATAAAGACCACACAGCGATCATTGCCGTTGATGACGATCGAATGCAAGGTTTAGCTGCATCTCTGTTTAACCGAGATACAACATTATTGCCTGTTAGCAGTCATGCAGATGAAAACACCGCAATTTACGTCAAAGACAATCATCTTTTTGATGCCATTGGCGAAGAACCACAGAAAGTATTAGACCTCTCTGTCGCAACGACATTACCGGGTAATCATAATCAACAAAATGCGGCTATATCCTATGCAATCTGCCGCCGTTTAGGTTTAGATGCAAAAAGCATTTGCGATGCTATCTGCAATTATCCCGGCCTACCGCATCGTCAACAAATGGCTGCAATTCTGGATAATGTTGCCTTTGTGAATGACAGCAAAGCCACCAATGCCGAGGCAACAGCCAAAGCACTCGCTTGCTATCCGAAGATTTACTGGATTGCTGGTGGTGTTGAAAAAGATGGCGGATATGACTTACTTGAACCCTATATTGGACAAATCCAAACAGGTTATTTCATTGGTGAAGCTGCTAAAAATTTAAACAGTACTTTTGCGGATAAATTCAATTGTGAAAATTCCGGTGATATGGAAAATGCTGTCAAAGCAGCTTTTGAACAAGCAAAAGCGGATCAAGAAAAAGGTGCCGTGGTGTTGCTAAGCCCAGCATGCGCCTCCTTTGATCAATTCACAAATTTTGAAACCAGAGGCAAAGCTTTCTGCGACATTGTTAAAGCTCTGCCTGCTTCATCACGCCAGATCCTGATTGAGGAGACAGCCTAATGAATATCGCACGCAATGACACCTCGATTTTAGGCCGCTGGTGGTGGGAAGTCGATCGTTGGACTTTGTTCTGCTTTATCGTTTTAGCAGGCTTTGGCTTGGTATTAACCGCTTCTGCTAGTCCTAGTGTTGCAGAGCGTATTGGCGCAGACAGCATGTTTTTTATCCGCAAACAAGCCGTTATGGTTGTTCCTGCGGTGATGCTAATGCTGACTATATCCCTACTCGATCTTAAAAACATCAAGCGTTTGGCTGGTATTCTACTGCTCTTTTCCATTGTTATGATGTTTGCCACACTTGCTTTTGGCTCAGAAATTAAAGGGGCAACCCGTTGGATCCGTGTCGCAGGTATCAATTTACAACCAAGTGAATTTTTAAAGCCTGCCTTTGCCGTCGTTGCTGCGACTATGTTTAGCGCCCAGCGCATGGGCGAAAAAGTACCAGGTTTCTGGATGGCGTCAGGCTTATATTTATTTATGGTCGCGCTCTTAATGGCGCAACCTGATTTTGGCCAAACCGTCATTGTATCTGCGATTTGGGGAGTTCAATTCTTTTTGGCCGGCTTGCCATTAGTTATCGTCTTGAGCCTTTTAATCATGATGGTTGTAGGCATTGCATCTGCTTATTTCTTTTTCCCACATGTACAAAGCCGGATTGATCGTTTTTTAGACCCTGCATCAGGTGACACCTATCAAGTGGATCGTGCTATGGAAGCCTTTAGCAACGGTGGTGTTTTAGGCATGGGCCCGGGCAATGGAACTGCAAAAAATGTATTACCTGATGGACATGCCGATTTTATTTTAGCCGTTGCCGGTGAAGAATATGGTTTGATCGCCTGCTTGGTGATTTTATTCATGTATGGCTTTGTCGTCTTACGTGGCTTTAGTTTGATTTTCTCTCGCAACAATATGTTCGTTATTCTAGCTGTAACAGGTCTTTTATTGCAGTTTGGCTTGCAGGCAATGATCAACATGAGTTCGACCTTGACCTTAATCCCGACAAAAGGCATGACCTTGCCTTTCGTTTCTTATGGTGGATCTTCCTTAATTGCGATGGCAATTGGTATGGGAATGGTTCTTGCCCTTACTCGCAATCGTCCGGGAAATTATCAATCCAGTAATGGGAGCTTCATTAAATGATCCAAGCCCCACAAAAGCTCGTCGTTTTGGCGACAGGTGGTACAGGTGGACATGTTTTTCCTGCTCAAGCTTTGTCCGAGCGTTTACAAGCGAATGGCTATAAACTTGTTTTGATTACAGATCGTCGTGGGGATGCCTATAGCGGTACTCTTGGTAATTTAGAAACTCATACGGTAAGTGCCAGCGCAGTATCCGGTAGAGGTAAACTAGGAAAAGTAAAAGCGGTTATCAAATTGATAAAAGGCTACTTCCAAGCGCGCCGTATTTTAAAACAATTGAGACCCGATGCAGTTGTTGGTTTTGGCGGTTACCCTTCTATACCAACTATGATTGCAGCAACACGCCTTGGCTTTAAAACCGTTATACATGAACAAAATGCTGTTTTAGGGCGCGCCAATCGTCTTTTAGCTTCATCTGTTGATAAAATCGCAGCTTCCTTTGAAGCAACAGCGATGATGAAAGACGCAGATATCCCCAAAGCCAGCTGGACAGGTAATCCTGTTCGACCAGAAATGGCTGCTTTGAGTGAAAAACCCTATCAAGCTATCAACGATGAAAAAATTAACATCCTGATTGTGGGTGGAAGCCAGGGTGCTGCAATATTTGGTGACGTAATTCCAGCAGCTATTGCAGCCTTACCAGAAGAATTGCGCCATAAAATCAACATCATTCAGCAAGTACGCGAAGAACAATTAAACGATGTGCATAACAAATATGCCAGCATTGATATGTCACCTACCTTAAAATCATTCATCAGTGATATGCCTAACCAGCTTGAAAAAGCTCATTTGGTTATTTGTCGCGCAGGCGCATCCACGATCTCCGAATTAGCAGCAGCTGGTCGTCCATCCATTCTTGTACCTTATATGCATGCCATAGATGATCACCAAACAGCTAATGGCGCAAGAATTTGTGATGCGGGTGGCGCATGGATGATTCCTCAACAAGATTTTAATGCGAATATGCTAGCTGATCGTCTCCAAAGTCTGATTGCAAATCCAGTTATGTTAACCCATGCAGCAAAAGCAGCAAAAAAGGTTGGACAGCCAGAAGCTGATAGCAGGCTTGCCGATGTGGTCATGAATCTGGTTGAAGGTAAATCTGATTCAGAACAACTCAAAAATGGCGGTGAACAACGACCTGCCAAGAAGGTAAAGGAATTGCAAGAATGATGCAGATCCCTCTCAATATCGGACGTATTCATTTTGTAGGTATCGGCGGTATCGGTATGTCCGGCATTGCCGAAGTATTACATACTTTAGGATACAAAATCTCCGGTTCTGATATGAGCGATAATGCAAATGTTGCGCGTCTTCGCAACCTCGGTATCGAAGTATTTGTTGGGCATAAGGCGGAAAATGTCGAAGGTGCAGCTGTTGTTGTTGTTTCCACTGCGATCAAACCTGATAATCCAGAAATGAATGCCGCACGTGAGAGTTTGATTCCCGTAGTTCGCCGCGCTGAAATGCTGGCTGAACTCATGCGTCTAAAATGGTCAGTTGCCGTTGGCGGTACACATGGAAAAACGACCACCACCTCACTAATCTCACAAGTTTTGGATAGCGCTGATCGTGACCCTACAGTCATCAATGGCGGTATTATTAATGCTTATGGTACAAATGCACGTTTAGGCAATGGTGACTGGATGGTTGTTGAGGCCGATGAAAGTGATGGAACTTTTATCAAATTACCTGCCACAATCGCCGTCGTAACCAATATTGATCCTGAACATATGGATTTCTACGGGGATTTTGACACATTACGCGCCGCATTTAAAACCTATGTAGAAAATATCCCATTCTATGGATTTGCAACTGTCTGCATTGACCATCCTGAAGTGCAAGCTTTGGTCGGTAAAGTTTCTGATCGTCGTATGATTACATATGGCTTTAATCCACAAGCAGATATTCAAGCAACTAATATGAAAGCTGGCACTGACGGTGTTCATTTTGATGTAAAAGTCAAACTACGTGGCCAAGAAGAACGCATTATCGAAGACGTTTTCCTTCCAATGCATGGTGAACATAACGTTCAAAACTCACTTGCTGCGATCGCTGTTGGCTTAGAAATGGAAATTTCTGATGAGAAAGTCAAAGAAGGCCTTGCTGCTTTCAGTGGCGTAAAACGTCGTTTCACGAAAACGGGCGAAACAAACGGTATAACAGTTATTGATGATTATGCACATCATCCGGTTGAAATTTCTGCGGTATTAAAAGCAGCGCGTTCAGCTACCAAACGCAGTGTTATCGCAGTGGTTCAACCTCATCGTTATTCTCGTCTTAAAGATTTGTTCGAAGATTTCTGTGCTTGCTTCAATGATGCAGATAGCGTGATCGTAGCTGATGTTTTTGAAGCGGGAGAACAACCGATTGAAGGTGCTGATAAATCCCATATGGTTCAAGGTCTTAAAACTCGCGGACATCGTGACGTAGTACCAATGGAAGGCCCAGATTCTTTAGCGGGTATTATCGCTGATAAAGCAGAAGAAGGCGATTTAGTTGTCTGCCTTGGAGCCGGTTCCATTACGCAATGGGCGCACGCCCTGCCCGATCAGTTAAATGAACGACTAAACGGAAAGTAAGATAAAAAATGAGCGAAGCGCTAGAAACTCAAAACTCACTGTTAGATCGATTACCGAAAGTTCGGGGTCGCTACAGTGAGAATGCGCTTCTATCTCGTGTTACATGGTTTCAAGTCGGTGGGCCAGCGGATGTATTATACAAACCTGCGGACCTTGAAGACCTGCAAGACTTCCTTAGGAATAAACCTAAAGATATACCTGTAATCGTTCTTGGTGTTGGCTCAAATCTCTTAGTTCGTGACGGGGGCGTACGTGGTGTCGTTATACGCCTTGGCGGGGCTTTTGCTGATATTTCCGTAGAAGGAACAAGAATTACTGCAGGTGCAGCTGCACTTGATTTAAATGTGGCGAGAACAGCAGCTCGTGCCCATGTGGAAGGCCTTGAATTCTTAAGTGGCATTCCCGGCACAATTGGTGGGGCTTTACGCATGAATGCAGGTGCTTATGGTGGCGAAACCAAAGATATTCTGAAACGCGCTTGGGCAGTTACACCAGAGGGCGAATTAAAAGAATTAAACCTTTCTGATATGGGTTTCAGTTATAGAAAATCTGCAATTCCGTCTGATTGGATTTTTGTAAAAGCGGAATTTGAAGGTTGCTCTGGTCAAGAACAAGAAATTCGTGATCGCATGGAAGATATCCAGACAAAACGTGCTGAAACCCAGCCAATCAAAAGTCGCACAGGCGGTTCCACCTTCAAAAACCCAGAAGGCCATAGCAGTTGGAAGCTTATTGATGAAGCTGGTGGACGCGGTCTAACCATTGGTGGCGCACAAATGTCCAATCAACATTGTAACTTTATGATCAACACAGGCACAGCCACAGCAAAAGATTTAGAAAATCTTGGAGAAGAAGTTCGCCAATTGGTGAAGAATCATTCTAATGTCGAGCTCCAGTGGGAAATCAAACGAATTGGCGATAAAGAAGTAACTTCTTTCACCTCAGGAAAGGATGAGTAAATGACTGAAAATAAAAAACATGTCCTTGTCCTTATGGGAGGATGGTCCGCAGAACGTGAAGTGTCCCTAACGTCAGGTGAAGCTTGCGGTGAGGCATTAGAACAAGCAGGTTATCAAGTCACCTATCATGACCTACAACCCAATCTATCTGCATTGATTAACTTAATCGAAGCCGTAAAACCGGATGTGGTCTTTAATGCTTTACATGGGCGTTATGGTGAGGATGGTAACATCCAAGGCGTTCTGAACATCCTAAACGTGCCATATACCCATTCCGGTGTAAAAGCATCTTCGACTGCCATGGACAAACCCGCTTCATTAGAATTGTTTAAGTCTGTTGGTATTCCTGTTGCCAAAGGCAATGTAATTCCCGAGGCTCATATTGTGAGTGGAGACTGGCAGAGTAAAAACGAAATCCCACGCCCTTTTGTCGTTAAACCAGCTTGTGAAGGATCCAGTGTCGGCGTCTATATCGTTGGCGAGAATGAAGCTGCACCAGATCTAAGCGAATGGACATTTGGTGATGCACTCATTGAAGAATTTGTGGATGGCAAAGAATTAACCGTTGCCGTTATGGATGGCAAAGCGCTGACTGTTACAGAATTATGCCCACATGAAGGATTCTATTCTTATGAAGCAAAGTATACTGACGGCAAAACCACACATATTTGCCCAGCCGAAGTTGATAGTTCACTTGCTGACAGAATGAAAGAACACGCGGTTCAAGCGCATAACGTATTAGGTTGTCGTGGTGTAACACGTACTGATTTCCGTTATAATCCAGCAACAGATCAATTGATCGTTATGGAAATAAATACCCAACCGGGTATGACCGCCCTTTCCCTTGTTCCGGAACAAGCCAATGAAATGGGGACCGACTTCCCTGCACTGGTTAGCTGGATGGTGGAGGCAGCAGCATGCGATCCATAAAATCCACAAAAAAAACAACTGCTAAAAAAACAACATCTCGTAAGAAAGCTGCACCTCGTCGTAAAAAACAGGCAAGCTGGAAGAAGCCTGTCTTTATTGGTCTGACCGTCGCTACATTATTAGGTTTACCTGCTGGGGGAACAGCTTATCTCTGGTCTCAAGGCATTATTCAGGATCACATTGAACGCGTTGAAAAAGCAAGTTTACACGCCTCCATGCAAGCAGGCTTTGTTCTGGATGAAGTTTTCGTTCATGGGCGTAAAGAAACATCTGGCGCTGACATCCTTGCAGCTCTTGCCGTGGAGCGCGGACAAGCTTTAATCAACTTTGATCCAGAAGATGCGCGTAAACGCATAGAAGCTCTTGGATGGATTGAAAAAGCATCCGTTGAACGCAAACTACCCAATAATATTGTGATACGTCTTACAGAACGTATTCCCGTTGCAATTTGGCAATCTGGTGATCGATATGTATTGGTTGATAAATCTGGTGCCGAAATTAGCACAGGTGATGTTGGACGATATACCCACCTCAAAGTTCTAACAGGCGAAGATGCGCCACAGCATACATTAGATCTTCTTAGAATCATTGATCAGACGCCAGAACTTCAAAAACGTGTTATTGGCGCAGCCTGGGTTGGAGATCGTCGGTGGACATTGCATCTTGATAATAAAGTATCAGTGCGTTTACCTGCAGAAAACCCGCATCAAGCATGGCGTAAATTAGCTGTTATGATCCAAGATCATGATTTATTAAGCCGTGATATTGAGTTGATTGATCTAAGACAACCGGATCGCACGATAATCCGAATGACTGGATCAGGTGCGAAAAGGTTATTGGGCAGTGAAGAGAACGCCTGATTGATATCATTATTATAAACGTCGCAATCGTTTAAAAAAGAGTGGAGAGAACCTTGGCGGCAGAAAAGACAATCGCAGCTTTAGATATCGGCAGTTCAAAAATGTGCTGCTTTATCGCTGTGACTGAAAATAATGGACGTTTACGTGTCACAGGGATGAGCCACCAAGCAAGTGTCGGTGTCAAAAATGGCGCAATTGTTGATATGGAAGCTGCCTATAACTCCATTATGTCTGCAGTCCATTCAGCAGAACAAATTGCTGGTATGACAATTACTGATGTTGTGGTTAGTTTGGCAGGTGCCCGCCCTGAAAGCCATCTTTCTATGAAAGATATGTCAATCGGTGGCGGCGCCGTTCGTGATCAGGATGTCAAACGCCTGCTTCACGAAGCAAGAACACAAGGTCAATCCCGCGATCACGAGATGATCCACGCCATCCCGGTTGGCTTTATGGTAGATGATACAGCCAGCATCAAAGATCCACGCGGCATGCATGGTGAGAAACTTGCCGTTAAGATGCATCATGTAAATGTGCGAAATACCATTGTTCGTAATATTGCTCATAGTGTGAATAGATGTCATCTTGGTGTAAAAGATTTAGTGGCCGGTGCCTATGCAGCTGGCTTGTCTTGCTTAACAGAAGAAGAACGCGACCTTGGCACGCTTTTGATTGATTTCGGTGGTGGAACAACTTCCTTTGCCGTGTTTTATGAAGGCGCCCTGCTCCATACAGACTCAGTACCTGTAGGCGGTATTCATGTAACAAATGATATTGCCCGTGGCCTATCCACACCATTAGATGAAGCAGAAAAATTAAAATGCCGTCATGGATCTGCTATGCCAACCACAGATGATGATCGTGAGATTTTGGAAGTTCCCCATCTTGGAGAAAGCCATGATGTACCTAATACGATCCCAAGAAGCTATTTAGTATCAATTATTGCTCCACGTATTGAAGAAACACTTGAATTAGTTCGTGACCGACTGGAAGCATCAGGCGTAGCAGGTTATGCAGGCCCACAAGTTGCGATAACTGGCGGTGCCTGCCAATTGCCGGGCCTCGCAGAACTTGCCGCACGCATTTTAAACCGTCAGGTACGTGTTGCAAAACCCATTGGAATTACAGGATTAGCAGAAGCCACATCCGGCCCTGCTTTTTCCTGCGCAGCGGGATTATTATCTTATGCTGTCGACAACCGCGGGGATGCCCGCCACATTGAAAAAAGCAAAACCCGCGACTCCGGAGGAGTCCTTGACCGAATCGGACATTGGGTTAAAGAAACTTTTTTGTAAAAAATGGAATAAAGTCCTTTGCGATTCGCGCGAAGCACCTTATCCATAGAACTGGATGAATCGTGAATCGAACGAAGTATTCGTAAATATTCATGAAATAAATCCAAATAAAACTGGCAAGAGTAACACACACGCATCTAGGAGGCTCAAATGGCTTTGAAATTGACCACACCGCCGCCGATTACAGAACTTAAACCACGCATCGTGGTAGTCGGCGTTGGGGGCGCAGGCGGAAACGCCGTTAACAACATGATCCAGTCAAATCTGGAAGGTGTTGAATTTATCGTTGCAAATACTGATGCTCAGGCATTGGAATTTTCTTTGGCTGAACGCAAAGTTCAATTGGGAACAGAATTAACCCAAGGTCTTGGCGCAGGCGCACAACCACATGTTGGACGTGCAGCCGCTGAAGAAGCAATTGAAGAACTTATGAGCGACCTTGAAGGCGCTAACATGGTTTTCATTACCGCAGGCATGGGCGGTGGCACAGGCACAGGTGCCGCACCTGTTATTGCTGAGGCCGCACGCCGTTCCGGCATTCTGACTGTCGGTGTAGTAACAAAACCATTCCAGTTTGAAGGTTCCCGTCGCATGCGTCTTGCAGAAGATGGCATTGATGATCTTCAACAATATGTAGACACACTTATTATCATTCCGAACCAAAACTTATTCCGCGTTGCGAATGAAAAAACAACATTTGCAGATGCCTTCAATATGGCTGATGACGTGTTGTATTCCGGCGTACGCGGTGTGACCGATTTGATGGTAATGCCTGGTTTGATTAACCTAGACTTCTCTGACATCCGCACCGTTATGAGCGAGATGGGCAAAGCCATGATGGGCACAGGTGAAGCCGAAGGTGAAAACCGTGCTATCACAGCTGCCGAAGCCGCAATTTCCAACCCTTTATTGGAAGATGTTTCTATGGCCGGTGCACGTGGCATTTTGATCAATATCACAGGTGGTTCTGATATGACCCTGTTTGAAGTTGATGAAGCTGCAAACCGTATTCGCAACGAAGTTGATCCAGAAGCAAATATCATCTTTGGCTCCACATTCGATGAAAACTTGTCTGGTAAAATGCGTGTATCTGTTGTTGCAACAGGTATTGATGCAGAAGCGTCTGACATCACCTTACGCCCAACAATGCCAACTTATTCTGCACGTTCCACAACTGAACTTCCTTCCGAACCAGAAGTTAACGAAGAAGAAGTTGCAGCATCTGCAGCGGCAACAACAAATCCTTTAGAAGATGTATTGGGTCAGATTTCTTCTGAACCAGCACCTTCTGTAGAGGCACAAGAAACAACAGCTGCAGTTGATGCTGCAATCACCGAAGCTATCGGCGCTGTTACTGAAGATGTAACTGATGAGATTACAGCGGATGACTTAGCGACACAGGATGTCTTTCAACTAGATAGTGAAGACATGATTGTGGATGAAGATGAAGAGATTGACTTCCATGCAGAAGTTGAACCATCACAATCATCTGTATCTGCACCACTTGCAGAAGAAACACATATTGTGGAAGAAAAGCCAACACAGGCTGAAATGGCGCCTATCTTACGCCCTCTCCCGCAAGATGAAGCAAAAGAAACACGCCCTTTACGTCGTAACCCGATGACAGCGGCGCCTCGTGATAGCTTCATTCCGGGTGAACCTGCAAAGGCACATGATTTTTCTGCACGAGTCCAAGAGGCGGAAGATGACAATCTAGACCCTTTCGCTGAAGCTGCGATGGAGAATGCCGGTAAGGAACCTCTGAAAGCCGAGAAAGCAAAACCACGTGGTCGCTTGCGCAGCTTATTCTTCAAACAAGAAGAGCAGGCTGACATCTTAAGCCATCCGACGACCGCGGGCAGACCTCAACAGGCCACATCACAACCTGTACAGTCTGAAACAGAAGCAGGAAATGGCCTTTCCAAAGCAGAAGAAGAACTGTTGGAAATCCCTTCCTTCTTGCGACGCCAAGCAAATTAAGCTTAGCGACAACACCTCCTCTGTGTGAGGTTAAGCCAGTTTGAAAAGGAAGATGTAGCGATACATCTTCCTTTTTTATTTATATTCAACACCTTAATAAAATGATTGCACTGCAACAATTCGTAACAGTAAGTGATTTGTCTCTGGACAGAACACTTGTTAGAAAGGGATCATCAAAAAAGGGGATGTTTTCCCAAATGAGAAAAGAACCTAATCCGTTCATAATCTCATTATTAAAAAGAATATTGGAAGGCAGCAGACATGCTCGACGGAATGAACACTACAAATAATTCTGAAGCTGGTTTTGGTAACCGCAAATCTACATTGCGCTTAAACCAAACAACGCTAAAGAATACCATTCATTGTAATGGTGTTGGTCTTCATTCAGGCGCTGACATCACACTAACTATGAAACCTGCTGCTGCAAATTCCGGCGTTACCTTCATCCGTACAGACGTTGAAGAAGGTAAAGGCGAAATCAAAGCACGTTACGACCTCGTATCTGATACTCGTCTTTGTACAAAAATTACCAATGAATATGATGTATCTATTGGCACTGTTGAGCATTTAATGGCCGCAGTAGCAGGATGTGGCTTAGATAATGTTGATATTGAATTAGATGGCCCTGAAGTTCCTGTAATGGATGGCAGCTCTGAACCTTTCGTATTTCTTATTGAATGCGCGGGCTTGTTGGATCAACATACCGCACGTCAAGTGGTGGTGGTTAAGAAAGAAGTATCCGTAAAAATTGGTGACTCTGTTGCTTCGTTGAAACCAGCTGATGATTACACGATCAGTTTAGCGATCGATTTTGAAAACAAAGCGATTGGGAAGCAAGAAAAGTATATCAGTGTTTCTGCCGCAAGCTTTAAGAATGACATCTCCCGTGCACGCACATTTGGTTCTGTACAAGATGTTGAAATGTTACGCCAAATGGGTTTGGCACGCGGCGCAAGCTTAGACAATGCTGTCGGCCTTGATGGTGACCGTGTAATGAATGAAGAAGGCCTTCGTTTTGATGATGAATTTGTACGTCACAAAATTTTGGATTGCATTGGCGACCTATCTTTGGCTGGCGCAACATTGATGGGACAATTCATTGGCTATAAAGGCGGCCATGCATTGAATAACGCTCTATTGCGTGAACTATTCGCAGATGAAAGTAACTGGGAACTTGTAAATGCAGCTGAGTTCACTCCTGCCCCTGCATTGTTACAAGCAGCTGACTAAGCATCCCAATACAACTTTTAATAGTTATGAACCTGATCAAAGCTCATTGATCAGGTTTTATTTTACCTAAAATTATAAAAATATGGCCCCAGAGACTCCCAATCTTCAGAATCTGATAGTATCCTCTGCTAAATTTGCCTATATAGAAACTTCACTTCGAAAATATACACCAATGTAATTCTGTTGGTATCCAAGGATGAGATAAAAGATCAATGTGGGATTTGCCTCGTAAACTATTCCTCACCGTTGCTATGGTGACTAGCCTTTTACTTGCTGGTTGTGGAGGTTCTGAAGAAGAACCTTATGTAGAGCGGCCAGTTGAGGAACTATATAACGATGCGATGAACTTGTTAGCCGAAGGCGAATATAAACTTTCGATTTCCGCTTTTAACGAAGTTGATCGTCAGCATCCTTATTCTATTTGGGCAACAAAAGCTCAATTAATGACGGCTTATGTTTATTACTTGCGCGATGATTATGACGAATCCATTTTGGCTATTGATCGCTTCATTGAATTACATCCAGGTAACAAAGATACGCCTTATGCATATTATCTTCGCGCTATTGTATATTATGAGCAAATTGTAGATATTGACCGGGATCAGCGTATTACACTTTTAGCCATGCAAGCCTTACAAGACGTATTACGTCGCTATCCTGACACAGCATATGCCCGTGATACTAAATTGAAAATTGACCTTACACGGGATCATTTGGCGGGTAAAGAAATGGCGATTGGTCGTTATTATCTTGAACGTCGCGAATATGCTGCTGCGATCAATCGCTTTAAAAATGTGGTAAGAGATTACCAAACAACCACACATATTCAGGAAGCATTACATCGTCTCGTTGAATCATATCTATCCTTAGGTATCAACTACGAAGCAGAACAAGCTGCTTCGGTATTGGGACATAACTTCCCAGCCAGCAAATGGTATGAAAAAAGCTACGCTTTGGTACAAGGTATCAGCCCAGAGATTAACGAATCTTGGTATGAAGAAGTTTGGAATTGGGTATTTTAATCTGGATATAATCAAAGAAAGAGATAGAGAAGTCATAGAACCATGCTAACCGACCTTTCCATACGTGATGTGGTACTTATTGATAAGCTGGATCTTAGCTTTCATAAAAGCCTGTCTGTATTAACAGGTGAAACTGGTGCAGGTAAATCTATCTTACTCGACTCTCTTGGCCTAGCCCTCGGCGCAAGAGCGGAAGCACGCCTTGTGAGACATGGTTGCGAACAAGCCGTAGTAACTGCAAGTTTTGATCTACCCGATCTTCATCCTGCCTATAATATTATGGCTGAACATGGTATTGATTGTGACGGCCAACTAATCTTGCGTCGTATACTATCAGCCGATGGGCGCAGTCGTGCCTACGTTAATGATCAACCTGTTAGCGTTGGGCTTTTGAGACAATTAGGCGATACGTTGGTTGAAGTTCAGGGACAATTTGACCAACATGGACTTATGGATTCAACCACTCATATCGATGTGTTGGATAGTTTCGCGGCAACCTTACAAAAACGCCTTGATTGTGCGAGCGCCTATAGTGAATGGAAAAAAGCCTCTAAAGCATTAAAACAAGCACGGGAAGATGCAGAAAAAGCGCGTGAAGATGAGGCATATCTCCGTCACACTTTAGATGAGATGGAACGTTTCGCGCCGGTTGATGGAGAAGAAGAAGAATTAGATAAAGAACGTTCCTTCCTGCAAAATGCTGAAAAGCTAACAGATGCCATTCGTTCAGCTCTTGCTAGTCTGGACCATAAAGGCGGTGCAGATGACAAACTTCGTGATGCGCAAAAATCCTTGGATCGTATTGCAGATAAAGCTGAAGGCAAATTGGATGAAGCGATCGCAACATTGGATCGTGCTAATGCTGAGATGATGGAAGCGATTAATATCCTCAATCAAGTTGGACATGATGTCACGTCAAATGACATGCGCCTAAATGATGTGGAAGAACGTTTATTTGAGCTACGTGATCTTGCAAGAAAACATAATGTTCAACCGCATGAGTTACCATCAGTATTAGACCGGTTGCGCCAAAGCCTCGCCTTGATTGACGATACCGCGGATAACATGCAAGCCCTTGAAGAAAAGGTTGCAGCCTCAAAAGCGCGTTATCTTAAGATTGCAAATTTATTGACCGAAACAAGGGTGAAGAAAGCCGCGGAACTAAACGACGCTGTAAACAGCGAGCTACCGCCATTGAAATTGGAAAAAGCGCGTTTTGAAACAACCATCATTGAGCTGGAAGAAAAAGAATGGACTGCCTTTGGTAAGGATAAAGTTGCCTTTCAAATCGCAACTAATCCCGGCGCCCCTGCTGGTCCGTTAAACAAGGTAGCATCTGGTGGTGAGTTAAGCCGTTTTCTTTTAGCGTTGAAAGTTAGCTTGGCTGAAACCGGCGCGACACCCTCCCTTGTCTTCGATGAAGTTGATGCAGGTGTTGGTGGTGCAACAGCCGCAGCAATTGGTGAAAGACTTCATAAGCTTGCACAACGTGTTCAAATTCTAGTGGTGACCCATTCACCACAAGTGGCTGCACGTGGGTTAGCACATCTACAAGTCGCTAAATCCATGCGTGGCGAAGCTATGGTGACCGATGTATCACAGTTAACCGAAGACCAACGATTGGAAGAAGTTGCCCGAATGTTATCGGGTGCTGAGATAACCAACGAAGCGCGGGCAGCCGCGGCAAAATTACTGGAAAGCAATAAATAAAATGAGTGCATCTCCTTTCGCATCTGTG
This sequence comes from Curvivirga aplysinae, assembly GCF_009711445.1. Classification (GTDB taxonomy): domain Bacteria; phylum Pseudomonadota; class Alphaproteobacteria; order UBA8366; family Aestuariispiraceae; genus Curvivirga; species Curvivirga aplysinae. The sequence goes on along the minus strand of NZ_SMMC01000203.1, from coordinate 11,372 downwards.
GCTGTTGAGGATTTATCTTCTGAACAGGCCAAACAGGAATTGCTATTTTTAGCACAAGAAATCTCCCTACATGATAAATTATATCATGGAAATGACGCCCCTGTTATTTCAGATGGGGAATATGATGCCCTACGTAAACGCAACGAAGCTGTTGAAAAGCAATTTCCAGAATTGATTTTAGAAAACAGCCCCTCCAAAAATGTTGGTGCAGCGCCCGTTTCCGGTTTTTCAAAAGTCACGCATGCTCGCCCAATGCTATCTTTGGGAAATGCTTTTGCAGATGAAGATGTTACTGATTTTTTAGACCGTGTACGTCGTTTCCTTGGCTTAACAGATAATGAACCTGTAGAAGTTATGGCAGAACCCAAAATTGATGGTTTGTCTGCGAGTCTTCGATATGAAAATCGTAAATTCGTCCAAGGAGCAACCCGCGGGGATGGAGCAGTTGGCGAAGATATTACCCAGAATCTTATGACTTTGGACGATATTCCCAAAACTTTACCTGATGATGCACCAGATGTGATTGAAATTCGTGGCGAAGTATACATGGCACGTGAAGATTTCTTCTCTCTCAACAAATCCCAAGAAGAAAAAGGTGAAAAAATATTCGCTAACCCACGTAATGCAGCAGCAGGTAGTCTGCGCCAGTTGGATAGTAAAATTACGGCTAGCCGCCCTTTGCGCTTTTTTGGCTATGCACTTGGGGATACGTCAGAACAAATCGCACCATCCGTTTCAGAAATGCGTGAACGTTTTCAAAGCTGGGGATTTCAGTTAAACGAGCCAGCAAAATTATGTCGTAATGAACAGGAGATACTGGATCATTATAAATTAATTGGTGAAACCCGTGCAGATCTTCCATTCGATATTGATGGGGTGGTTTACAAGGTAAATCGTGTCGACTGGCAGGATCGTCTTGGTATGGTTAGCCGCGCACCCCGTTGGGCAATCGCCCATAAGTTTCCGGCAGAACAAGCGGAAACCACATTACGTGAAATTACGATCCAAGTTGGACGTACGGGCGCCCTCACCCCTGTTGCAGAATTGGAACCCATTACGGTTGGTGGCGTGGTTGTAAGCCGTGCGACATTACATAATGAAGATGAATTGGGTCGCAAGGATATTCGTGTTGGAGATCATGTTATCATTCAACGTGCAGGGGATGTTATTCCGCAAGTTGTGCGAGTTAACCTTGAAAAACGTCCGGCAGATAGCGTTGTTTATGAATTCCCCCATACTTGTCCGGAATGCGGGTCACATGCAGAACGCCCAGAAGGTGAAGCTGTTCGTCGCTGCACGGGTGGCTTAATCTGTCCGGCACAAGTTGTTGAACGTCTAAAACATTTCATTTCCCGTGATGCTTTGGATATTGATGGTTTAGGTGCAAAAAATGTGGAAGCATTCTGGAAAGATGGCCTAATTAAATCACCTGCAGATATTTTTCGTTTGGAAGAAAAGAAGCAAGAACTTCGCGATCGTGAAGGCTGGGGTGCACAATCCGTCAAGAAACTCTTTGACGCCATAGCCAATCGGCAAGAAGTCGAACTCAACCGTTTTATCTATGGCTTGGGTATAAGACAAATTGGTCAGGCGACAGCAAAGCTATTAGCCAAGAACTATTTATCTCTCGAAAATCTGCGCAAAAACATTGAAATGGCCAAGGATGAAGAAAGTGATGCATTCACGAATCTGAAGAATATTGACCAAATTGGCCCATCGATGATTCAGGATTTAATAGATTTCTTTACCGATGATAATAATCAGGCTTTACTCGATGATCTAGCATCTCAAATTATTATCAAAGAATACGAAGTAAAAGAAACGTCATCCCCTGTTACTGGACAAACTGTTGTCTTCACAGGTACATTGGTGGAAATGACTAGAAGTGAAGCAAAAGCACGTGCTGAAGAATTAGGTGCAAAAGTATCTGGTTCTGTTTCGAAAAAGACCGATTATGTGGTGGTTGGTGCCGATGCAGGCTCAAAAGAAAAAAAAGCACGGGACCTTGGCTTAAATATCTTGTCAGAAGAAGAATGGATTGCTTTGATATCTGGAGCAACAAAAAATGAAAATACAAAAAGTACACTAGAAACAGAAAATAATAACGATATTGCTTCTAGTCAAAATTCTGAAGACCAAGGTCAGAAGGATTTATTTAGCGACTAATTTGAACGGGGGGAGGATAAATGGTTGAGATGCGATTTGGTTTAAGGCTTGGTTTTATATCCACATTTTTGTTAGGGCTGATTACCTATATAGGCCCTTCCAGCACATATGCCCAAAGCACTTCTTGCTGGACGATCATTACATATGACAGCGATGGTACCCCACAAAGCGGTAGAAACTGTGTTGACCCTGTTGAAGCTGAAACCGAAAAACAAGAATCTCAAACCAAAAGACGCCAGCAGAAAATAACTGAATCCGGTGAAATTATGATCGCCGATCCCCCTTTTGGCACAAAAACCAAACTACGTCAGATGGGATACGAAATATCTGGTAAACATCGTTTAAGCACCCTTGATATGGAAATCATTGTGGTGAAAACACCAGAAGATAAAAATCTTGCCGATGCTTTAAAAGAACTCATCGCGGCCTTCCCAAATTCTATCATTGATACAAATGATCTCATGGATTTATCTGCGAAGGCATCTGCAGAGGACCTAGAACTTCCCTATGATCGTAAGACCGTAGGCTGGGGGCTAGTAGACCCGCAATGCGGATTTGGTTTGAAAATTGGCATGGTCGATGGCGCGGTCGACGTAAAACATCCAGCCCTAAAAAATCAGCGACTTTCATATAAAAGCTTTATTAAGAAAGGCCGGAAAGCAGCAGCTTATGAACATGGCACTGCAGTTGCGATTATGTTGGTCGGCGAACCCGGTGTCGAAGACAACATTGGTGGTATCTTGCCTGGGGCCAAGCTCTATGCTGCAAACATTTTTGAAGAACGTGCAGGCATGGTTAAAGGTAATCTAGCTGCAATGCTTCGCTCCCTCGATTGGTTTGCACAAAACAAAGTCAAAGTTGTGAATATGTCTATCGCCGGGGGCATAAACAAAATCATGAAACTTGCCTTGAGGAAAATTGAAAAGAAAGGGATCATTATTGTTGCGGCAGCAGGCAATAATGGATCAAAGGCTGCCCCGGTTTGGCCAGCAGCGGACCCAAGCGTTCTTGCTATCACAGCCATAGATCATCGTCTTGGCGTATATAAATATGCAAACCAAGGAAAATATATCGATTTTGCTGCCCCTGGCGTTGGGATTAAAACCCTCACCCCACAAGGGCCAAAGTCTCAAACAGGGACTTCCTTCGCGACCCCTTATATCACAGGTATCGTTGCACTTCACTTACAGATGGGCTTCAAAGGTAATGTCGAAGAACTTCGTAAAAGCATGCAACGATATAGTAAGGATTTAGGGAAATCTGGTAAGGATAAAACCTATGGCTGGGGTTTGGTTCGTATCAAACCCAGTTGTAGCTAATATAAACCCCAACCAACATTGTTAGATTTTAAATTGGGTGTGTTGCTTCTTTTAACCAATCTTTAACATGTTCTTCATCTAGCTGAGGGCTTACTTTATCCCATACTTGCTGATGATATTCATTCAGCCACTCAACTTCTGGGCCGGATAGAAGTTCTTTATTCACAAGATCAAGATTAATTGGCGCAAAGGTTATCGTTTCAAAGCCTAGAAGTTTTTTCTTACCGTCTTCACTCATACCCTTTTCGACCACAATCACCAAATTTTCAATTCGAATACCGTATTCGCCATCTTTGTAATAGCCCGGCTCATTACTCAGAATCATACCCGGTAATAATGGTTGAGAGCCAGATGTGGCGATACGTTGTGGCCCTTCATGAACATTCAGATAACTCCCGACACCATGCCCTGTCCCGTGATCAAAATCTAATCCATATTGCCATAATGGTGCACGTGCTAATGTATCAAGACGCGCCCCAGTGATACCCTCAGGGAATTGAGCTAAGGCAATTGCGATATGACCTTTTAGGACCAAAGTAAACCGATCCTTCATTTCCTGTGTTGGTTCACCAACAGGCATGGTACGCGTAATATCGGTAGTTCCGTCTGGATATTGCGCACCAGAATCTACAAGCAATAAAGTCCCCTTCCCCGCGACCAGATTAGTTTTCTCTGTCACCCGATAATGGCAAATTGCACCGTTAGGGCCAGCACCAGAAATTGTATCAAAGCTGCTATCACGGAAAGTTGGGTCCATACGACGGAACTCTTCTAGCTTATATACTGCGTCTAGTTCTGTCATTGTGCCATCTTTAGAAGCATCAGGTAACCAGCTCAAAAAACGTGCAATTGCTGCACCATCTCGAATATGACATGCGCGCGTTCCCGTTAATTCCACCTCGTTTTTAACGGCACGTGGAATCAAGACAGGGTCAGCAGCTTGCTTTATTGTTGCCCCGCCTTTTTTCAAATTCTCGAATATGGCGGATGCTACAGTTGCCGGATCGGCTTGTACAGTTTGTCCTGACTGACCTAACTGCTGTAAAGAGTTTGAAAATTCAGAAATATCTTTAATCGTAACTTTATTACCAAGATGCTGGCGAGTTGAAGGCAACATTTTGCGTTCATCCACAAATAGATCAACGGTGCCATCTTTAAAAAGAACAGAAAAACTTAGAGGTAAAGGGCAATTTGCCACATCCTGTCCACGAATATTCAAAAGCCAAGCGATACAATCAGGCGCTGCAATTACTGCTGCATCAACGTCCTTACTATTTAAATCGTCACCAAGGCGTACTGTTTTACTTTCTGCTGTTTCTCCGGCCAACTCCACAGGATGTTGCTGAATAGCAGATAAAGGTGCTGCGGGTTGTTGGTCCCAAATTTCATCTACGAGGTTCATCTCAACACTTCGCAGCTCAAATCCACCTTTTTCAGCCGCACGTCGTAAAGCCTCGGCACTATTATGACTATGAATCCATGGATCAAAGGCAACAACATCGCCTTCTCCAAAATTTTCAACAAGCCAATCCGAATAAGGATCAGAAATTAAATGACGATACTCAAATAGCTCTGCAGACACTTGTTGAGTGACCTGAATGGTATAACGACCATCCACAAAAATTGCTGCTTTCTTGTGACCAACAATTGCCATCCCCGCAGATCCAGCAAAACCAGTTAGCCACCAAAGGCGATCTGCCTTTGTCGGTACATATTCACCTAGATATTCATCTGTACGTGGGACAAGAAATGCAGAAATGCCTTCCTGTTTCATTGCTTCGCGAAGCTGTGAAACACGGCTCGCTGGTGCCGGCCCATCAGTAAAACCAGCATCATTACTTTCTTCCAGTTCTTTTCGTGCAGTTTTTAGCATATTGGACAAAGCATCACTTCGATCCATTTGGATCATATCCAGCCAGCTTTCATCATATCCGTCAGGTGCAGCAATGACACCGCGTAAAATCTGTAGAATCTCAGATTCGTTCAATTTGCAGTCTAATTCATCAAATCCAGTCATGGCATTCAGGGACATTTTTATCTCCTACAGATACAAAATAAGCAAAGTATAATATACTAATTATTCACACTGGTTTTAGAATTTAATATTTAGTGTGCTGTAATAAAAGAGTTAATCAAAATTAATCGACATTTCAGTTTTTAGAACAGTTTAAAAAATTAATTTTTCGTTAACGATGGGGTATTGAACTACTCCATAATTTGAGACATATATAGCCTCATGAGTCGCCCTCCCAAGACATGCGGCTCTGTCCTTATAGGACAGCGGCCCGTTACGCACCTCCCCCCAGTAGCGGGTCGCATTTATATTCTGACAAAAGAAAACAGGTAGAGATCTTAATTTTCTACCTGCCTCATATCCAAAATTTTGCTATCACCATTTCCGCAACAATAAAGCTGACCATCCATCAATGCGATATCGCTTTTCTAGTGTCACATTCTGTTGGCGATAGGCACGTAATACGGCTGTTTCCTGACTATTTAACAAACCTGAAAGAATAATATATCCGCCTGTCTCAACACGGGACGCTAAGTCCTTAGACATTTTACGAAGAGGATTTGCCAAGATATTAGCTACAATCAGGTCATATGGGGCTCTATCTGAAAGCGCACGCTGGCGGAAACCTGCTGATGTCACTGCGGTTACATAATCCTGTAACTGGTTAAGGCGCGCATTATAATTGGTCACACGCACTGCTTCCGGATCAATATCACTGGCAAATACAGGAATACGCCAAGCTTTGGCCATTCCCATCGCCAAAATGCCAGTACCGCATCCCAGATCCAATGGATTTTCAGGTTTAAAATATTTACTTAAGTCACTAATAGCCATTAAACAGCCCTTAGTGGTTGCATGTTCACCTGTACCAAATGCAGTCGCAGCATCAATTTTAAGAGGCCAGCTACCTGATGGTACAATGCCTTCGTAAACAGAAGGATAAATAAAGAAACGCCCAGCTTCAATTTCGTTAAAACTTTTCTGATTCTCTGCAACCCAGTCTTTATCCGGCAATGGTAAGCACGTGAAATCAGGTTCTTTTACGCCTGCCTGAATACTTGCCAAAGCGATCGTTGATACAAGAGAGTCGTGATCTGGTAATCCATCAATATACCCCTCATAACGCCAAGGTCCGATATCTGGAAGGACTTCAAATGCAGCAGCAGCAAATACGAAACTTTCTAACGCAGTTGCAAAAATCTCGGCGGCATCTTCTGTATCAACAAAAAGTTCCAACTTATAAATTGGCTGCGAGGCAATCGCCGTCATACCCGATCTCCTTAGGTTATATTTTTATTTTATTGCTACGGTTGCTCTACAAATGCAGCTACGACTTTCTTAACACCCGCATGATCAAACTCAATAGATAAATGATCACCATCTACAGCTTTGACATTTCCCATACCAAATTTTTGATGGAAAACGCGGTCTCCTTCTTTATATCCATGTCCAGACTTCGACGAAGCAGTTTTCTTTCCTTGCCCCTTATATCTAGAGGCAGCTGTCGTGAATTGTCGGCCTTGAGAAACCTGTTGGGCTTGCATCCGCTGCCAACCTGGTCCACCGGGACGCGGTGTTGAATAATTATCAAAGGAGGATCCACCACCATATCCATCAAAGCTGAATTGGGATCGGTCTTCTGCGCGGCCACCACCAGAACCGGAATATAAACCACGATCTACATCCACATTTAAATGTTCCTGCGGCAATTCATCTATGAACCGAGATGGAATGGCAGATTGCCATTGTCCATGGATACGACGGTTGGCTGCAAACATGATATGTAAGATTTTACGCGCACGCGTAATTCCCACATAAGCCAATCGACGTTCTTCCTCCAAACCCGCTAAACCATTTTCATCCATAGTACGCTGACTTGGAAACAATCCTTCTTCCCAGCCGGGTAAGAACACAACATCAAATTCCAAACCTTTTGCAGCATGCAAGGTCATCAGGCTGACTTTTTCATCATTCTCCCCTGATTTTTCTTCATTTTCCATCACAAGGGCAACATGTTCGAGATATTCCGCTAGGTTTTCAAAATCATCTAACGCAACTATCATCTCTTTCAAGTTTTCAAGCTTACCCGGTGCTTCCGGCTTCTTGGATTGCTTCCAAAAATCTGTATACCCAGACTCATCAAGTATCGTTTCCGTTAACTCAATATGATCAACACCAGCAGCTAGACTGCTCCATCGATTAAAATCATCCAGAATCTTGCCCAAGGCACGGCGACCCGCAGGCTTTAGCTCGTCTGTTTCCAGTAATCGTAATCCAGCACGGTATAAGGAAATATTTTCCAAACGTGATACTTGATGCATGGCTTGTAAGGTTGTTTTACCAATGCCCCGTGCAGGTTTGTTAATAATGCGTTCCAACGCCAAATCATCATTAGGTTGGTGGACCACACGTAAATAAGCCAATGCATCACGAATTTCTTCGCGTTCATAGAAACGCGCACCACCGATCACACGATAAGGAATACCCAATGTAATCAAGCGTTCCTCGAACTCACGGGTTTGGAAGCCGGCACGGACCAACACAGCCATTTCATTTAAGGAAAAGCCTTTACGTTGTTGATTCTCTATTTCATCGCATACATTGCGGGCTTCTTCTTCACCATCCCAGACCCCATGAATAGATACTTTCTCCCCACCTTCTTCGTCGGTATAGAGAGTTTTACCTAGACGCCCTTCATTTTGTTGGATGATACCTGCCGCAGCCCCAAGAATGTGATTGGTGGATCGATAATTACGCTCCAACCGCACAACTGTTGCCCCGGGAAAATCTTTCTCAAATTTTAGGATATTACCAACTTCGGCGCCACGCCATCCATAAATAGATTGGTCATCATCCCCCACACAGCAAATATTCTTGTTTTTCTGTGCCAATAAGCGAAGCCACAAATACTGACTTACGTTGGTGTCCTGATACTCATCCACCAAAATATATTGAAACAGATTTTGAAAACGCTCCAAAATCTCCGGGTTCTCGGTAAATAATGTCAGACAATGTAAAAGCAAATCGCCGAAATCTGCCGCATTTAAGGTCTTTAGACGCTCTTGATATTGTCGGTAAATCTCAACAGCTTTACCATTCGCAATATCCCCAGCTTCGCCACGACCAACTTTATCCGGTGTCCACCCTTTATCTTTCCAGCGTTGGATAACATGAATGAGCATGCGTGCTGGCCAACGTTTCTCATCCACATGTTCTGCTGTTAAAATCTGTTTCAACAAACGGATTTGATCATCTGTATCTAAAATGGTGAAATTACTTTCAAGCCCCACCATTTCCGCATGACGACGCAACATCTTTGTTGCTAGTGCATGGAATGTGCCAAGCCACATGCCTTCAGCAGAAGGACCGACAAGTTGAGTTACACGTTCCTTCATCTCCTTAGCGGCCTTATTAGTAAAGGTTACGACTAACATCTGATAAGGACGTGCCCGTTGCGTATGAAGGATATTTGCCAAACGCGTGGTCAAGACACGTGTTTTACCAGTTCCTGCACCTGCAAGAACCAAAACAGGACCATCCATCGCATCAACGGCTGTGCGCTGTGCATCATTTAATCCATCCAACCAAGCAGGAGGTGGAGCCTCAACCGCAAAACGGGAAGTTGGCGGAGGTGGTGCGGGACGTCCAGCTACGGAAGGGAAGCCAAGATCGTCTTCATCATCGAAATCAAGTGGATCAGACATAGGCTGAATATACTTGCCTGCCCCAAAACTTCCAGCATGAAATCCAGCTATATTGACTCTTTTTGAAATATTTTAATGTAGATGAGGAATTGATCCCTAAGATCGGTAATTTTTCCTATGCGTATCACGTGCATCCAGCACCGCATGATGGTATTCAGCCATCACATGACGCTCATGTAATACACCAATCAGTTTGCCTGATTCTTTACTATCGACCACGGCGACATGTTCTTCACCGCAACCTTCCATAAAGCTAATTGCTTGTTCCAAATCGCGATCTTCGGTTATGGCAGGTGGTTTTTTACGTGCGACGACCTGTGCATTCCACTCCATGTCGTGACATTTATCAAAGGCACCTTCTGCCAAATTCTGAAGCATAATCGTCCCACGTAAGACTCCATTCTCATCAACCATAAATAATTCACCATATGGGCATGCTTGAAGTTTCTCTCGAATTTCCTGCATTCCTGCATCAGGTTGAATAGTAATGAAATCGTCCCTCATGACTTCTTTAACACGTTTATTCCTCAGCAATGTACTTTCACGCCCACCGGACACATTGATCCCTCGTTGCATTAATTGCCAAGAGAAGAAACTATGACCGAAGACTTGCACCATAATCTGTGAGGCAATCACAGTAGAAATCATCACAGCCACCGTTAAGGCATAATCCCCTGTTAGTTCAAAGATCATAAGAATTGTCGACATTGGCGCTCCTAATACGGCTCCTGCGACAGCTCCCATGCCAACAATTGTATAGGCGCCATGACCAGAAGAAAGATCTGGAAAAATTTCTGTGGCAATCAATCCAAAAGCCCCACCGACCATAGCGCCAAGGAACAATGACGGTGAGAAAATACCACCACCAAAACCGGATCCAAGGGTGATGGATGTGGCTGTAGTTTTAACCACAATCAAAACCAATAGCATTGATAATGTTAACTCTTCTCTTAGTGCTTGGTCAGTTGTTTCATAACCAACCCCTAATACTTGCGGAAAAGCTAAAGCAATAATACCAATAGCAAAGCCCCCTGCCATAGGACGCGTCCATCGGGGAATTGGGAAACGTGCCATAATCGATTGAGCTACACCAATCGACCAAACCAAGGAAATCGCCATTATTGCGGATACCAAGCCTAATAAGGCAAAAGCAGGAAATTCCAGCATAGAAGCGATGGCATGTTCAGGAATGACGAAGGCTGTCATATCACCATAATAAGCACGATGAATTAAAGTACCTGAAACAGCCGAGATCACGACAGGGGTAATACTTGATAAAGCATAATTACCCGTCACGACCTCCATCGCAAAGAAAATACCCGCAAATGGCGCATTAAAAGAAGCAGCAACACCGCTTGCCACACCACATCCAAGCAATGTGCGCCCCAACGGTCGTCCCAAATGTAAGCGGCGAGAAAAATTATCTGCCAACATTGCTGCAAAATGGACAACAGGTCCTTCTCGACCGGCTGAACCACCGCACCCTAACGTAACGGCATTGACAAAAAACGTACTTAAACCTCGGCGAATAGACATACGACCGCCATGTAATGCAGTTACTTCGATAACATCCGCCACACCATAGGCACGTCTTTCCGGGATCATATACTTAACGAATAGACCCACAATTGCACCACCAATCGTTGGTGCTAAAAGAATATGCCACCAAGGCAGATTCATCATCCAGTCATTCACCACTTCACTTTTGATACCGTAGAAAAGGTATTGAATAGAATCAATGGCTTCACGAAAAGCAATAGCTGCGCCTCCACCAAGAAAACCGACAAAAATCGCAAGGAATCCGATAATGATCATTTCATGTTGAGAGGCTTCACGAAGATAAAACAACCAATCCAGAATTGTTTTCCTTCGCCAAAAAGATGTGCTTTCCACCTTATCTGTCTTTTTCGATTCTGTCTTCTCTTTAGGAGATTCTTGATTTGGTGTCGGTGTCTGCGAAGACATGGGACTTCAACCATTTGTGATGGGGTTATTATTCTTACTTTTCTTATTATGAAAGTTTTTCACTCAAAAGGCCAGAAAATTGTGCTGAAACAATCAATTACCCCTTCTATAACAGAGATTAAATTAACAAAAACTTGCCACCATCGCAGGAGTGTTCCTAAAATATTAAAATTATTTAATCATTTGAATCTTGAGTCCTTTAGA
>NZ_SMMC01000101.1 GCF_009711445.1 Curvivirga aplysinae | reverse complement strand
AGAGTGATGGTTATCACATGTATCGCATTTTATATAAAAACCTGCCTATTAATTTGGTATTTTCACTATTAATCCTTACATCTTGTACCCAATCCACAAAGTTGAACAATGACGTCAGTTTAGAAAATCTGGGTAACAAAGCCTATGAACGTCAAGATTATGAAACAGCCCAAACTTACTACAAACAAGCGTTACAAAGTAAACCAACTATTTCTGCATATGAGGGATTAGCACAAACTTATGAGGCCCAAAATAGTTGGAAGGAAGCAGTTGAAATTTGGACAGCCATTTCCAAAATCGACAATCTTACTAATTTGCAATTAGATAAGTTTAAGTTAAAAGCCGCAAAAAATCATGCTCGTCTTGGAAATGCCTCACAAGCGCGCAACTATTTAAACAATATCAATACCAATTCAATTTTAGACTCTCGCGAAGGTAAGTTGGTAAGCGGGTTAACCTCCGTTTTAGAAGGGCGAGAAACACATGCAATCAATTCGTTTCAAGATATTTTAACGCAAACACCAGAAGACCAGTCGGTAAAAATTAACCTGGCTTTAACATATTTAGTGTTTGATAAGCTTGATACTGCTATCGCTCTGTTTAATGAAATGCCGAATAATCAGGTTGCAAAACTTAACAAGTCCATTGCATTAGTCTTAAAAGGAAAAGAAAAAGAGGCTTTAGCATTAGCTACGGCATTACAAGGTGAAAATGGGGCAAAGAAGACCATTCAATATGCGCGTGATTTAAAAAACATACCCCCTACATCACGTGCAAGACATCTTTTTGGTGTAAAATAAAGCGAAGGGGGAAACCGCCAAATTCCCCCCTTCTTTCCCCAGTGATCGGACCCAGCGAGACCACCTGTGGAAACTAAATCTTCTACATATTACTGATCGAATCTAATCCTTGCATGATCGCAGGACCTAACAGGACAATAAATAGTGAGGGCATGATAAAAACAATCATAGGTACAGTCAAGATAGCAGGAAGCTTAGCTGCCTTTTCTTCTGCTTTCATCATCCGTTCTGATCGATATTCTTCACCAAGTATCACTAAACTTTGAGCCAAAGGTGTCCCATAACGCTCAGCCTGTAACAGCGTATTCACAACGGATTTTATTTGCGGCATATCCGTTCTAACAACCAAGTTTTCTAAAGCTTTTCGCCGTTCTGGCAATATGCCAAGTTCTGTCGCGGTTAAAGCAAGTTCATCTGATAGTTCTGGCGACGCAAGTGCCATTTCAACGGCAACACGTTTCAAAGTTGCTTCAAGGCTTAAACCCGCTTCCGCACAGATCACCATCAGATCCAAACTATCCGGTAGCGCTAGCTCCAATGCTAACCGACGTTTTGCCACCTTATTCTTAACCATCAATTCGGGAAGATAATATCCAACAAACACACCTGCTAAAACAATCAATAACTGCGTTCCTGTTGCTTGAGTTTCTCCTCCCTTTAACCATAGTATAATTAGTGCAAATCCCCCTCCAACGAATGGCATACATAGTTTCACAAAGAGAAAATTCATCAACATTTCTTTGCCACGCCAACCCGCTTGCGCCAGTCTCGCTTCCATTCGCTCCGCTTGCGCAGATTTCATCAAGTTTAACTTCGTGACAACTTTTCTAATAATATTTTCACGCTTATTTTGTAATATTTTCCCTCTTTTCTCTGGTTTTATATACCCTCGGCGCATTGCGTTTTCACGTGTGAGTAGCTCCTTAGCTTTTTTGGCTAATGGTGATTTATATTCAATAGAAACTCTCCAAATAGACACCACAGCAATAAATGCAGATGCAGCAGCCATGACTGGAATTAAATCTGAAATTTCCATACCAAACATCTAGACCTCCATCTACATTCTAAATTTAATCATTTTCCGCATAATCATGACACCTATGAAAATCAATACGCCACCTACCCCCAACATCACATGGCCACGTGGGTCTTCGAATAGCTGAAAGATATATTCTGGTGATAAAACACTCAAAATAGCAAATAACACAAATGGTAAACTACCCAAGATCATCGCGCTTGCTTTGGCTTCTGATGACAAGGCTTTTACTTTTAAAACCATCTGTTTCCGACTACGTAAAATATTTGATAAATTATTTAATGTATCAGCTAAATTTCCCCCTGTATCCTTCTGAATAGAAAGAGTAATTACAAAAAATTTAACATCAGCTGATGGTAACTTTTCAGTCATATTCCACAAAGCTTTTTCCATATCTGTACCAAATTGAACATTTTCCATTACTGATTTGAATTCAAATCCAATAGGACCATCAAACTCACGCGCAACAGAAAGCATGCTTTCTGAGACTGGCAAACCGCTTCTCAACCCACGTACCATCAAATCAATTGCATCGGGGAAATCACGCAAAAATAATATGAGTCGTCTCTCTGCTATCCCCCGAACCACCATCAACGGCCCCAACACCCCTACAGCGCTTCCAAATAATAATGAAGAAATTAAGCTAAGTTTTAACATCAAGGCCACAAGCATAGAGATAAAAATCCCAACAATCGTCATTATCGCTATAAATTGTCCAATCGAGATATTTTTACCTGTTCTAAGCAATAGTCTTTCCAACACATCACGTTTAGGAGCGTATTTATTCAAGGTCGCTAAGATTCCAGATGTGTCTCTTTCTTTTTTACGAACAGTCTCCCCGCCATCAGAGGTTCGAACTTTTGGATAACGTAACATAGACAAAGCGGCCAATCGTTCCTGACGAATTTTCTGGCGATCAGACGTGCTAAATACAACAAGCACAATTAACAGGATTGTAAAAGACATGCCACCAACGATGATAACCGTATCCAAGTCCATAATCGCTTCCTAACTCCCCATGGCCTGAATAAGTGCTTTATCTAAACCAAAATATTCAGCCTGCTGCATAAACGCCGGACGCAACCCTGTTGATTTATGCTCACCAGTTAACTTCCCGTCTGCTCCCTCACCTGTGAATTCAAACTTGAATAAATCTTGCGTGGTAACGACTTCCCCTTCCATACCAATAATTTCCGTAACTTGTGATACACGCCTTCCACCATCTCTCATTCTGGATACCTGTACAACAAGATGAACAGCACCAGCAATTTGTGCACGTACAGCTTCATGGGGTAATTTCACACCTGCCATCGCCACCATATTTTCTAATCGGACAACTGCTTCTCTTGGATTATTTGCATGGATCGTTGCCATTGAGCCGTCATGACCTGTATTCATTGCTTGTAAAAGATCTAAGGCTTCCCCACTTCTTATCTCACCTAAAATGATACGATCAGGACGCATACGCAGGGTATTCTTCATTAAATCACGCATAGTAATCTCACCCTGCCCTTCAAGATTAGGTGGACGAGTTTCCAGACGTACCACATGGGGTTGCTGAAGTTGAAGCTCTGCAGCATCTTCAATAGTACAAACTCGTTCTCCCGCATCAATCATACGTGAGAGCGCGTTCAACATCGTTGTTTTCCCAGAACCGGTCCCGCCAGAAATTAAAATATTCAAGCGGCAACGTGATGCTATTTTTAATACTGTCGCCATAGCATCTGAAATGCTCCCACTTTGGCGCATAGTATCCAATGTGATCTTTTTTTCTGAAAACTTACGAATAGAAATACTAGGACCATCAATGGCAAGTGGTGGAATAATAATATTCACACGAGATCCATCCGCAAGACGAGCATCACAAAGCGGTGATGTTTCATCAACCCGACGCCCCACATGGGACACAATACGCTGCGCCACATTCATAACATGATTATCGTCTCGGAAAGTGACCTCAGAAAGGACTAATTTCCCACCTTTTTCTATATAAACCTGCTTTGCACCATTAACCATAATATCGGTGACAGAATCGTCCGCTAACAACGGCTCCAAAGGACCCAAGCCAAGCATATCATTAATCAATAATGTGACTAATTGACGTTGCTCAAGAAGATTTATGTTTATCTCTTTATCCTGAAGAATATCGACCACGATATCGTTAACCTGCACCGCTAATTCTTCCCGAGGGATAGCCAAGGCCTTCGATAAGTCCATTTGCTCTAGAAGTATTGGCTGAACGATCTCACGCGTCTCGGAAACAATAGCGGATTCACCTGTCTTCGTTTTTATATTTCTCGCCTTGGCTTCATTTTGGGCCCAAGACAATAACATATTCATCGCTGCTGTAATCAGATCACGCTCAAGATGTTGATCAATATTCTGATTATGTTGTAACAAAACCTCACCAAGATCACTTCCCACCATATGACTTAATTCTTGTCGTGGATGAGACAGAATGCCGTCTGGAGTATTGCGTTTCTTCATTAACATGAAGACTTCTTCAACTAGGTGATCTTCATCTGTTAAAGCTTCACAATCAACTTGGGCTTCTACCGTCTCTTTGATGCTGATCTTCTCATTTTGCCGTTCATTCGCTTTTCTCTGTAACGAACGATCTTTCAACTGCACTATTCTCTTATCTTTGAAACTGTCTCCCATACGATCTATAAGAGTTTTATGAGTCTCTATAGTCTCATTTTGACGTTTACCAAAACTCATGATTGCCTCCCTAATAATTTCTTCATCAGAGAGATTTTCTTAGGCGCCTCCTCTTCACCAAAAATCGCCTTATTGAGTATCCCTAATTCAATCTTAACCTGTTTAGGAGGTTTCACATCGGTAACGGCAATTCCTTTCTCTGTTGCCTCTGCAAATGCATCAATAGAAAAAGGCAGAGAAGCAACTGGTGTTCTTCCTAAAGTTTGGGCTATATCCTTTGCACTTAAATCCGCGTTTTTTGACTGCCCTATCTTGTTTAACACCACATGAATTTCTGGCTTTTTCTCCAAACTATCAACCCAGCTCGTTATACGAATAGCATCCCTTAAATTTGCAATATTTGGTTCAAGAACAATCACTAAATGGTCGAGTTGCTTAGCAATAGATGAAAATTGAGGAAGAATATATTTAGGACAATCAATAACCGCAGTCTTAAATGCCTTCGTGAGTCGACTAAAAAGAATATCCAAAGATTCTTCATTTATTTCCACTAGATGAGATGGATCATCTTCTGCAGCCAACAACTGCATGCCGTTATCCAAGGTGATAGTTGACCTCTCAAGAAAGAGATCATCTATTCGTTCTGGACTGGATAAAGCATCTACTAAAGCATGTGTTGGCTGAATATCCGTATAAAGCGCGGTAGAACCAAAATGTATATCCAGATCAAGCAAAACAGTATTACGTTCAGCTTTAGTCATCTTGGATGATTTTAACTTTTTGGTTATATCTCTTGGCAGCGCAGCACGGGCAATTTCCAAAGCAATCGTTGTTGCACCAGCACCGCCACGTGCACCGATTACTGCAATTGAGGTCGCGTTAGCTTCCTTTTGCTCCAAAACAAGTTCTGTTTCTTCATTTTGGGTAAAACAATCCTCGATATCAGATATAGAAAGAGGTTTGGGCAAATAATCCATTACCCCTAAAGCTTTAATCGCGTGATAGGTCTGGATACGATTGTCTTTACCAATCACAAGGACTTGAGAACTCTCATCACATACATTTGACAGCTGCTCTAAATAAGCAACAGGATCGACAATATCGTTTACGTCAATTAATACAAATGGAGGTGTCGATGATTGTGACAAGATTTCAACTGCTTGAATTTGATCCGCATCGATGACCCCATCTATCGACCAATCCTGCAATTTGAAAAATTCGGATAAAATTGTTCTTGTATGCAGGTCAGAAGATAAAGCAAGTGCAGGAAGATTACTAAGTGTATCAGCTATATCATTTACTTTGAGCTCTGATGTGTCTTTATAAGCAGTTAAAGCCATTACTCGTCTCCCGCACTATTATCCAGCACATCAAATTGCTCAACGATCAATGGTTCTGTTTCACCAGCCCAATATTCATAAACACCGGAAGCCGCCTGTTCACCATCCATAAATCCTGGATCGCTACCATTTGCCACATGACTTGGGTCCGCAACCATGTGACCAAGATTAGCCACGTTGGCACAGCCAAGTGTCGCACGAGTTGTACTCGTAACGCTTGAGATATGAGCCGACATATTTCGTTCGCAGTTAGGGACAGACAATTTGTGACGACGAACAACAATCTGTACTGAGTTGATATCTTGATCTATGCCAGTATCGGCTTCATCATCACTCGATAATCCAAGAACTCCGGATTGTACGGTTGCATCGATCTCTTTACTCTCCAACCAATAAGAAATCCAATGAGCTGCATTTTCACCCTGATAGCTGTTACTTGACTGAACAAGCAATTGGTCAGTTCGGCGTAATCCTGATTTTTTAAGAAAAAGAGTTAACTTACGTGCTTCGATTTCAGACAAACTACCGTCCGGTTGAACGGCTGGTGCGTAAATGTAGTCAACAGGCATCACTTTTAACTCAGCTTTATTTGAGCCAAACTTCCATCTCTCGCCTGCTGGTCGATTTGTGCAACCTGTTAGAAGTAAGCCCAAAAAGCATACAAACAGGAAGCCAAATATAAATCTTTGTATTTCAAAAATCATTTCTTTCTCCTTCCTATTTAGTCAAACTGGAAACCAGCTACCCGCGGACGTGGTTCTTTTGGTTCTTCCTCAAAGCGGAAGATATTAGGGGATTCAGCATCTTCAATTTGCTCAAAAGTGTCTGCAACTTGCGGGACGTAAAAACGATCTGTTGGCTTAACAAAAGGGTTTCCATCAACTGGCTTCACCAAATAAGGCGTAATAACGATCACCAACTCACTTTCACTACGTTGGAAAGTATCAGACTTGAAAAGTTGCCCTAAAATTGGAACGTCAGCCAAACCCGGTGTACGAGCTAAATCATAGGAGGAATCATTTTGAATCAATCCCGCAATGGCAAAACTTTGACCACTGCCTAACTCAACTGTCGTTTCAGCGCGACGCGTAATCAAAGAAGGCACTTCAAAATTTACGAGCGTCACAGCATTTTCATTCGATAACTCGCTTACTTCAGGTCGAACATGCAAGCTGATACGATTTTCGTTTACCAAAACTGGTGTAAAAGCCAAAGACACACCAAATTTCTTGAACATAATGACTACTCGATTATCACCATCTGGTATTAAGATAGGAAACTCACCACCAGCCAAGAAACTTGCCGTTTCGCCTGATACTGCCGTTAAATTCGGCTCCGCGAGAAGGGTAATTAACCCCTCTTCGTCCAATGCACTTATCAATCCATTTACCGTAACATCGCCAATTTCACCACCTAGCCCCAAAAAAGACGGAGATAAATTACCGACAAGAGGGTTGAGGGATCGGCCAGCAATTGTTGCGGAACGAATTAATCCATCTGCAGTCCAATCAATTCCGAGATGCTTTTGAATATCACGCGATACTTCTGCAACTTGAACCCGCAAATTAATTTGACTTGGGGAGCGTACAGAAAGCTGATTTAAAACTAACTTTTCATCACCCATAGTTGTTTCAGCCATTTTTTTAATCATAGCTGCATCTTTTGGCGATTTAACTAATCCACGTAACAAAACGGATCCGCCCACTGCGGAAATATCCAAGCTTAATTCTGGAAAAATAACATTAACTTGATGACGTAACCCTTCCAAGTCTGGCTTAACTTTTACATTAAGGCTTGCAAGTATGTCATTGTTTTTACTTACTGCAAATAATGTCGTATTTCCTGGTTGGCGTGCTGATAAATATACAAGCCTTGGTGAACGTACCATTACCTCTGCAATATCTGCATTAGCAATGAACACTGTATCAGCCACTTGTGGTAACTTGATAAGACTGCCGGAATTTTGATCCAAAACGATTGTTTTTTGAGATGGCGAGATAACCTGTACATCTTGTGCAATCGAAGTTTGTCCAAAAAATGTCAAAGCGATCAGTATAATTAAAGAGCTTAGGAAATTTTTTCTTAATTTTATCATTTCTTTTCCCTCCTCATTCTTCCGTTTTATTGCCACGTAACACAACAACACCTTCGGGTTTTTGTGATGGATTAGGCGATCCAATAATCATGGACATGTCACGTCCGTTGATTGTGAAAATTTCGGTATCGAGGGTATAATTTCTTTCAGACACATTATGATCCGTCGTCTTAGTTCTGATGTAAGACGTTTTCATTGCGGTTTGATCTGGGGTTTCTTCGGCTGCAGCCTGATTGGTATTTTCGTCTATCGCTAAACTTCTTAAAGCCAATGAAACTTGACCCATTTCACGTGCAATAGACATTTCACGTGCTTGTTCTTCGGTAACTTCGATAGTGGCAGTATCTCCATCCATTCCATCCTCGTCCTCAGAAACCGCTAAATTCTGATCAATTGATAAAACACGCACATCTTCAAGCATGGTTGTACTCGCAAATCGTGTAATTTTATCTCCTCGGATATCTGTTCCCTTCAAACGAAGGGCAACCAGCACATCCACACGATCCCCCGGAAAAACCAGCCCCGAAACGCCAGCACCTTTCTTGATAGAAACTGACACTGCTTTCTTACCCGGCTCCAAGACAGCTGCGAGAAAGCCTCGATCTCCAGGAAAAACAACTTGTCCTTGCTGGATCGGCTGCCCTTTCAAAATTGGTGCTCTGACAACGCCGCCGCTAAAACTATCAATTGCTTCTTCAGTAACCAATTCATTCTCAGAATCAATCTCATCTAATGTCACATAGCGTTCATTATTTGCGGCTTCAGGCCAAGGTTGCCATTCCAAATCTTCCGGATGAACAAACTGCCCAGCCTGCATATCTATCTTTGGCACCAAAGCAACTAAAGATGCCTTTTCTTCAACAATTACAGTCTCAATTTGCTCTTTTTGAATTTCGACTTTTTGGCGTTGTTTTTCTATGAATTGTAAAACGCTATAACCTGTTCCACCAGCACTACCAACTGCGAGAGCAAGCATTAATATAGTCCGCATGTTCATCTGATTATCCCCCTATACCGCTAAGAGGTTTTTGTACAACATTGACGATTTGAATGATCGACACCACAAGTGCACCTGCCGAAATAGCCACTCCATATGGAAGCTGAACTTTCAACGCAGACGTCTCTAATTTTTTAAGATTTAGGTACCCTAAAACAAATGAAACGTCATAGCGGCTTCTCATCAATTGGATAAGTGCCATAAAGCCGCCGGCAATACCCATGGTTAACAAGAGTAGCGGAAGCATTTCGAAACCTGCCCACAAAGAAACACCAGCAAGAAATTTAGCGTCCCCTGCACCGAAAATATGAAATGCATATAAGATAAAGCCAATTACAAGAACAGTAACCGCGACCGCTACATGCTCTAATGCCTGATCCCAACTGAAGCAAACCAGAGCCATTGGAACAAACAAAACAAAAATCAAAACAATGATTTTATTAGGCAGTTTAAAAAACCTCGCATCATTTGCTGCGGCAAATAGGCAAAGCCCAACAAACTGCGCGATACAAAGATAAAAGAAAAGTGAGGGAAACGTCATTTTTCCGGGTCCTTAGTGATAGAATAGGATGATGTTCGTCAAAATAAAAACAGGTCGAGTTTGGCGCCTCGACCCGTTTTAACTTTTGCTTTTTCCAATAGCCGGAGAAAGCCCCCTCCAAGCGACGAGCCATTCATTTATTAGGTTTATGGCGTACCTGTTGTACCAACAGCATCACTTAACTCTGTTTCAACTGATGTAAACATGGTGCTTAAGGCTTCCCCCATATCACCCAAAGCAACAATTGCAGCAACAGAAACCAATGCAGCAATCAAACCATACTCAATAGCCGTTGCACCATCTTCGTCTTTTACGAATTTAATGATAGCGTTCTTCAACATTTTAAATCTCCTCGATTGGTTGGACCTCGTGGGTCTTGATGAGACTAAAATGAGTCAAAACATAGATAACGTCAAAA
>NZ_SMMC01000147.1 GCF_009711445.1 Curvivirga aplysinae | reverse complement strand
CAAAAAAACACCGTAAAAACATTAAGAAGTTAATAGATAAAGATATTGGTCTCTGGAATCTTGAAGAAAACGATTTCAAAATAGTGCAAAAGGGGCGATTGTCTAACAGCTTTAATAAAAAATTATTATGTAACTTGTTACGAAAAAACGAGATTCTAAGCTTACTTAAAGCAAACAATAAAGCAACTTCGGATACCTCAAGAGATAGCTTAAATAATCTAGCTAGCACCTTATCAAAGCAAACGATAAAAGCTCAAATTTTGCATAGCTTAAAGAAGAGATACTTTAGTGCATCACAAAAAATTATTTCTTCCATGGTGAATGGCGATAGGAATCCAGAAATACTTCTAAGAGAACGTTCAGGCTTATTACTAGCAAAAGCAAGTTATACTTTGGAAATTAATTATCCGGATGACTTAAAACTTGCAGAGCTTTCTAGAGAATGCGAATCTAGTTTATTCGGCCCGATACCCGAATTTGCATAATTAAATGTCCACCCATTCATCGTCAGTGTCAAAGCGAGCATCCCCTTCATTGTAAAACGTTTGTAAATGAAGATGCATATTAATTCTGACAGCTGTACACATTCGAGCATTATGAATGGCATTGCCATTTAATCTTGTAGATTTAATCATCTGAGAAGCCCAAATCTTCAAATCTTCGTCCCAATATCCAGAATCACGTATCAATGAAGTAGCCGCGGTTTGATAATCGCCTTCAGTATCCTTAACATAAATCCATTTTTCTTGAGTTGGATAATCAATGCGAGGAGGTATTTTTTCTCCGTTCCCACCTCCCGGCAAATCCCTCGAACTCCCCCAATCTCCATAAATTAATCTTTGGTATCCAGTATTCTTAGAAACTTCGTTAAAAATCATCCTGTCCAAAATATCTGTTTCATTAATCCCATCTACAAACTGCATAGGAAAACTAGTATTTGAGATCACAATTGGAACTCTATCTCCTAACTCATCCAACACACAATTAACATATCTTACTAATTCAATTGCACGTGTTTCATATTGTCGAGGTTTTAAATAACCCAAATCAAAAATAACTAATTTTGACACATCAGGGCGGATGTTCAGGATTCTTATCAATCTAGGGAGATTAGATATATGTACACTTTCAGAAATTCTCAGAACAATCCCTCTACCAATATTTGCTAGAGATTCACATTGCCCCTCTAACTCACGATCATTTCCTAATTGAATACAAGGGATTGCATTGGGTAACTCTCTTACAAACTCTACCCAATTGGAATAACCATCTCTGGGGTCAAGAAGCTGCCTCAATTCATCATGAACAGGTCTCTCAGTCTTTGGTTCCTTAATTTTACGAGCAATATCTGCAATCCATGGTCGTTCACCAACAGACATATTTATTCTATCGACCGAACTAACTAAATGTTTTGAGTTAGCCCATGGCTTTAAGCAAAAAACTGGAAGCATTCTATCAAGAGTAGAGTTCGGCAGCTCTTTCATTGCCAACATTTCAGCTGGCTTCAATCCAATATTTGGGATGTATTGAAAATTAAAAAAATCAGTCAAAAAAAACTCATACTACACAGGATAACCCAATCTAATCCGCATGGCTGTTTCAGAAACCCCGAATTCGGCAGCCAATATTTCAGCCTTCTCATCCTTATCGTAATCTTGTAACTCTTGCAATCTAAGATTTAATTTTTCTGTAGGCATCAGCAAAAAAGCAGCAAACCTATTCGCTTCTGCTTCAACTTGACTTGTCAAACTAGAGCGATACAAAACATTATCTCTGACGCCATCACCTATTAAATCTCGATGAAACAAGTAATGTGCTATCTCATGGGCCAACGTAAACCTTTGGCGATGTTTAACTTCATGCTTATTAATTCTGATTAAAAAGGTTCCTTCGTCAGGACGTATTTCACCTGAAAAACCAGGCTCTAAAGTAGAAACCGAAATTTTCAACCCAAGTTCTTTGGCCAAAGCACCTACTTTTACAGGAACCTCGCTACAATATTTTTGTATTAATTTGAGTTCATCAGCACTTAATCTATTTAAGAGTTCCATAGCAAAACCCACTCAACAATTTATCTAAGGTTGATCATTATCTATAAGATCAAAATCTGGTTCTAAACCGAGAACATTAGACATCATAGATGAAGAAACTTTTTTAGTAATTAATTCTCTAGTCTCGTCTGTATTAATTTCGCTCACAACCTTTTCATTAATCAATTGCCTAATTTCATCTGACTTCAATTCTGCAATTGCCGCTTTTCTTGCAACTTCTCGAGCTGCACGTTGCATTTGATTCCACCCTAAGATAGCGAATACACCAACTATCACAGCAACACCTGTTAAGATAACACCAGAGGCTGCAATTAAAACGCCAGCACTACCCAGCAACAACTCTGCATTCGACAATGTATCTCCCCCAAATTCATTATTTCCCATAAATACATATAGCCTGTCCCAAACAAAAAATGCGACAAGTATTATAAACATTAAGGAAAATAGAGCTACAAAAACCCTACCCATGCAACACCATTAATAGAACATAATAAGAACTAAAAATCAAGTAAAATCACTTCTTCCAAATCTTCTGACCGCTACCCGGTAGGTTGAGTTTTTCCCAGAGGTTGTCGATTTTGTCGATGACCTCTTTTTCCATATAGATTTCTTCGCCCCATTCGCGTTTGGTTTCCGGATATTGTTTATCCGTGGCATCCAAACCGATTTTGGAACCAAGGGACGGTTCCGGGCTTGCGAAATCTAGATAATCAATCGGGGTATTTTCAATCACGGTGATGTCACGTGCCGGGTCCATCTTGGTGGAGACCGCCCACATCACATCCTTCCAATCCCGTGCATTGATATCGTCATCCACCACAATGATCCATTTGGTATACATAAATTGGCGTAGATAGCTCCACGCGCCCAACATCACCCGTTTGGCATGGCCCGGATAGGCTTTCTTCATGGAAATCACGGCGATGCGATAGCTACAGCCTTCCGGTGGTAACCAGAAATCAGTAATTTCAGGGAATTGTTGTTGCAGAAGCGGGATAAAGACTTCGTTTAACGCTTCACCCAACACAGAAGGCTCATCCGGTGGACGACCTGTGAAGGTGGAAAGGTAAATCGGCTTTTTGCGCATGGTGATCGCAGTAATGGTGAAGGTCGGGAATTTCTCCACAGAGTTATAATAGCCTGTGTGATCGCCATATGGCCCTTCATCTTCGTAATCATCCAAAGATACATGCCCTTCAAGGATGATCTCTGCTTCCGCAGGCACTTTTAATGGCACGGTTTTACAATCAACCAGCTCTACCTTTTTGCCACGTAGAAGGCCTGCAAATTGATATTCGGATAAGGTATCCGGCACAGGTGTCACCGCGGCTAAAATCGTGCCCGGGTCAGCCCCTAGAACCACTGCCACAGGCAAGGGTTCGGATTTCTCATTCTTCCAACGTTGATGATGTTGTGCGCCACCGCGATGTTTCAACCACCGCATGATGGTTTTATTTTTGCACAATTTCTGCATCCGATAGATACCCAGATTAAACACATCTGTCTTGTCGTTTTTCGGATTTGGTCCCTGTGTCACCACCAATGGCCATGTGATCAAGGGTGCAGGCTCATCCGGCCAGCAGCCTTGGATCGGAATGCGGTCCAGATCAATATCATCGCCTGTCAGAACCACTTCCTGACAAGGCGCTGATTTCACCGTTTTTGGCTTCATCGCCAAGACGGATTTGATCATCGGAAACATCTCGATCGCTTCTTTGATATTGGCAGGTGGTTCCGGTTGGCGGAAGAAGGCCAAAGTTTCACCAACTTCGCGCAATTGGTCCGGTTCACGATCCATGCCCCATGCCACACGTTCCACGGTGCCAAACAGGTTTACCAGAACGGGCATTTCCGCCTTTTCGCCTTTTTCATTCACCGGATTTTCAAACAGGACAGCTGGTCCTTCTTCCGCCAAAAGACGGGTTTGAATTTCGGTCATTTCCAAATGGGTGGAAACAGGTTCGGACACGCGGACCAAACGGCCTGTTTCTTCCAGTTTATCCATGAAATCACGAAGGCTTTTATACGGCATGATCTTCTTTAACTCTTATGAAATATGTCAGGAAGCTATGACATGGAAAATGCGTAGGTGCAAGTATCTGCAACGGATACCTGCGCCTACAATAATCATCGACGGGATTAATCGACAGGTTTCATCCAACGCTTACGCCAACCGCGTGTTAGCATTGGTGTTAATTCTACGAGGAAGACGGCTGATAAGATCAACGCACAACCGACAAAATCGATCGGGGAAAGACGTTCCCCCAAGAAGGCCATGCCTGTCATCGCGGCAAAGACAGTTTCCATGGAAATGATGATCGCCGCATCCGCAGGCCCTGTATATTTCTGTCCCAAGACCTGACAGGTAAAACCAATGCCCACAGAAATAAATCCGGCATAGGCCAACATCCATGCGGAATCTGTCAATTGCGCCATGGTGACTTCTTCTGTTGCTACGGTGAAGATCAAGCCAATGAAACCAACGGTCAGGAATTGGACAAAGGCAAAGAGGGCCGGTTTGCCAACACGTTGCCCATAAACCCCAACCAATAATACATGCATGGCCCAGAAGAAGGCAGAGACCAAAACCCAGAAATCACCGATATTCAGCTCAAACGCGGTGCCGGATATATAGGCCCCATAGGCGCCACTTAAAATCGCGGTGCCCCCGATGCAAGCAAAACCCGCGGGCCATACAGACCAATGCACTTTGCGGCGGAATAACAACACACCTAATACTGGTACCAGCAACACATAAAAGGCGGTCAGGAAACCCGCATTGGTCACCGTAGTATAGATGATACCATATTGTTGGATATAAGCCCCAGCGAATAGGCAGGCGCCTGTTAGGGAAAAGCCAAACCAGTCTTTACCAGAAAGCAGTTCACGTTCCCCACGTGCGGCTTCATGTTTGATCGAATTCCATTCACGCCAAGCAAAGGGTGCCACAACCACAGCCCCCAGATAGAAACGGATTGCCGTAAAGGCCATTGGGCCAATACTATCCATTGCCACATGTTGAACAGCAAAGGTTGATCCCCAAATTGCCGCTGCTAACAGCAAACATAAATTCGCCTGCCATCTTGTCATGACCGCTTACTCCGCATCTGTGAATTTTCAATTTGATTGTTTCTAGAGGAAACCCCGAATTTGGAAAAGGCTTAATATATCACAACAGTATAGATTTCGCGGCAACTGCATCTTTTCAGCCTTAGGGCGAATTTACTTTTTCACCTAGATGCGCTAAGACAGGAAAATAATAAATGAAAAGTAATTAGAATACTCAACCAGTATACTAACACTAGGCTTTCAAGCTTTAGGAAGAGAGTACATGTCTGAACAATATTTTGTGGTCGGCGGGCTATATCAAGATACAACTTTTACAGAAATGGCTGACGGGCATAAATTGGCCCGTCTTGGTCCGTTTGATAATTATGACGAAGCCGTTGCGGTTTGGCGTGCAAAAGCCATGGAAACCATTGATGAAGCTTATGCAAAATTCAACATCGAAAAAGCGTCTCATAGTGAATATTTCGTAATTGGCGGGGAATATACCGATACGGATTTCAAAACCATTAAGGGTGGTGAGGAAACCAAATTCGGCCCTTATGCGTCTCGCGAAGAAGCACGCGATAAATGGAAAGCACTTTCCATGGCAGATATTGATAACTGCTATGTGCGTTATCGCATCGAAAAAATGTAAACCTTCTTTTTCACGCTTCTATGAGCATCAAAGATAAATTACATCGTGCGCGGGCCTATCCATATGATAGCCCGCGTTTTTCATATCTGTATCATGATGGGGATATTAAAGATTTTGATCTATCCTTGACCCAAGATCGAACGCCTGTTCTTGCGTTCGGATCTAATAAAGCGCCCTCTCAACTTACACGAAAATTTGGTCATCTTGCTGATCAAATGATACCTGTGGAACAGGTGAAGCTATATGACTTTGATGTGGTCTTTGCGGCCCATATTACGTCATACGGGGCTATGCCGGCGATGTTGCAACATTGCCCAGATGTGATTGTTTCCGTTGCCATTACATGGCTGGATGAAACACAGCTTAACATTATGCATAAGAGCGAGCTTTATGCCGCGAATTACAGTTTTGCAGAACTAAATAACATACGCATTGATCGTGAAGATCATTCTTCACTCAATCAAATCTATGCTTATATTGGGGAGCGCGGACATTATTGTCCTGCAGGGAATCAATCAGATGCGATTTCCATTTCTGATGTCCATGCTGAAAACAGGCAATGGGATAATGAAACAACGGCCTCTTTATTAAGCCGATTGCATCAACAGCTGGAAATCAAGGAAAGCGAAGAAGATTTTATCCTTCGGCTAGTTTCAAATGTGGCATATCGCCGTGGGATAACGGCACGGATCAGTCGTGATGAAACCACCTTTGCTTATCCCTACAAAATCATCACATCTGGCGATGATTTGGATAAGACATAAAAAAGCGGCCTCTCAATTCTGAGAGGCCGCTTTAATCGGAATTCGGTTACGTAAAGAAGGATTACTTCTTAACGTTTGCCCAGCGACGACGCTTCGCAGCGATCGACAAGCCAAGCAATACAACCAAGAACAAGATAACCATCAAGCCCATGCTTTTGCGCTGTTCCAATTCAGGTTCAGACGCCCAAGCAAGGAATGTGGAAATGTCACGAGACATTTGTTCTAAGGTTGCAGGTGTGCCATCTGCATATTCTACTGCATCTTCAGAAAGTGGAGGTGCCATAGAAATCGCATGACCAGGGAAGTATGCATTCCAATACTTACCTTCTGCAACTGGTTGTGTATCATCATAACCTGTCAACAAGGCATATACATAATCCGCACCGGATGCGGTACCACGACCAGCCATCCATTGTGTGAAGTTATATGGAATATTGCCATGACCTGTTGCACGCGCTTTTACAAGCAATGAGAAGTCAGGTGGGTATGCACCATCATTTGCAGCACGTGCTGCATTCTCATTCTCAAACGGGCTAACGAAACGATCAGATGGTTTCGCAGGACGCTCAAACATCTCACCTTCGTCATTAGGACCATCAATCACAGTTGCTTCTGCAGCAATGGCTTTGATTTCAGCTTCGTTATAACCCAACGCATCAAGGTTACGATATGCAACCAAGTCCAAGCCGTGACAAGCAGAACAAACTTCTTGATACACTTGGAAACCACGTTGTGCAGAGGCCTTATCGAAAGAGCCAAAAAAACCAGTCCAAGACCATTTTTCTTGCGGTGAGTGAACACCACCCGCAGCATTTGCGGAAGAAGCAGCACCAAACGCCATAGCGGCTACTGCTGCGAGCGAAACAATAAATTTACGCATAATATTCGCTCCCTTATTCAGCTGCGTCGAGGACAGGTTTAGAGATAGAAGCCGGTAATGGCTTCGGACGCTCAAACCAACCAACAACTGGTGTTAGAACTAACAGATGTAAGAAATACCAGAAAGTCGCCCAGTAAGATGCTGTCACATACCAACCTTCAGCTGGTTTACCACCAAGATAACCCAAGAATAAAACGTCGATTGTGAACACAATTACCAACCACTTATAAACGGGACGGTAACGGCAAGAACGAACTTTGGATGTATCCAACCAAGGTAACACTGCCAACAATGCGATAGACGCAAACATTGCCAATACACCTGCCAACTTCGCATCCATCAACCAAGAGATCGGGATATACAAGAAGCTGTCTTCTGTGAAAGCACGCAAGATTGCATAGAAAGGTAGGAAATACCATTCAGGTACGATATGCGCTGGTGTAGATAATGGATTTGCCGGGATATAGTTATCTGGATGCCCCATATAGTTTGGCGCATAGAATACGAAGAATGCCCAAGCCAATACAAACACAACGATCGCTGTTAAATCTTTCGCTGTCATATATGGATGGAACATAACTGTATCTTGTGGACCTTTTGGATCGATACCATCTGGGTTGTTAGAACCTGCAATATGCATCGCGATGATGTGCAAGATAACAAGACCAAGAATAACGAATGGCAACAAATAATGTAGCGCGAAGAAACGGTTCAATGTTGGGTTATCAACGGAGAAACCACCCCAAAGCAATGTTACAATGAAATCACCCACTACAGGGATCGCAGAGAACAAGTTGGTAATTACTGTCGCACCCCAGAAAGACATTTGACCCCAAGGTAGTACATAACCCATAAAGGCTGTACCCATCATCAACAAGAAGATGATAACACCAAGGATCCAGATGATCTCACGAGGTTGTTTGTATGATCCGAAATACATTCCACGGAAAATATGAATATAGACCACAATGAAGAACATGGAGGCGCCATTCATATGGATATAGCGGATCAACCAGCCATAATTCACATCGCGCATGATACGTTCAACAGATTCAAACGCATAATCAACATGTGGGGTATATTGCATTGCCAAGATAATACCGGAAACAATCATTCCGATCAGGGCAATCATAGCCATCCCGCCGAAAGACCAGAAATAGTTCAGGTTCTTGGGTACAGGAAAGCCTGTATATTCATTATGTATATATGTAAAAACCGGCAGGCGTACATCAATCCAACGTACAACTGGGTTTTTGAATTCTGGTGCAGGTGCGCCACTCATCTTATAAACCCTCCTTATCCGACTTTAATAACAGAATCACTGGTGAAAGAGTATTCAGGAACCACCAAATTAATTGGTGCAGGACCTTTACGAATACGACCAGATGTATCGTAGTGAGAACCATGACATGGGCAGAACCAGCCGCCAAAATCACCTTTTGGCTCGCCGTCTTTTTGACCCAATGGCACACAACCCAAATGGGTACATACGCCAATCATCACAAGCCATTTAGGCTTCTGAACACGTTCAGCGTCGGTTTGCGGGTCAATCAAAGTAGCAACATCAACTGCTTCTGCTTCTTCGATTTCAGCCGCTGTGCGATGTCTGATAAACACCGGCTTACCACGCCATTTCAATGTAATAGCCTGACCTTCTTCGATTCCATCAATGTTTACTTCCGTAGAAGCCAACGCCAACACGTCCGCAGACGGGTTCATAGAATCGATCAACGGCCATGCAAAGCATGCGCCACCCACAGCTGTTGTAGCTGTAGCAGCGATATTCAGGAAGTCGCGACGGGAGGTATCCTCCGGTTGAGCCGCGTTCTGGCTTGTATCCGCCATTTTCGTCCCCTCATTCCGATCACAATTTGGCCTGTTACCAGGCCGGTTTAAATCTGTCTCCAGATCCGCTTCATAGTCCTCAAATATGAGAACCGGTTTACGTCATTTATCCGGTTTTGAATTTCGAATACGAAATTTCCCCAAAACAACTGGATAAACTACCTCATGCCAAAAACGCCACAAACCAGCAGAAAAGCTGGCTTCAAGCGTTTCCCCCACCCCTTCCGGTTCAAGGAAGGCATGAATCTATCGGTTTTCCTATACAAGATTAGCCCCTTATTGGAAAGGAAAAGATCGCGAAAATGTGATAATAATCTTTGATTTTCTTTTAAAAATCTTTGAAAGAGGCTAAAAGCAACGCCTATGAAAGGGCTTTACATTAGTCCCACTATAAAGACAAAATCAGCCATAAGGATTTAAACCTTGTCCAACACCAAATTACGCCTTGCTATGTATCAACCTGACATTCCACAGAATGTGGGCACAATGATGCGCTTTGCCGCCTGTATGGGGATGGGAATTGATATTATCGAACCTTGTGGTTTTGTTTGGGCGGAAAAAAAGATGCGTCGTGCTGGCATGGACTATCTGGATGATGTCGATTTCACCAAACATCGTAACTGGGACTACTTTGTTGACCAGTTACCCGGGCGCCTGCTGCTTTTAACCACTAAGGGAGCCGTTGGGTATACAGACTTTCAGTATCAGGAAAACGATACTCTACTTGTGGGACGTGCGTCATCAGGTGTGCCGGAAGAAGTCCATCAACGAGCTGACGGACGACTACTCATCCCTATGCAAGAAGGAATGCGATCCATAAATGTCGCATTATCCGCAGCAATGGTATGTGGTGAAGCTTTGCGCCAAACTCAATCATTCCCGCAGATATAGAAGCTTATCTGCCATTGCCAAAGACATTGCACTTTTCTTAGAATGATTTTAGTTAGTGCATCTTCACTTATAATATTCGGAACATCTTCATGACTGACGCAGCCTTTTCACAAGAACTTCAAGAAAAACAAGATCAAGCATCCCAGTGGTTTAAAAGCTTGCGAGATCAAATTTGTGCTGCTTTTGAAGCTATCGAAGATGACCTAAGCGGGACAAATGCTGATAAAGAGGCTGGTCGTTTTGAACGTAAAACTTGGGAGCGCCCGGATTCTGAAGCCAATCATGGTGGTGGCGGTGAAATGTCTATCATGCGCGGCCGCGTCTTCGAAAAGGTCGGGGTTAACATCTCTAAAGTCCACGGTGTATTTTCTGAACAATTTAGAAAAGAAATCAATGGCGCAGAAGAATCAGATGGTCAGTTTTGGGCGTCTGGTATTTCTCTTGTTGCCCACCATCACTCCCCTCTTGTACCCGCTGTTCATATGAATACCCGCTTTATCTGCACCTCACAAAGTTGGTTTGGCGGAGGGGCCGACCTGAACCCGATGTATGAAGTTGATGAAGATACCAATGATTTTCACAATGCTTTCAAGGCGACTTGTGACAAGTATGATAGTAGCTACTATCCAAAATTTAAAAAATGGTGCGACGAATATTTCATGATCAAGCATTGGGATGAGCCGCGTGGTGTTGGCGGTATCTTCTATGACAGTTTGAATACAGGTGACTGGTCAAAAGATTTCAGCTTCACGCAAGATGTAGGCAAAACCTTCCTCGACATATATCCAAAGCTGGTCCGCCGCCATTTCAATGAAAGCTGGACCGAAGAACAGCGTGAATGGCAGTTGGTAAAACGTGGCCGATATGCAGAATTTAATTTGGTTTACGATCGTGGCACACGTTTTGGACTGATGACAGGTGGCAATCCAGAAGCGGTACTCATGTCGTTACCACCTGAAGCGAAATGGCCTTAGGGTTTTCAAAGCGTCAGATTACGCTGACGCTTTTTCTTTTGCCACGGCCATCATCATTGCTAACGTCATAAAGAAGCTTATAAGCCACCAAGCTGACCAGATAGAAAACGCGGCCATCGAAATAATCCAAAAACTGCAAAAGAAATAGAATATTACAAAGATCATCTTTCTATCGATATTCTTTTGACGGAATAATTTTTGTAGATTCAGTATAAATATCGCCATCACTAGCAGAACTAAAATGATGCCTATTACACCTGTTTCGACAGCAACTTCCAAAACCCAGTTATGTGGGTGTGCCGGAACATATTCTTGTCCTTTAAAGAACACCAATTTCGTATTGGCATGTTCTGTTTTTGCAATTCCGTCAATACCAACGCCAAGGAGCGGATTTGCCTTCAATTTTTCATAAACAAATGACCATATCACTTGTCGATGATGATCGGGATAGGACAATGCAGGCGCAGGAACCTCTCCTATCTTCTCAATCGGGGCCAAACGCTCCATCACCGAAGCTGTGCCAAATAACGCCAGTGCAAATAATAACGCCACAACAATTTTTCGCCAAATTGTCGATAAAAATGTAAGCATTATAAAAAATGTAGCCCCGATCAGCCCCAATACATTCCCAGCCATAGCTGAGCGGTTTCTTAACGGAGAGTAATTATCTGCATAGATAAACAGAATTAAAATCACTATACACGCAGCATATATCCAACGATTTGGCGCTTGAGAACGTAGTAAGAAATATAGCGCAACAGCTAAAAAGACAAAAGCTAAGGCGCTGTCATTCTTATAGAAAATCAAGCGATTGGTAATACCTAACCAATCATAAAAAACCGTCTTAAAAAGTGGGATATTGAAGTAAATAAAATAGATACCAATTAAACACCAGATAACAAATACAGTTAGCCCTATTTTCATTCCGTGCTGGGCGAGTCCTTTTCTTGATTTCGCATAATGATAAAACATCACAGCAACGATTATCATCGCCAATGTTCGCAATGTTACTTGCAGTGATTTACCCGGATCAATTGAAAATACCGACGTAATCGCAAACCAACTAAATATCGCAACAATTCCAATCCCAATTGCCGTACGGCGATATGCCCATATCATGCGAAAACTAGTTGTTCTCAGGAATCTAAATGTGAGCAAAATAATAGCAGGTACAAGCACAATTCCCATCGCAACACGGCTGACAGGAGATAAGGCGATACCTACTCCAAACAATCCTGCCATCCAGTAGTCCAAGCGATCTGCATCCAACTGTTTAGGCTGTCCTGTGAAATTTGCCATAGAATTCTGCTTTACTGTGAATATGAAATCATTGAAAATCCGCAGCACTATAACAATCTCCACTTATTAGTCCATTTATAAAATAGAACATTTTCAGGCATCATCTTATGAACACTTCTTCCCCATATCAGACTTTAGAAAATCTTTTCCGTGAAACGGCCTTAATAGGCGAAGCTATGTCTGTCTTGCATTGGGATATGGCTGTCATGATGCCAAATGGTGGCTTTGAAGCCCGCGGCGAACAATTAGCAGCCTTAAAGGTGATTGAGCATTCAAAAGCTGTTGATCCAAAGATAGGAGACCTTCTCGATCAAGCAGAAGAAACGGCTTTATCTGATTTAAATGAGTGGCAGAAAGCTAATCTAACGGAAATGCGTCGAGGTTATGTTCATGCAACAGCTTTAGACGCCGACTTAGTAGAAGCGCATTCAAAGGCTTGCTCAAACTGTGAGTCAATTTGGCGAGAAGCAAAAAAGGAGTCTGACTTTAACACTGTGCTGCCCGCCTTACAGGAAGTTTTAGATTTAAGTATTCAAGTCGGCGAAGCCAAAGCAGAGAAACTTGGTTTGAGCTTATATAATGCACTATTGGATCAATATGAACCGGATGGACGCGCAGAAGAAATTGCACCGATTTTTGAAGATTATGCAGTCTTCTTGCCTGAGTTTCTGCCTCAGGTTATCGAAAAACAATCTCAACATGGCCAAAAAACCTTAGCAAAAGGACCGTTTTCCGTCGACATCCAACGCCAAATTACTAAGAAATTCGCCGAAACAGTTGGTTTCGATTTCGACGCTGGCCGATTAGATGAAAGTGCACATCCATTTTCAACAGGTCATCGTGGCGATCAACGTATTACGGTTCGTTATGAAAAAGATACATTTGGTCCCGGCCTGATGGCTGTTCTGCATGAATGTGGTCACGCCATGTATGAAAAAGGCCTACCAAAAGAGTGGTCCTTACAACCGGTTGGTGAATCTCGTGGCATGGCAATCCATGAAAGCCAATCTCTAATCGTAGAAATGCAAGCCTGTCGTTCCCGTGAATTCTATCAATGGGCAGCCCCTGTTTTGCAGGAAGCTTTTGGGCAAACGGAAGGATTTGGTATTGATGAACTTCATCGTGACGCAATTTGGGTGGAACCTGGATTTATTCGTGTCGATGCAGACGAAGTTACCTATCCTGCTCATGTCATTTTGCGTTTCCAACTAGAACAAGCGCTCCTAAATGGCGACATGAAACTTACAGATTTACCATCTGCATGGAATGAAGGGATGGAAAAACTGCTTGGGATAACACCCCCTAATCATG
Source organism: Curvivirga aplysinae (assembly GCF_009711445.1). Taxonomy (GTDB): domain Bacteria; phylum Pseudomonadota; class Alphaproteobacteria; order UBA8366; family Aestuariispiraceae; genus Curvivirga; species Curvivirga aplysinae. The sequence continues at coordinate 5,680 of NZ_SMMC01000147.1, read as the reverse complement.
CATTAGGATGTATGCAGGATATTCATTGGTTTGACGGCGCTTGGGGATATTTTCCGACCTACACTCTAGGCGCAATGTCAGCAGCACAACTTTTCCTGGCAGCGAACGAAGAAAAACCAGAAATCAAAACCGAAATTAGTAAAGGAAACTTCGCACCATTAATGTCTTGGCTTGGCGAAAACATTCACCAAAAAGCATCCCGATATAGTTCTCAAGAGCTCATGAAACAGGCAACAGGACGTGCGTTAGACCCAACTGCTTTCAAAAATCATCTAACAACGCGCTATTTAGGGTAATTTTTCGTAAGCGAAGCTTGCGATAGCCGTTATCTGCGCTTAAAAGAACATCTAACATTAATTTTCATCTATCTGGCGATATCTCATGCAATATATCTCTACCCGCGGACAAGCTCCGGCTCTTAACTTTGATGAAGTACTACTTTCTGGCTTGGCGCGTGATGGTGGCCTTTACGTTCCAGAAACTTGGCCTCAATTTACCGCTGATGACATTCGTGAAATGCGTGGCTTGCCTTATGATGAGCTTGCGACAAAAATCATGTATCCGTTTGTAGAAGGCAGCATCCCAAAAGATGATTTTGCCAACTTGGTAGCAGAGGCCTATGCAGGTTTTGAGCATGATGCTGTATTACCAATGAAACAATTGGATTCCAACAGCTGGATGATGGAGCTTTTCCATGGCCCGACTTTGGCTTTCAAAGATGTTGCTCTTCAACTTTTGGGGCGTTTGTTTGACTATGTTTTAAAGAAACGTAACGAACGTGTCTTAATTGTCGGCGCGACATCCGGCGATACCGGATCCGCAGCAATTGAAGCATGTCGCGACCGGGATTGTATTGATATCTTCATCTTACATCCACATGAACGCACCTCTGATGTTCAACGTCGTCAGATGACGACCGTATTATCCAGCAATGTATCTAACATCGCCTTGCGTGGTAGTTTCGATGACTGTCAGGATATTGTAAAAGCCCTGTTCAATGACATGAATTTCCGTGATCAATATAATCTATCCGCGGTAAATTCTATCAACTGGGCCCGCATTATGGCTCAGATCGTATATTATTTCTATGCGGGTATTTTGGTGGGCGCACCAGATCGCGCAATCACCTTCTCTGTGCCAACAGGTAACTTTGGCAATATCTTTGCGGCCTATGCTGCCCATAAAATGGGCTTGCCTGTTGATCAACTCATCGTTGGTTCTAACAGCAATGATATCCTAACTCGCTTCTTACAAGACAATGATATGTCCATGCTGGAAGTTGAACCTAGCTTATCTCCCTCCATGGATATTCAGGTTTCCAGTAACTTTGAACGTCTTCTATTTGATTTATTGGATCGTGATGGTGAAAAAGTGGAAGAAGTGATGAATACCTTCCGCAGCACAGGAAAAATGCCGTTGGACACATCCAAATGGGAATTGGCAACTCGTTTATTTACAGGTCATCGTTTGTCTGATGAAGAAACATTGGGGGCTATTGGCGCGATTCATCAATCCACAGGTGAACTCGTTGATCCACATACCGCCGTTGGCATTATCGCTGGCTGGACACAACGCCTTGAACCTGCCTCTCCGCTTGTTTGTATGGCAACAGCGCATCCTGCAAAATTCCCTGATGCTGTGGAACAAGCGACGAATATCCGTCCACCTCTTCCGTCACGTCTTGCAGATTTGTTTGAACGTGAGGAAAAATATATTGTGCTGGATAATACTGTTTCTGCAATTCAGGCAGAAATTAAAAAGCATAATCGCGCAGGCACTCAAAACTAATTCAACTATTTGGTGAAGATTAAAGAGATAAGATGAGCAACGTTCAAACTTCAGCACTTTCTAATGGCCTTCGCGTCGTCACCGCAGAAATGCCATTCTTTGCATCCGTGAGTGTTGGGGTTTGGGTAGGCACAGGCGCACGCGCAGAAGAAGCGGCAATCAACGGTGCTGCGCATTATCTTGAACATATGGCGTTCAAAGGCACCACAAGCCGTACGGCGCGAGACATTGCGTTAGAAGTGGAAAATGTTGGCGGTTATTTCAATGCATATACTGCACGTGAAAATACAGCCTACTTCTTAAAAGTACTTAAAGACAATTTACCTCTCGCAGTGGATATCCTCTCCGATATTCTCCAAAACCCGATTTTTGACCCTGAGGAACTTGAACGTGAACGCGGAGTAATTCAGCAAGAGATTGGACAATCTCTCGATACACCTGATGATATTATTTATGACTACTTTCAGGAAACCGCCTATCCAGATCAAGCTATGGGTCGACCAATCCTAGGCACTTCGCATACTGTCCAACAGATGAGCAGGGACAACCTGATCAATTTCATGGACGCGCGTTATCGACCAAGAAATATGGTTTTAGTTGCGGCGGGGGCAGTCTCTCACGCAGAGTTATTGAAACTTGCAGAAGACCACTTTGGCAATCAACAAGATGCAGCAACTCCCATAATTGAGAATATAAACTATCAAGGTGGGGACTTTCGTGATGATAAAGAGAGCGAGCAAGTCCATTTTAAATTAGGCTTCAATGGTGTTGCCTATGGTAGTGAGGATCAATTCCCAGCCACAATTCTGTCCACCTTATTAGGGGGCGGTTCCTCATCACGCCTATTTGAAGAAATTCGCGAAAAACGCGGTCTCGTCTATTCCGTTTATAGTTATTCAGAATCTTTTATCGATGGCGGCTTATTCGGAATTTACGCAGGCACAGGCGCACAAGAAATTTCAGAACTGATTCCTGTCCTTTGTGATAGTTTGAATGATTGTCGTCATAGCATTAATGCTGATGAGTTAGAACGTGCAAAAACACAGCTTAAAGCGACCATCTTAATGGGCATGGAATCTTGTGATGCACGTGCCAACCAATTAGGTACGCAACTGTTAACGTATAATCGTTTCTGGACGATGGAAGAATTATCGCGCAAAATAGAAGCAGTCAGTATTGAAGAAGTTCAACAAGTTGCGGCAAAGATATTTTCAACAACACCAACATTGGCAGCTATTGGGCCACTTTCAAATCTTGAATCTTATGATCAGATCCGGGGTAGATTGTAATTCATGTCAAAGCTTTGGCTAAAGCGTGTACCAAATATCAGATTAGCGGGGCCTAGATTACATATTAGGCCTCCTGTCAAATCTGACATGGATGACTGGATCGACATTCGGGTTAGAAATCTTGATTTCCTGCGCCCGTGGGAACCACAACGACCAGCTAGCTTTTTAACTAAACGTGGCTATATCAATTATATCGCAAGCCTACATGCGAATTGGGAAGCAGGCCGAGGGGCATCCTTTTTCATTATTGATAATGAAACTGATGCTTTAATGGGCGGCGTTAATATGAACAATATTCGCCGCGGTGTCGTTCAAAGTGCCAATGTGGGATATTGGTTAGGCGAAGAATTTACCCAACAAGGCTTCATGTTTGAGGCATTAGGGCTATGTCTAAATTATGCATTCAACGTACAAAATTTACATCGCATTGAAGCCGCATGCTTAACAGAAAATACGGCAAGCCGTCGTTTGCTAGAAAAAATTGGTTTTTCTGAGGAAGGCTTGGCACGTAAATATCTATGTATCAATGGGCAATGGCAGGATCATGTTACCTATGCCATTCTTGAATCGGATTCCCGCCCCAATCCATATGAATAACTTCTTGATCTAGGTTTCAAGTAAAGCTGCAATTGGTTTAAAACTTTTGCGATGATGAGGGGTCACACCGTTTTCTGCCAAGCCGTTCTGATGAGCTTTGGTTCCGTAACCCGCATTCTTCTCCCACGCATAATGGGGATAATCCTCTGCCAGTGATTTCATCAGATGGTCTCGCTTAACTTTTGCCAAAATTGAAGCTGCGGATATAGAGAGACTTTTACCATCCCCTTTCACGACCGTTTGCGTCGGTAATCCCAGAATTGGATCTTTATTACCATCCACTAAAACTGCATCAGGTTGTTGTGAAAGACCCTGAACAGCACGGCGCATCGCAAGAAATGTCGCTTGAAGGATGTTCAATTCATCAATTTCGTCGACAGAAGCTTCACCATAAGCAAAGATGACATGCTCTTGAAGTTGCACGTAAAGAGCTTCGCGCTTCTTCTCGCTCAATTTCTTAGAATCATCTAGTTGATCGAATAATTCCTTCGGGAATGTTTCCTGATCGATGATGACTGCACATGTCACCACGGGCCCCGCCCAAGGTCCTCGCCCCACTTCATCCACACCAGCCACTAACTGATAGCCCTCCTTTTGGAAGGCTTGCTCAAGTGAAAAATCTGGCATGATTAGATGTCCTTTGTCTCAGTATCAGGCTTAGATTTTCCGCCATTTGTAAATCGTTTGGCGTTACGTCCCTGATACGCTGCTTTGTAGTTTTTCGCAAAGGATACCGAATTTTTTAAGACATGTATCAAGGCTTCCAAAAAGCGGCGCAGGAAATTCCATTCATTCATATAAATAAGCCTGACCGTCGCTCTAAATCCGGCATCATCTTTTGATTTTTCATGCAAACGCCTTGCTGCGTCAATATAAATAGGGCTACTGATCAACGACAACACAGTCACAGCCACAATCAAACGATGAATATCAGAGGCGATCAGGTTTGAATCTTTGGCCGCTGCACCCAACACAAAAGCAAATTCCCCTAGTTGCCCTAATACCAAAGACACCATAAAAGCTCGTTGCCATTCTTCGCCTAGTAACCTTAAAACCCCGACATTCATGGCTGTTTTAAATACGGTGACAAAGAGCCATAAGGCAAAGACAAGTCCCAAATTATCCCACAAGAAACCCAGATCAATCAGTAAGCCGATCGAAAGAAAAAAGGCCATCAGCAAGATCGCCTGAATAGGGCCTGCATTATGGTGTACCAATTCACGTTGTTGACTGTTACCTGCAATCAAGCCAGCTAAAAACGCGCCAAATGCCGGAGATAACCCAAACAACCCAGCCACCGCAGCAATCAGGAAACACCATGCAATTGAAGCTAAAGGTGCGAGATCATCTTTCCCTTCCAGCAATTTATGAAAAGGTAAAGATATTCGACGAACACGGGTCAAATAGATGATAATTGCAATAAGGATTCCAACAGACAAAGCCACCTCTATCAAGACGAACCAGTTAAGAGAGCCGCCAGTTAGATTCCCAACGATAACCAGCATAGGGGCAACTGCTAAATCCTGTGCGATAAGTACGGCGACAGTAATACGTCCCACACGTGTTCGGGCTTCGCCAATCGACTGCAATACCTTTACAGCCACAGCTGTACTGCTCAATGCGAGGCAGAAACCGAATAAAACGGCCCATTCTGTCGGCCAATCAAATAAACTGGTCAATCCCCAGACAGCCAATAAGCTTGCACCTATCTGCGCAAGAGTTGCCGTAACGGCAACTTTCCAGACACTTTTGAAGCTTTGAACGGATAATTCCATTCCAATAAAGAATAGAAGCAGGATCACGCCAAGTTCTGCCATCAAAGCAATATTTTCACGACCTGTGACAAAACCAAGGCCACTTGGCCCAAGAATGACACCGGCGAAAATATACCCAATAATAGCTGGTTGTTTGATACGCACCATTGCCATTCCACAAAATGTGGCTGCAACGGCAACAAGGGCAAGTCCGGTGAGTTCTATTGATCCATGCATAAAAGTTACTATACC
>NZ_SMMC01000105.1 GCF_009711445.1 Curvivirga aplysinae | reverse complement strand
ATAAAACGATATATAATCAATCTTTTACCGGTCGATAATAATCACATCGTTTGGATTAGCATAATTTAGTGTATAGCGCGCTTGCTCTTCAAGCATATCGCGATCCAAACTTTTGGGATGCAATAAAGAAACTCGATGTTCGAGATCTTCTCTTGTTGTTTGCAGTTTCTCCAACTTCAATTCCGTCCGTGAAACCTCAGCAGCAATGCGCATATAAGACATGACGCCACGATCCCCCTGAACAGAGTGATATACAAAATACCCAATAAGCCCAATACCGACTACCGGAAAGATAATCTGGCGGGAGCGATGCTTGATTTCACGCACTAAAATGGACATTTTTAACCCTGTTTTTAATCAATGACGCCATCATAAGGGTGTTCGTTTTATTTGTGAATCCTAAAACGGGACTTTTTTCCCAAAAATTAAGGGCGTTGCAAATATACAACGCCCCTATTTTATATGGATAATTTCTAGCCAATTTATTCGACAGGGCCACCCGCATATTCCGCGGCATCACCTAGTTCTTCTTCGATGCGAATTAATTGGTTATATTTGGCAATACGGTCAGAACGGCTTAGGGAACCAGTTTTGATTTGGCCGCAATTTGTGGCAACAGCAAGATCTGCAATTGTACTATCTTCTGTTTCACCAGAACGATGAGACATAACGGCTGTATATCCAGCACGATGTGCCATATCAACGGCTTCCAAAGTCTCAGTCAATGTACCGATCTGGTTCACTTTGATCAGGATAGAATTTGCAACACCTTGTTCAATACCGTCTGCTAGACGTACCGGATTTGTTACAAATAGATCATCACCAACCAACTGAACATCATTACCTAATGTATCTGTAAGGGCTTTCCAACCTTCCCAATCGTCTTCGGACATACCATCTTCGATTGATACGATCGGGAATGCATCGCATAAACCTTTTAGGTAATCCACATTCTGAGCCGCGTCGAGAACTTTGCCCTCTCCTTTCAAATTGTACTTACCATTTTCATAATATTCAGTTGCTGCACAATCCAATGCAAGAACGATATCATCACCTGGCTTATAGCCAGCAGCCTCGATAGAGCGTGTGATAAATTCAAGTGCCTCTGTCGCACTTCCCAAATTTGGTGCGAAACCGCCTTCATCACCAACATTTGTATTATGACCAGCTGCTTTCAAGCCAGATTTCAATGCATGGAATGTTTCTGCGCCCATACGAATTGCTTCTACCATGCTGCCTGCAGACACAGGCATGATCATGAATTCTTGAATGTCGATTGGATTATCCGCATGTTCACCACCATTGATAATATTCATCATTGGAATCGGTAATGTTTTTGCGAATGCACCACCAACATAACGGTATAATGGCATGCCTGTAGATTCTGCTGCCGCTTTCGCTAGCGCCAAAGATGTGCCCAAAATTGCATTGGCACCTAAACGGCTTTTATTCTCTGTGCCATCTAATTCAATGAGTTTGTAATCAAGTTCAACTTGTTCAGTTGCATCAAAGCCAATCAACGCATCAAAAATCTCGCCGTTAACATTATCAACCGCGTTTTGGACACCTTTACCAAGATAGCGTTCGCCACCATCGCGAAGTTCATGAGCTTCATGTGCACCTGTAGATGCGCCGCTTGGTACTGCAGCACGGCCCATAGAGCCATCTTCCAATACCACATCAACTTCAACAGTTGGATTACCACGACTGTCTAAAATTTCACGAGCTTGAATGTCTAGAATTGTAGCCATCGACTAATACCTTTTCTTCGCTTAGGTTTAGGAAAGTGAGTTAACTCAGCCAATATAGACCAGGTTTGATTTCGTAATTGTGTCAAACTGCTTCATAATTGAAAGTAGTTCTTCCATTTGATCGACAGGAACCATATTTGGGCCATCTGATGGTGCGTTATCCGGGTCTTGATGCGTTTCCATAAATACCGCAGCCACCCCAACAGCCATAGCAGCTCGGGCAAGAACAGGCACGAACTGACGCTGTCCGCCAGATGTACCACCTTGGCCGCCTGGCTGTTGCACGGAATGAGTTGCATCAAATACAACTGGTTGCCCCGTGCGCGCCATTTCAGGTAAGCCTCTGAAATCGGTCACCAATGTATTATAGCCAAAACTTGTTCCACGATCACAAGCCATAACATTTGAGTTTCCCGATTGGATCACTTTATCAAGGACGTTTTTCATATCCCAAGGTGCAAGAAACTGCCCCTTTTTAACATTGATAATTTTCCCGGTTTGAGCAGCAGCAATCAGTAAATCTGTTTGACGACATAAAAATGCGGGAATTTGGATAATATCGATAACATCAGCGACTTCTGCACATTGAGAGGCTTCGTGCACATCTGTTAAGACAGGCACATCAAGTTCTTTTTTGATGTCAGAAAAAATATTTAAAGCCGTATCAAGACCGAGACCACGTTTGGTATTTAAAGATGTACGGTTTGCCTTATCAAAAGAGCTTTTATAAACAAAACCAATATTAAGCTTATCTGTAATTTCTTTTAACTTACCCGCCATATCGAAAGCATGTTCGCGGCTCTCCATTTGGCATGGACCGGCAAATAAAACGAAAGGCAAGTCATTACCAATAGTAATATCACCTAGTTTAATATGATGAGGGGCAGTCATGGATCTATCCTCTTTAAAATAATAAATAAAAAGCGGGCTTTAGACATAAGGCCCGCTTTTCCAATTTCAATCCTATACCAGACGAGATTTTTCCATCGCGGCTTGAACAAAGCTGCTAAATAACGGATGAGGCTCAAACGGACGGGACTTAAGTTCAGGATGATACTGAACAGCAACAAACCAAGGATGATCTGGTATCTCAACAATTTCCGGCAATACGCCATCCGGTGACAGACCAGAGAATTTCATACCCGCAGCTTCCAAGCGGTCTTTATACGCTACGTTTACTTCATAACGGTGGCGATGGCGTTCTTCTACGTAAGAGCCACCGTAAATTTCATGTGCTTTTGTTCCTTCGACAAGGGCACAAGGATATGCACCAAGGCGCATTGTACCGCCCATGTCAGAATTATCAGCACGCGTTTCAACGCGATTTCCCTTTTTCCATTCTGTCAGCAAACCAACGATTGGTTCTTTACAGTCAGAGAATTCAGAGGAACCTGCATCAGCAATACCTGCTAAATTGCGTGCTGCTTCAATAACCGCCATTTGCATACCAAAACAAATCCCAAAATAGGGTACTTTGTTTTCACGGGCATATTTTACGGCTGCGATCTTACCTTCTGCGCCACGCTCGCCAAAACCGCCGGGAACAAGAATCGCATCCATATCACCCAAATGGTCTGCAGGATCTTGATCTTCAAAGCGACCAGATTCAATCCAGTTAATATTCACGCGAACATTGTTTGCGATACCACCATGGATCAAAGATTCATTTAAGGACTTATAAGCATCAAGAAGTTCAACATATTTGCCGATAACAGCAATATTCACTTCGCCTTCTGGATTGCGTACACGATCAACAATGTTGTCCCAACGGCTTAAATCCACATCATCTTCTTTACCTTCTTCTAGCATGTCAAAGTGACGTAAAATCTCAACATCTAGACCTTCTTTATGATAAGCATTTGGCACATCATAAATTGTATCAACGTTTAGTGCCGGAATCACACATTCTTCTTTAACATTACAGAAAAGCGCAATCTTACGTTTTTCGCCTTTTGGAATCTCTGTATCAGCGCGACAAAGAAGGATATCAGGCTGAATACCAACTGACAGTAGTTCTTTCACGCTATGCTGCGTAGGTTTTGTCTTCAACTCACCCGCAACTGAAATATAAGGCAACAAAGTCACATGTAGATAGCATGTATTTGCACGGCCTAAATCATTTCGAACCTGACGAATAGCCTCTAGGAAAGGCAGGCTTTCAATATCACCTACAGTACCGCCCACTTCACAGAGGATAAAATCTTCATCGGTCACATCAGACTGAACAAATTCTTTAATTGCATCAGTGATATGTGGAATAACTTGCACTGTCCCGCCAAGATAATCACCACGGCGTTCTTTCGCGAGAACTTCAGAATAAATTCGACCTGTTGTCACGTTGTCAGATTGACGAGAAGAAACCCCCGTGAAACGTTCGTAATGTCCCAAATCCAAATCTGTTTCTGCACCATCATCAGTAACATAGCATTCACCATGTTGATATGGGCTCATCGTACCTGGATCAACGTTAATATACGGATCCAATTTGCGAAGACGTACTTTGTAACCGCGCGCCTGAAGAATCGCACCAAGAGCTGCAGAAGCAAGCCCTTTACCAAGAGAAGAAACAACACCACCAGTGATGAAAATATATTTAGCCGCCATGGAAGAATATCTACCTTGATCCCTTAAAATTACCTTTGCCGATATGAAACATCAAACAGCGTTCATAATCTAGTTTTAAATAGTTAAAATACAGAAAAACTTAATAAAGTCTTTCTGTATCAATCTCAAAAAAGGCGGCTGTTTTGGAACGCCGCCTTGATGATAACTCTTATTGTGAGTCTGGAACCTGTGGGGTTGTAATCTCTTCAACCGCGTCGGTTGCAGCCGGAACAACATCCAACACAGAGGATGGTTCGCGAGTTTGGTTCGCCAAGATTGCAAGACCAATACTGCTGATAAAAAATGCTGCAGCTAGAATTGCAGTTGTACGTGTCAAAAGATTCGCTGCACCACGTGCGGACATCATACCGCCGCCTGCACCGCCACCGCCGATACCAAGGGCACCGCCCTCACTACGCTGAACGAGAACAACAGCTACCAAAGCAATAGCAATCAACAAATGAATTACCAGCAAAACCGTTTCCATGGTATCGCATCCTGTCTTTATCTAAATTTCAGATGAACCGATGTAGATTGCGCAAAAGAAAATAAGGCGCCTAACGACGGTCCGTATGTTTCTACAGGTAGTTATCTTATTTTACCAGCAGAAAATGATTGTTTTTATAAATCTTTATAAATCTGATGCTGCCTTTGCGATCGCAAGGAAAGAATCGGCATTTAATGCCGCGCCGCCAATCAGGCCACCGTCAATATCTGGTTGAGCCAATAGATCTGATGCATTTTCGGGTTTCATCGAACCACCATAAAGAATGCGCATAGCTTCAGTAACTTCGTAAGAATGGCTTGTCTTTAAATAGGTCCGTATATGATCATGCACATCTTGCGCATCTTCGGGCGTGGCTGTCAGGCCTGTGCCAATCGCCCAAACTGGCTCATATGCAATAATTGTATTTTCAGCGGTTGCTTCGTTTGGAACAGATGCATCTAGCTGCGTCGAAATTGTCGCCATCGTTAAGCCCTGATCACGTTGCTCTTGTGTTTCACCAACACAAATGATCGCAACAAGGCCTGCCGCATAAGCTGCTTCAGCTTTAGCTTTTACTATATCATCTGTTTCACCATGATCTGCACGACGTTCGGAATGTCCAAGAATTACATGACTGCAATTGGCATCCACAAGCATAGAAACAGCCACATCCCCAGTATAAGCCCCACCTGGTTCAAAATGACAATCCTGTGCACCAAGCTTTACATCATTCTCTAAAACTTCAGAAACTGGATGTAAAAGCGGAAAAGATGGGCAAACAATAATCTCGCAGTTTAGATCAGAAGAACCTTCAACAACGCCACGCGCCAATTCAATGCCCTCTTCTTTCAAACCGTTCATTTTCCAGTTCCCAGCCACAACTGGTTTACGCTTAAAAGTCATAAATAACCTCTTAATGATTAGATGTTCGCCTCACGAATCACATAGTGGCAATTGCATAACATGAGCTTTAGCATTCGCCAAGTCATGTCCATATCATCTTTTAATAGCAATAATTTGATAAATTAGAGATGATTCTGGCATACAATAGGGAATTGGCTATTGCCCGCCCTGCTTTCCCCTTTTAATATGCGCTCCTCTTTTATTTAGAGTGAGCTATAAATATATAAGATTACTCTCTGTAATAGTTATTCTTTTTGGTTTTACATATTCGAATATAGGAATTTCAATGTTAAAGCAGCTTCGTGACAAGGGCGGCTCAGTTGTCGTCAAAGTTTTGATGGGCCTTTTAGTACTCAGTTTCGCAGCATGGGGAATCGGCGATATTTTCTCTCCAAACTCTGCTGGGCAGTCTGTTGCAAATGCAGGTAAAACTGAAGTTACACAACAAGAATTCCTTGTACAGCTTCGTCAACAGGAATCTAGTCTTCGCGCACGAGGGTTTAGCCAAGAAATGCTGGGAAGTATTAATCTTCCTGCCGTTGTCGTCGATCAATTGGTAACACGCGCTACTTACGAAGAAGAAGCTCGTCAGATGTATTTGGTGCCAACGGCAGAAATCATTGGCCGTACAATTCGCGATACGCCAGATTTTCAAGACGCCGCAGGTAATTTTGATCGTAACCGTTACGAATTTTCTTTGGCAAACCAAGGCTATAGCCCTGCATATTTTGAAAATCTTGTTTCAAAAGACGTAGTGGCAAATATGTTACTTGATTCTGTGAGTGCAGGTGTTGCTACGTCTGACATTGCGACCAAAGCCCTATATAAATTCCAAAAAGAAACACGCGATATTTCTTATATCTCAATCGCAATTGATGAAAATGAAGTAATCTCAGAACCATCCGCAGACGTTTTAAATAGCTATTATGAAAATAACAAAGAACGTTTTCGTGCGCCTGATTATCGTAAAGTGAGTTACATCGCAATTGACCCCGATATGATTGCGGCAGATATTCAAATTACAGATGCAGCTATACTTGAAAACTACGAACAACGCCTAGATCAGTTTACCGACGCAGAGCAACGTACAATTCAGCTTATGTTGTTAAGTGATGAAGCGGCAGCTTTGGCAGCAAAAGAATTAATAGAATCAGGGAAGTCCTTCGCAGAGGTAGCCATTGAAGCTGCCAATCAAGGTGAAGATGAGATTAATCTAGGTACAATGACCCGTGCGGAAATGCCCGATGAAAATTTAGGAAATGTAGCATTTGACCTCGCATTAGGTGCAGTTTCAGCCCCTGTTGAAAGCCCGTTCGGATGGCATTTGATTACAGTTACAGATATTAAAGATGCAACGGCTACACCTTTAGCTGATGTAGAGGCCGATATCCGCACTGATCTGGCACGTGAACAAGCTGTAAATGAAGCTTATGAGTTATCTAATCAACTAGACGATGCGATTGGTGGTGGTGCGACGTTAGAAGAAGCAGCCAACCAAGCTGGCCTTGCCTTGATAACAATCGAAGGGATTGATGAAACAGGTAAAAATATGTCTGGTGACTTCCTGACTGACCTTCCAAATCCTGCCTCTTTCATCAAATTTGCATTTGATACAGAAGAAGGTCTCGACAGCTTATTACAAGATGATGGAAATGATGGCTTCTTTATCTTACGGGTTGATGGATTGATTCCAACTCGCATCAAGTCATTAGACGAAGTTAAGGATGAGGCGACGGCTCTTTGGATTGCTGAACAACGTCGATTGAAAGCACAAGAAAAAGCTGATGCGGTTCTTGCTCGACTTAATGATGGCGCAAAACTTAGCAGTGTTTCAACTGATGTTAAACTGGCCGGTGATGTAGCACGTCCTGCTTCCTCCTCACGTCACGAAGAACTACCAGCATCCCTTATTCAAACATTGTTTGGTGAAACAGTCGGTTCCGCTGCATCAGGTCTTGCAGGAAATGCATATTATGTTGGTCAATTAGACCAAATCAATGTACCAACCTTCTCTGCTGACAGCGCAACAATTAAAGAGATCGATGAAGCAACGCTAGCGGGCATGACAAGAGACCTTATCCAGCAATATGGCTCAGCTCTTCGTGAACGTCATTCCGTGACGGTGAATCAAGGTTTAGTGAATAGCTTAACTGACCTTCAATACTAATAAATAAAAGATATACAGGAAAACGACCAATGGACTCCTATCCTTCCTTTAACGAGTTTGAGGTAAAATATAATGCTGGTCAGCCTCAACTGGTATGGACAACACTTGTTGCGGATTTGGAAACACCAGTTTCTGCCTTTTTGAAACTTGCAGAAAGCCGTCCAAATAGTTTCTTACTAGAATCTGTTGAGGGCGGCGCGATTCGTGGTCGTTATTCCTTTATCGGTATGAAGCCGGATATTATCTGGCGGTGTTTTGGGAACAAGGCAGAAATTAATCGGAAAGCCCGTATCGACGCTCATAGTTTTATCCCTGAAGAAAAACCAACATTAGAATCGTTAGATTCTCTTGCAGAAGAGTCCCGTATCGAACTGCCTGAAAACCTTCCGCCGATGGCAGCTGGTTTGGTGGGATACATGGCATATGATTCTGTTCGTTTGGTCGAAAAGCTACCAAATGTAAATCCTGATAGTATGAATACCCCGGATGGTATTTTTGTACGCCCAACCGTAATGGCTGTTTTCGATAGCATTGAAGATATGGTGACAGTTGTTACCCCCGTACGGCCGGAAGAAGGTATTTCTGCGAATGCAGCTTATGAGTTGGCGCATGAGCGTCTAGAAGAAATTCGAAGTGATTTTACACGTGCGATCCCTCACGGTAACTATGCAATCAGCAAGGATATGGATTTACCTGAAGCTGCTTCTAATACCACGCGTGAAGAATTCTTTGATATGGTTGCCAAGGCCAAAGAATATATTCTGGCTGGTGATATTTTTCAGGTGGTATTAAGTCAACGATTTGAAACACCTTTTGAACTACCGCCATTTGCATTATATCGCGCTTTGCGTCGCACAAATCCGTCCCCTTTCCTTTTTTATCTTAATTTCAAAGACTTCTCCATTGTTGGGTCGAGCCCTGAAATTTTGGTACGTGTAAGGGATGATAAGGTAACCATTCGCCCAATTGCCGGAACGCGTCCACGTGGTGCGACACCTGCAGAAGACAAAGCATTAGCAGCAGATTTATTGGCTGATGAAAAAGAATGCGCCGAACATCTGATGTTATTGGATTTGGGGCGTAACGATGTAGGACGCGTTTCAAAGATTGGTTCTGTAAACGTAACGGATAAGTTTTTTATCGAAAATTACAGCCACGTCATGCATATTGTCTCTAATGTTGAAGGCGAGATTCGTGATGATATGGATGCCTTGGAGGCTTTGATGGCAGGTTTTCCTGCGGGGACAGTCTCCGGTGCGCCCAAAGTGCGGGCGATGGAAATCATTGATGAACTAGAAAAAGAAAAGCGCGGTATTTACGCAGGCTGCATTGGTTATTTCGGTGCAGATGGTGATATGGATACCTGTATTGCGCTTCGCACAGCCGTTGTAAAAGATGGAAAAATGTTTGTCCAAGCAGGCGCAGGTATTGTTGCTGATTCTGATCCAGAGTCAGAATATATGGAATGTCATCACAAATCCCGAGCGTTGGTACGTGCAGCCCAAGAAGCGGTTCGTTTTGCTTCCAATAGCAGTAATTAAATTCGATATTAAGTATTTAATTTTGAACGGCTACAACATCTTCAGATGGGTAGCCGTTTCTTATTTTAAGAACCACACTTGCAGGCACCATAACAAAACCGCGTGTTTCCAAGTCTTGGGCCCATTCACTCAAAACTTTAATTGTTTCTTTATGAGGATGACCAATGGCCAATGCAGTTCCCTTCTTTTGCGCCAGAGCTTCAACCTTATTTAACTGCTTCCATATCGCTTCTTCTGTTTTGACATGGTCCAGAAAGATATCACGGGTTGTGGTTGGAACACCAATGGCTTGAGCGATCTTATATCCAACGGTATCACCAGAAGTAACGGAATCAATGAAGGATAATCCTCGCAACTTAATTTCATTTAAAACAATACCCATGCCTTCTGCATTCGCAGTGAATTTGCTTCCCATATGATTATTGACACCCATATACCCCTCAAATTGCTCTAGATTCCAAAGCATTCTGTCAACAAGCTCAATACCATCAAGGCTGGTCATAAGTGCATTATCACCTGGGTTTACATCAGGATTTTTAGGCTCCATTGGTAAATGCAACATAATTTCATGACCAATTGCACGCGCATTTGCAACATGTTCATCTAGGTTACGACCATAAGGAATAAATGACATTGTCATGGGGGCGGGCATTTGAATTGCTTTTCTGGTCCATGCCTGCGCCACGCCAACATCATCAATAACAATTGCGATAGCCGGACGACCATCAATCTTGTGTATATCAAACGGTAAAGCGTTAATTTCCCAAGCTTTTTGTTCTGGCTCTTTTACAGGCTCTGGCAGGATAATTTCATTCGGTAATATTGCTATTTCCAAATCATGATCTATTTTCGGAATATTATCTGGTAATACATCTTCATAGGTGGATATAGGAGCCTCAAAAATATCTTCGCTAATCTTTGATTGTTCTTTAGTCGGTATCTTTGCTTGCTCGACTACTTCCCCATTATCATTAACCAATAATTCGCCAAGGATTAAGCCACTGGCGGCACCAAGTATTAGTATTACGAGAATGATAGAAAACATTCTTAACTTCATGATA
>NZ_SMMC01000149.1 GCF_009711445.1 Curvivirga aplysinae | reverse complement strand
TGAATGAATCGAAAGCACACAAAAAACAAAGTTTACTTTCGACCTTCATTGGTCATATCAATTTACTGCCTTTCATAATTGCGCTCGTGTTAAGTAGTCTTTTTTTATATTCGTGGCAAATCATCAAGGATGAAGACGACAAACGACTGCTTACCGAAATAAACGGTCATTTACAGCATTTCTCAACACAAATAAAATCCCATTTCGACTCTCGATTTGCTCTTGCCTATTTTTTGCAAGAAAAATGGGCCAACGAACAATTCCCAACACAATCTTCATTCGAAAATGAAGCTCTGCGAATTCATAATCTTTATCCTGATTTTCAAGCCATCAATTGGCTAGACAATGATCTAATCATTAAATGGGTGGTACCATTAAAAGGTAATGAAGGTGCATTACGATTAAACATTGGGAAACTAGAATTCCCACGTATTGCTGCACGCACAGCTTTAATAAAAGATAGGCTTATCACCACTCCACCATTAAATCTTGCACAAGGTGGTAAAGGTTTTGTTGGGTATCTTCCCGTCAAAGTCAAAGGAGATAATCAAGGTTTTTTAAATATCGTTTTTAAAGCTGAACCAGCCGTTGAAGCAGCTATATCTGAAAGTTTTGAAAAGCATTTAATTTTAAATATATATGATGGAGAAAAACACGTCATACCTTATACTCAAGGATTGCCAGATCCGAAATTCACCTTATCACAAACAATAAATGTTGGGTCCCGTGAATGGAGATTAGAAGTTAGCCCTTCAGGGTTATCAACAAATTCCTTAAGAGAATATCTCGAATACTTCTATCTGATCTTCGGTCTATTTTTCATATGTATAGTTTCGCTGCTTATCCGCATATTAATGCAGAGACAGATTTCATTAAAGGAACAAGAACAAAGGTTCAAAGATTTAGCCGTGATTAGCTCTGATTGGTTTTGGGAGTTAGATGCTGACTTAAAATTCTCTTATGTGTCACCCAAATATACAGAGGTAACAGGCGATACTATAGAAGATAAAATTGGAAAGTATCGATGGGAAGTCGGCAATCGAAATACTGCTGATACGGAATGGACACAACATTTAGAAGATATGAAAAATAGACGTATCTTCAAAAACTTCGAATATGCCATTACCCTACAAGGTGGCGAAGTAAAGCATTACAGATTATCTGGGCTTCCTTTATTTGATCTCAATGGCACTTTTACAGGATATCGTGGTAGTGGGACGGATATCACTAAGTTTAAAAAATCTGAATTAGAAAGACAAAAAGCTTTACATGATTCAGAAAAAGCAAACCTATCTAAGTCTCGCTTTTTAGCAACTATGAGCCATGAATTACGCACGCCGCTCAATGCAATTCTTGGCTTCAGCGAAATGATCAAAGATGAATTAATTGGCAAAATTTCACCAAAAAAATACGGAGAATACGCCACAAGCATCCATCAAAGCGGAGAGCATTTATTATCTCTAATCAATGACATTCTAGATATTTCTGCCATTGAAGAAGGTAAGTTCAACTTCAATCCTGAAGAGTTCAATATCATAGAATTGACGGAAAATTGCATTAAAACACTTGCGCTGTTGGCAGAAAAAAAGAATGTCTCAATTGATTTTCAACATGAAGAAAATGTGGCATCGCTTTCCGCTGACAAGCGCGCACTAACTCAAATAATAATCAATCTACTCAATAATGCGATAAAATTTAATAAAGAATTTGGAGAAATATTCATTAGCATGAAAGAAGACTTACCCTCTTCCTCTCTGATCTTTATAATTCAAGATACAGGTCAAGGTATTAAAAAGACAGACATCCCAAATGTAATGAATCCATTTGAACGTGGTCATCAAACAGCCCTAACCACGCAAGAAGGAACGGGTTTAGGACTAACGATTGTGAAATCTCTTGTAGACCTTCATCATGGCCATATATCCATTGAAAGTGAAGTAAACAAAGGCACAATAGTAACGGTAAAACTTCCGTTAAAACAATAGATCTAAAAACAATTCAAAAAATGAGAAATTAATGACTTCAGCATCCTCTCAAAACGCTATTCTGGCACCAATTCCCAAACATGCCCGTATTATCGAATTTTCACTCAAACAAGATACTACAACCACTCAACTAATCAGCATCTTAGAAAAAATCAATTATTCCACAGATATGCTGATTGGTTTGGGCCCCGATATTATCAAGTTATTTGGAAAAGAAGTGCAAGGCTTTCATTCCTTCAAATCTTATCAAGAAATAGAATGTGCAATCCCTGAAACACAGGCCTCATTAGCAATACGCATAGAGAATGAAGATTGTGGAAAGATAGCGAAATCAGCACGGGAAATAACTGCCGTTTTATCTGAGTGTTTTGCAATCGCACGTACTCAGAATAGTTTCATATATCTAGATGGACATGATCTAACTGGATATGAAGACGGCACCGAAAATCCAGATGGAGATGACGCTGAAAAAACTGCATTAATTTCAAGTACAAATCCTAATTTGAATGGATCAAGTATTTTAACAATTCAACGTTGGGATCATGACATTCCTTCGCTTCAAAACCGACCTCAAGACGAACAAGATCATATAATTGGACGCCGTTTAAGCGACAATGAAGAACTTGATGATGCCCCACAATCTGCACATGTTAAACGAACAGCTCAAGAAAGTTTCGAACCGGAAGCCTTCATTTTACGTCGCAGCATGCCATGGTCTGATGAGAAGGGAGAAGGTTTGCTGTTTATGTGCTTTAGTGCAAACCTCTATGCTTTTGAAGCCCAACTAGAACGAATGATTGGTCTTGAAGACAATATTATTGATGGACTTTTCAAATTTTCTACACCAAAAACTGGCGCACATTATTGGTGCCCCCCAATTCAGAATGAACAGCTAAATTTGAATTTCTTACGATAAAATAAAACCTCGCTAGTTAGCTAGCGAGGTTCATTAATTCTTTATCCGATAATCTCGAAAGATCTTAATGATTCAGCACGCCAATCCGCAAGCATTTCAAGCATGACTTCATTATTTGTGTCAAAGTCCGCGCACTTATATCCCAACTCATCAAGTGATATAAAATAAACGGCTTCTAAACGTCTGGCATCCTCTGGGGTATTATTTTCGATAAATCGACGAACAAACAAATCCGTTTTCGGCATATCATCTGATAATGCATATGTATCCAAATTATTGATAGCATCACCAAACAATACTTTCTCATCAGCTGATAAATCTCGGTTTTTCGTGATACAAGTATCATATCCTGTTACTCGCTTACGGCCTTGCGTAATAACAGCCCCTGGTGGTGGTGTTTGATCAGCATCAATCTCGGTATAAGATAGTTGCATATACCGATTTTTCATATCGTCCATTCGTCCTTTATATATCCAGATTTCTTCGCCTTTTTCTTCGAAATCCTCATGATCAACAAACTCAAATTCATACGATATGTTTACATTCACATAAACTGGTGAATATTTCTCAATAGAGTTGAACTGATCAATAGTGTTCCCCATTTCGACAGGGCGATCTAACTCCGGATGAAAAAAAGCACAAGCAGTTAGTGACGTAACAGCAATGGTATAAAGCGCAATTTTTCCTGCATATTTGAAATATGATTTCATCCAGTTTTCCATTCAGTTTAAGATGCCAATCCCATATATACATTAGACCTAACTAAGATATATAAAATTGTATCTATATGATTTGTCATCTATTAATCAAGGGCGATTCGTAAAAATTTTATAGTCAACGTAATCACCTACTTTTATTTTTTTGGCTTTTGCTTGCCCACCTGCAAGCTCTATGACCGCCCTAACAGGCTCTCCAGCAGAGATTGCAGTTAAATCTCCGGGCACGGCCCGATGATGAATATAAGTGATTTTTCCATCGCTTCGCACAAATAACATATCAAGGGGGATCAGGGTGTTTTTCATCCACATTGCCGCTTCATATGGAAAACCATAGTCAAACAACATTCCCTTACCATCTGCCAGCTCTGTACGAAACATCAATCCTTGTTTACGCTGTTCATAATCAGATGCAATTTCCATCTCAAAAGAAACAGGACCATTGTTTGTTTTAATAATAACGGTATCCCTTCCAAAGGTTACACCTCCAGCAAATGACATATTGGTCATGAATAAACTTATTAATAAAACGAATGTGCTTTTTTGGAACACGTTACTCACCAGATGCTGCTTCTTGTTGTCTCGTCCACATTTCAGCATAGATTCCATCAAGCGCCAATAAATCTTCATGCTTGCCTTTTTCAGCAATTTCACCGGCCTTTAAAACTATAATCTCATCAGCATCAACTACGGTCGAAAGTCTGTGTGCAATAACCAATGTTGTGCGCCCTTCACTCACCTGGCGTAAACTTTTCTGGATTTCACGTTCGGTCGCTGTATCCAATGCAGAGGTGGCCTCATCAAATAATAAAATTTCAGGCGATTTCAATATTGTACGTGCAATAGCCACACGTTGTTTTTCGCCACCAGAAAGCTTCAAACCACGTTCACCAACCATACTGTCATATCCATCAGGTAAGGCTTCGATAAAGTCATGAATACGCGCAAGTTTCGCAGCTTCTTTTACTTCTTCAATTGTAGCATTAGGACGCCCGTAGCGAATGTTATATAAAACCGTATCGTTAAACAAAACCGTATCTTGTGGCACAATACCAATCGCGCCACGCAAAGTAGATTGTTTTACATCTTTAATATCCTGCCCATCAATCTGGATATGACCACTTTGAGAATCATAAAATCTGTACATCAAACGACTAATAGTAGATTTTCCTGCTCCACTAGGACCTACGATTGCTAATGTCTTTCCTGCCCCAATATCAAACGACACATTCTTTAAAATTGGTCGCCGAGCATCATACCCAAAAGAGACATCCTTGAAACTTAAACAACCTGAAGATATTGCTAGAGGCTTTGCATTTGGTGCATCCGCGATTTCCTGAGATACATCCATTAACGTAAACATATCTTCCATATCTGTCAGAGATTGGCGAATTTGACGATACACAAAGCCAAGGAAATTCAGTGGTAAATATAATTGAATAAGATAGGTATTCACGAGAACGAAATCCCCGACAGTCATATCACCATTTTCTACGCCATAACCAGCCATCGCCATCAAGGCCACAAGACCAATTGCAATGATGCCTCCCTGTCCGATATTCACTGCGGATAGACTGGTTACCGATCGAACAGCGGCTTTTTCATAACCTTGCATAGCCATATCATAACGTGCTGCTTCATGTGCCTCATTTCCAAAATACTTTACTGTTTCATAGTTGATCAAACTGTCAATTGCTTTGGTGTTGGCTTCAGTATCCTTGTCATTCATCTGGCGGCGATATTTCAGACGCCATTCAGTGACCCACATCGTAAATGCAATGTAAGAAACGATCGTCACAAATGTTACAAGTGCAAAGTAAAAATCAAATAGGCCCCACAAAATCCCACAAACCAGAAAGATTTCAACAAGGGTCGGTAAGATATTAAATAAGGTGAAATTCAGAAGAAACTCAATTCCCTTCACACCACGCTCAATAATCCGACTTAAACCACCAGTTTGTCTTTCCAGATGAAATCTTAATGAAAGCCCATGTAGATGCTTAAAAATCGTCAAAGCAACTTGGCGAATTGCTCGTTGAGAGACTTTCGCAAAGAATGCTTCTCGTAACTCTTGGAATACAACCGTCATCAAACGTGCAAGGCCATATCCTAACAGTAAATAAATTGGTACTGTAACCAAAGCTTGTTCGGTAACTGTTAAAGCATCAACAGCTTTTCCATAAAATATAGGTACGATCACATTGGCTGCTTTTGCCCCCATCAAGCAAATCAGTGCCATAACAACACGAAATCGAATATCTCCTGCGTTTTTCGGCCATAAATATGGTAACAAAGCCTTAAGTGTATTCCACTGACGGCGGCCCTTGCTCATGCCTTCTGTTGCAATCTGATCCATGATCCCATCTCATTTTTATTCTGAAGTTTGTTATAGTTAAGAATTAATCCCCAAAAAGCAATGAGGCGGCAGAAAAACTTTCTACCGCCTTACTTCATTCAAAACATTTTATACCCGTCAATCTTAGAAAAACACAAAAGTTACTAAGACAAAGCATGGAATGAGAATAATAAAAGACCACCCCATATACCCAAAGAAGCTTGGCATTGCCACACCGCGCTCTTCAGCGATAGAGCGAACCATAAAGTTTGGCGCATTACCGATATAAGTATTGGCACCCATAAATACTGCTCCAACCGAAATCGCTAATAGAGTATTGGTTAAAGGTCCCATCAGTTCAACAGGGTCACCACCAGCCGTGTTAAAGAAAACCAGATAGGTAGGTGCATTATCTAAGAAACTAGAAAGGATACCCGTAAGCCAAAAATACATCACGTTGACCGGTTCACCGCTTTCACTTGTCACCGCATTGATAACAAATCCAAGAGCCCCATCACTGCCCGCTTTTAAAATTGCAATTGCTGGCACTATAGTAATGAAGATACCAATGAACAGCTTGGCAACTTCTTGAATTGGAAACCAAGAAAAACCATTCGCAATACGGCTATGAATATCTGTAAATTTCCAAGAAATTGCGGCTAGCGAAAGCAGAATAATATCTCTTACAATATTCTGTAACTCCACATGGGTGTGATAAATCTCAAACGATATACCCGGTTTCCAAAAACCACTTAATAAAACAGCCCCAACCACACCAGCTAGAAAAATTATGTTTTGCCCACCTTCGATTTTAATGCCGTCAGGTTCATCTGAATGTAATTCATCTAAAGAAGGTAGATCACCTTCCTTTTTATAATAGTAGCTATCCAGCAGGAAAAAGACGGCTAATAATATAGTAGACACAAATACCATCGGTAAAAACATTTCTTGTGTCGCCCAAAAGAAACTGACTCCCTTCAAGAATCCAAGGAACAATGGTGGGTCTCCAAGTGGCGTTAAAGAGCCACCGATATTTGCAACTAGGAAAATAAAGAAAACAACGACATGGACTCTATGGGTACGCCATTCATTTGCACGTAACAAAGGCCGAATTAAAAGCATAGCTGCCCCTGTTGTGCCCATCCAACTGGCAATCAATGTACCAAAAGCCAAAATGGCAGTATTCACAAGCGGCGTTCCACGTAATTTACCACGTAATCGCACACCGCCTGCAACGGTAAACAAAGAAAACAACAAGATAATAAACGGAATATATTCTAAAAGAATAACATGTAATATTTCATATAAGGTGACTTGATAACCAAAAAATATAACAAACGGCACAATCAAAGTTGCTGCCCATCCTAAAGCAATTTTGCCAAAGTTATGATGCCAAAAATTCCCGGCCACCAAAGGAAAAACAGCAATCGATAGTAACATACCTGCAAAAGGAATGACCCAATATAGGTTTAACAGAGAACCATCTAACTTGTAACTCGCCGGACCGCCTGCTGCAAAGGCAATATCATCGGTTCCTACAACTAATATCGCTGTTAGAAGTCCAAGGCGTAACATTCCGCGCAACATGAAAACTCCCTCAATCATATTTCAAGTTTTATTTTGAAATGATCATAGGGCCAAGTAGAGAACTTCACAAAAACTATTTTATTATAAACAAGAAATGAAAACGAAAGAGCACTTAAATATCAGTATATTACTTACGGTTAGTCGGTTTAGCAGCCGCTTTAGCGCCAGGTAACCATTTAGCCAATTTACGGCCATCAGGCGCGGTCACAGTCTTCTCTAATTTCTTCTGATCTTGCCCCGTAAAGAAACGTGCAATTACGCGATGTGGAATTTCTTCATTAACGCCACGTTTTATAGCCTCTCTGTATATCTTATGATTTTGAATCTGTTCATTCAAATATTCTGTATTGTGATGACAATATTTACGCCAGACATTTGAAAGAAAATGCTCCACTTCCGGCGGTAAAGGTGGTCTGTCTCCTTTAGGTGCACCAAGTTCTAACATTCGATAAACATTTGGTTCAATCGGACCTGTATCATCCACAATGAATGTAGCCGGCATTAATTTCCGACCATGATGCATAGCGGCGTATGATCCATAG
Organism: Curvivirga aplysinae; assembly: GCF_009711445.1. Lineage (GTDB taxonomy): Bacteria > Pseudomonadota > Alphaproteobacteria > UBA8366 > Aestuariispiraceae > Curvivirga > Curvivirga aplysinae. The sequence goes on along the minus strand of NZ_SMMC01000149.1, from coordinate 11,625 downwards.
GCAATATAAAGAATGCGCTGCAGTTTTTGAGGTTGCAGATACATATCTTCTTTTCTCGCTTGTTCAGCAAACCAAAGAGCAACATCAATTGCAGAAAATATAATAGAACTGGTCATCTATATTCCACGAAAATAAGACTTAAGGATACCATTACTTAAGAATAAAGTAACAAGTATGCCAAAGCAAATATTGTACCACGTAAATCATATATTATCACTCTGCTCACGATTTTGTCATATCTGTTTTTCCTTGAAGATTTTCCATTTAACCCAATATGCAGTAATGTTTCAAAGCGGAGTAAAAAACATGCAAATCAATCACGATTTAAATCAACGCGTCGTCCTGAACACGAATGAAATAGAATGGGTAAAAACACGCATGAGTGGCGTTGAGCGACGTATGCTAGATCGTGATGGTGCTGAATCCGGCCGTGCAACCAGTATCGTAAAATTTGCACCAGACAGTTATTTTGAAGAACACGGTCATCCGGGTGGCGAAGAATTCTTGGTTCTGGAAGGTGTTTTTTCTGATGAATCCGGTGACTACGGTCCCGGCATGTATATCAGAAATCCTATTGGGTCCAAACATAAGCCCTATACGAAAGATGGATGTACCATTTTAGTAAAATTATGGCAGATGGAAGAAGAAGACCAAGACTGGGTTAAAAAAGATACAAATAAATCTGAATGGTTACCAGGTTTAGTGCCTGGCTTAGAAGTTATGCCGTTACATAATTTCAAAACTGAAAATGTGGCTTTGGTTAAATGGGAAGCAGGCGCTGTTTTTAATCCTCATAAACATTGGGGCGGCGAAGAAATATATGTGCTGGAAGGCACGTTTGAAGATGAACATGGAAGTTATCCCAAAGGCACATGGATACGTAGTCCTGATGGTAGTTCCCATCATCCCTACACAAAAGAAGGTTGTACAATTTTTGTAAAGACAGGCCACTTGATACAAAATTAACCTCACAAATATTTCATTCGACACTGAATATGCCTGTTTTACAATTCGATCTAATACGCTTGCGACCTCGTATAGAGATGCAAGATCAAACTTAGAACGCATCTATGAACAGGAGACTCAAATGTGTGATATTATGAGCTGTAATCAAGACAGCGACCTACCCCCGATTGAAATTACCGATGACCAACGACGCACCTTTTTAAAAGGTATGGCAGCATTACCAATTGCAACCGTTTTATTTCATCCCCAACTTGCATCGGCCCAAGCATCCATGTTGGATGAAGTGACAATTAAGAATGGAATGGGTAAAGAAGTTAAAGCGACAATTGCTATGCCCGAAAAACTTCCTGCCCCAACCGTGATCCTTATTCATGAATGGTGGGGGTTAAACGACAATATCAAAGCAATGGCAGCCGAATATGCAAAACATGGATTTATTGCATTAGCCGTTGATCTTTACGATGGCGGCGTCGGCACAAAACGAGAAGAAGCCCTGGCTTTAATGAAATCCGTTAAACAGGCAGAAGCGGAAGATACACTTAAAAGCTGGGCCGAATTCTTGCGAAATCATAAAGATTCAACAGGCAAAGTTGCGACACTTGGTTGGTGTTTTGGTGGGGCTTGGTCCTTAAATGCCTCTATTGTGGCTGATGTAGATGCAACTGTTATTTATTATGGTCGTTTAGGACGTAGTGTAGAAGACTTGAAAAAACTAAATGCACCCGTGCTTGGTCATTTTGGCACCTTAGATAAATCAATCGATGCAAAAATGGTGGGCGAGTTTGAGGCCCGAATGGATGAAGCAGGCAAATCTGATCTATTGGAAATCCATTGGTATACGGCTAATCACGCTTTTGCCAACCCTACTGGCAGTAGATATGACGCCGATGATGCGGAATTATCACTCCATCGTACATTAGCATTTTTACATAAAAACCTATAGTTTTCATAACTATTTTCAATGTCGCGTCGTGATTGTGCGGCGCGACATATCTTATTTGGATAACAAATTAACTTTTCTCTTCTTGACCTGAAATTCATTCCGCCGCAAACTGTAAAAAATAAAACAAAAAACGGCTTCAGAACGACATTTTATTTCTTAATGTTACTAATCTGAGGGATTGGATCTCAAACAGGAGGAGTGTAAAGTACATGGTCAAAATCTCCATGACTGTGAATGGCAAAAACGTTGAGGGGGAAGTTTCTCCTCGTACATTGCTTGTAGAATTTATTCGTGAACATCTAAAACTAACTGGCACTCATGTAGGATGCGACACAAGCCAATGTGGTGCATGTGTTATCCATGTGGATGGCGATTCAGCAAAAAGCTGCACCATGTTGGCAGTTCAGGCTGATGGATCAAACATCATTACAATCGAAGGTCTTGCAAATGGCGAAGAAATGCATCCGATGCAAGCAGCCTTTAAGGAAAACCATGGATTACAATGTGGTTTCTGTACACCGGGCATGGTGATGAGCGCGATTGACCTTGCCAATAAAAATGGCGATCTCACAGAAGAGTTGGTACGCGAAGGCCTAGAAGGCAATATCTGCCGCTGCACCGGTTACCACAATATCGTGAAATCTGTGTTGGATGGTGCCAATGCAATGAAAGCAGCTGAATAAGCCGCCTATTCTTAACATTCGAATATGGGAGCAAACCATGAGTGATACAGGAATCGGCGCTGCAGTTCGCCGGAAAGAAGATTTTAGATTTCTAACTGGACAAGGAAATTATACAGACGATATCAATCGTCCAAACCAAACCTATGGGTATATTGTCCGTAGTCCCTATGCACATGCAACAATCAATTCGATAGATACATCATCCGTCAAAGAAGCAGATGGTGTCGTGGCCGTCTTTACAGGTGAAGACATGCAAGTGGGCTCCATTCCATGTGGTTGGGGTGTGAACAATAAGGACGGCAGTCCTATGAATGAACCATTCCACCCTGCCCTTGCCCAAGGTAAAGTTCGTCATGTCGGCGATCAAGTAGCAATTGTGATTGCAGAAACATATGCCCAAGCCAAAGATGCAGCTGAGTTATTGGAAGTTGACTATGAAGAACTACCAGCGTCCATTAACATGGAAAATGCTGTAAATGGTGGTCCAGCGGTACATGATGATATACCAAGTAACCTCTGTTATGACTGGGAATTAGGTGACGAAGCAGAAGTAAATGCTGTTTTTGATAACGCTCATCATATCACTAGTCTTGATATCGTAAATAATCGTCTTGTTGCAAATCCGATGGAACCGCGTGCTGCTATTGGTGAATATGATACAGCAACAGGCGAATATACATTATTTACAACCTCACAAAACCCACATGTGATCCGTCTTTTGATGGGCGCTTTTGTATTACAAATTCCCGAACATAAATTACGCGTTGTGGCACCTGATGTTGGTGGCGGCTTCGGTACAAAGATTTATCACTATGCCGAAGAAGCAATCGTGACATGGGCGGCAGGCCAGATAAAACGTCCGATAAAGTGGACATGTGAACGTGCAGATGCCTTTGTTTCTGATGCACATGGTCGTGATAACTTGACCCATTGTGAATTGGCGTTAGATGCAGATGGTAAGTTCATCGGATTGCGCGTTTATACAAAAGCAAATATGGGGGCGTATTTATCTACTTTCTCAACTTGCGTACCAACATATCTGCATTCCACCTTATTGGCAGGTGTTTACACAACACCTGTGATCTACAGTAATGTAAAAGCTGTATTTACCAATACAGTACCTGTAGATGCATATCGCGGCGCTGGTCGTCCAGAAGCAACATATTTGTTAGAACGATTGGTTGATCGTGCAGCACGTGAAATGGGTATCCCACAAGATGAAATTCGTCGTAAAAATTTCATTCCAACGGACGCTTTTCCTTATCAAACACCGGTGGCATTGCAATATGATAGCGGTGATTATTTCGCGACCCTTGAAGGTGCACAAAAAATGGCTGATGTGGATGGTTTTGCGGCTCGTAAAGCAGAGGCCGCAAGTCGTGGTAAGTTACGTGGCCTTGGCTATTCCACTTATGTCGAAGCTTGTGGTATCGCGCCTAGCGCTGTGGTTGGTTCCCTTGGTGCGCGTGCAGGTTTATTTGAATCCGCCAATATTCGTGTTCATCCTACAGGTTCCGTTACCGTTTACACAGGGTCACATAGTCATGGACAAGGCCATGAAACAACATTTGCCCAATTGGTATCTGACACACTTGGCATTCCAATTGAAAATGTAGATATAAGTCACGGTGATACCAACAAAGTGGCATTTGGTATGGGGACTTATGGGTCTAGATCACTGGCCGTTGGTGGTGAAGCCATGATGAAAGCCCTAAATAAAGTCGTTGATAAGGCAAAGAAAATTGCTGCTCATGTCCTTGAAGCCGATGCAGGTGACATAGAATTTGCCGATGGTAAATTCGCTGTCACAGGCACGGATAAAGAAATGGCCTTTGGCGATGTTGCTCTTACAGCTTATGTGCCACATAATTTCCCACATGATGAGTTAGAACCGGGGCTTGAAGAACAAGCTTTCTATGACCCTAACAATTTCACCTTCCCCGGCGGTTGTCATATTTGCGAGGTGGAAATTGATCCAGAAACAGGTGTTACTGAAATTGTGTCCATGTCCGCAATGGACGATGTAGGTCGTGTTATCAATCCAATGATTGTGGAAGGTCAAATTCAAGGTGGCCTCGCCCAAGGGATTGGACAGGCCTTACTTGAAGGCGCTGTTTATGACGAAGATAGCGGTCAGCTTTTAAACGGTTCTTATATGGACTACACAATGCCACGTGCGGATGATTTACCTAGCTTTAAAGTTGGTACCTCTGAAACACTTTGCGCCCATAACAGCCTAGGCGTAAAAGGGTGTGGTGAGGTTGGCGCCATTGGTTCACCTCCATCCGTTATCAATGCGATTGTTGATGCACTTTGGGATTTAGGGGTCACCGACATTTCCATGCCTGCGACACCACAGAAGGTGTGGCATGCAATCCAAGATGCTAAAATGGCTCAAGCAGCAGAATAAGGAGATTTGATCATGTACGAATTTAACTATGACAAAGCTAATTCCGCTGCGGATGCAGCAAGCAAATTAGCAGCAAGTGATGATGGTAAAGTTCTAGCAGGTGGGCAAACATTAATCCCAACCATGAAACAACGCTTAGCAGCCCCCGAAGATGTGATTGATCTGGCGAGTGCCGGATTGTCAGGCATCGCTGTTGATGGTGATATCGTTGTGATAGGCGCTATGACAACGCATGCAACAGTTGCGAGTAGTTCAGATGTTCAATCTGTGATTCCTGCCCTTGCAGAATTGGCAGGGAATATAGGTGATAACCAAGTAAGAACCCGTGGTACAATTGGTGGATCGATCGCAAATAACGATCCTGCAGCTGATTATCCTGCTGCTTGTATGGGATTAGGCGCAACGATCATTACGACCAAGCGTGGATTATCTGCAGAAGAATTCTTTACCGGTCTGTTTGAAACCGCTTTGGATGAAGACGAAATCATCACTGCGGTAAAGTTTCCTAAAGTGGATAGCGCCAACTATCAAAAATTCCCAAACCCAGCATCTCGTTATGCTTTAGCAGGTGTCTTCGTGGCCAAAACAGGTAGTGAAGTGCGTGTTGCAGTAACTGGCGCGGGAAATGATGGTGTCTTTCGTGCACATAAGTTGGAAGAAGCTTTAGCCGCTAATTTTTCTGCTGATGTTGTTGATATTTCTCCAATGCCAGAAGATTCAATGATAGAAGATTTACATGCTTCAGCTGCTTATCGAAAAAACTTGATTGGTGTGATGACCAAACGCGCTGTGCAAGCTTGTTAGCCTTGATTGTATCTAACTCATTAAGGGCGCCTGAATTTTCGGGCGCCTTTTAGTTTTGTATATAGCCGAAGACATCAAAACTTATTATCCTATGAATAAGCAAACTATATTTTGGGGGTACCATGTCACTATCTATGCCATCATCCGTTGCTGAGACCTTAAGTCTCATGGAACAAGGAAATTACGTGGCTGATCGCTCTTTAACGAATGCCCTCTTCCTAGCATTAAAACTTGGCCGCCCTCTTTTTCTCGAAGGCGAAGCAGGTGTTGGTAAAACAGAAATAGCTAAAGTGTTAAGCCAATGTTTAGGGCGTAAATTAATTCGCTTGCAGTGTTATGAAGGACTAGACGTTAGCTCCGCAGTTTATGAATGGAATTACGCGCGTCAAATGGTCGAAATTCGCATGAGTGAAGCTTCTCAGGAGATGAATAAAAAACAACTGCAAACAAATTTGTTTTCTGATCAATTCCTTATAAAGCGTCCTATTCTTCAAGCACTAGAAGAACAAGAAGAAGGTCCGCCTATTTTACTAATAGATGAACTGGACCGTACAGACGAACCTTTTGAAGCTTTCTTGTTGGAAGTGCTTTCTGACTTTCAAGTAACCGTGCCCGAAATTGGCACAATTAAAGCTAAGGAACCTCCTATCGTAATCATCACATCTAACAGAACACGTGAAATTCATGATGCAATTAAACGTCGTTGTTTTTATCACTGGGTAGATTATCCAAATGCGGAACGAGAGTTAGATATTTTGAAACGCAAAGCTCCCGATGCGCCAGAACAACTATCAGAACAAATTGTTGGTTTCATCAACAAACTTCGTAACCTAGACCTATTTAAGCTTCCCGGTGTGGCGGAAACCATTGATTGGGCACATGCTCTTACGCAGTTAGATCGTATGGCTTTGGATCCAGATACAATAAACGACACACTTGGAACGATTTTGAAATACCAAGATGATATTCAACGAATTCAGGGAACAGAAGCTTCCCGACTTCTTGAAGAAGTGAAAACTGATATGATGAAAGCGAGTTAGATTTCGCCGATGTCTGATACAACGCCTAAAAACTTCCAACTTGCCGAAGATAAGACGGCAACCAACTTACCTGAAGCAAATTTATTTATGCATCAGGCTGATGGTGGGCGGATGGCAGATAACATCATGCATTTTGCCCGGGTCTTACGGAAAGCTGGTCTACCAGTAGGACCCGGAAAAACCTTAGATGCAATCGAAGCTATATGTGCCGTAGGCTTAGGGACTCGTGAAGACTTTTATTGGACCTTACACGCTGTATTTGTGCATCGACGCGATCAGAGAGAAATATTCGACCAAGCCTTCCATGTCTTTTGGCGAAATCCAAATTTTCTCGAAAAAATGATGCAAATGATGCTACCAAGCTTCAAGACAGATGACATGGTTCAAGAAAATCCGCGAGATAATATGTCGCCACGAGTTACAGAAGCAATGAAAGGTGAAAAGCCACCTCCTATTTTGCCAGATTTGGATAATATGGGCGAAGAAGTAGAATTAGATGCTTCCATGACTTTTTCTCGACAAGAAGTATTATCAACTAAAGATTTTGAAAAAATGACCAATGCTGAACTCGCTGAAGCAAAGCGAGTGATGTCTCAATTAACGCTTCCTATTGGCGAAGTTATGACACGACGCTACAAGCGTAGTCATTTGAACAAAAAAGTGGATATGCGATCAACATTGCGTGCCTCATCTCGTCGCGGTGGCGATATGATTTGGCTTCGCCACAAGACCCCACGTACCTTACCACCACCTTTGGTCGTACTTTGTGATATTTCAGGATCAATGGAAAAATACTCACGAATGTTTCTGCATTTCCTACATAGTTTAACCAATGATCGAGACAGAGTGCACAGTTTCCTATTTGGGACGCAACTGAATAACATCACGCGACATTTACGTTATAAGGATCCAGATGAGGCCATTGCCAAAATCGGGGAAAATGTAAAGGACTGGTCAGGAGGCACACGTATAGGTCAAAGCCTTCATGAATTTAATAAGTTTTGGGGACGTCGCGTCTTAGGGCAAGGTGCTTGGGTGTTGTTAATTACGGATGGACTAGATCGCCAAGGTGCGGAAGGTGTTGAAATGGAAATGGAACGACTACACAAATCTTGTCGGCGATTGGTATGGCTAAATCCATTACTCCGATACAATGAATATGCGCCCAAAACCAAGGGTGCAAAGGCTCTTATTAAACATGTTGACGATTTCCGTCCGATTCATAATTTAGAAAGCTTATCACAACTTGCAAAAGCGCTTGCTGATGACCATGTAATGGGTCACAAAACAATGGCGCGATGGCGTCAGAAAGCATTAAGCGAACAGGATTAAAAAATGACAGGGGAAACCTGCACAGTACAACAAATCCATTCAAAAAATGAATTACTTCTTAAAGCCGAAGAATGGCTGCAAGAGGGCAAAAAGGTTGCCATTGCAACAGTCGTTCAAACATGGGGTTCCTCACCACGGCCTGTTGGCAGTCAGTTAATTGTCAATGAAGATGCTCAATTTGAAGGTTCCGTTTCTGGTGGTTGTATTGAAACATCTGTTGTCACAGAAGCTTTAGATATTATGGATGGCGCTGATCCTCAAATTATGGAATTTGGCGTTTCTGACGCAATGGCCTGGGAAGTTGGACTGGCTTGTGGTGGCACGGTCAAAGTGTATGTAGAAAACATTAATCAACAAGTATTGCCTGCCTTTCATAGAATTATTGAAGCACAGAAAGATGGGGAGGCTATTGTATGTCTTACAAATCTTCATACAGGCTCCTCTGTTGCTTATGAATTAAATGATGAACTTCCGGAAACGTATCTGCAGTTAAGCGACAATGTAGATAAAGCAATCCGTATGGATAGAGGTCACTTAGTGACTTTGGAAGATGGCACCGAGATTTTCATCAATCCTTACAATCCACCAATGCGTATGTATATCACAGGCGCGGTCCATATCTCGCAAGCTCTTGCACCGATGGCGAAAGCGACTGGATATGATGTCACTCTGATTGATCATCGGACCGCCTGGGCGACAGAGGAGAGATTTCCAAATATCAAGATTGACCAAAGATGGGCTGATGAGGTTTTAGACGAAGCAAATCTTAATCATCGTTGCGCTGTAATTACCTTGACACATGATCCGAAACTCGATGATCCGGCCTTAATCTCTGCCCTAAAATCCAAAGCGTTTTATATCGGTGCGTTGGGCAGTAAAAAAACGCATGCAGCACGTGTTGAACGTCTTGAAAATCAAGGCTTCAATCAGGAAGAAATAAGTAGAATTGATGCACCCATCGGTTTGGATATCGGCGCATCCTCTCCTGCGGAAATAGCTATCGCCATTCTTGGACAAGTAACCCTTTCTTTACGAGGTTCAAAGGGCAACAAATGAAATTTGAAGACTGCTCCATTTCAGCACTAAAACCAGGTTTTCTTTTAGCCCATAGCTTAAAGACAAAAAACTTAAACTTTAAGAAAGGGCGCTCTCTTTCTGAGTTAGATATTCAAAACCTTAAAAAAGAAGAATTTGAGTTTTTAACAGTCGCTATTCTTGAACAAGATGATGTTCATGAAGATCAAGCCGCTGCTTTTTTATCAGATGCAATAAATGCATCTCATCTAGATATTGCAGCACCATTTACGGGACGAGTAAATATTGTAGCTAAACATTCGGGGATTTTCACCCTGTCCGTAGACGATGTTATTAATTTTAATATGATTGATGAAGGCATTACGATAGCGACATTACCAAATCATTCATTTGTACAATCAAAACAATTGGTTGCCACTATAAAAATCATACCATTCGCAGTTTCTCAAACTAAACTCAATGAAGCAATAAATCATTTAAATAAAGGACAACTGCAACTAAATGTCTTTCAGCAGAAAAATGTCACTTTGATTCAAACGAATCTCCCTTCTGTCAAACCATCGGTACTTGATAAAACAACGCGGACTCTTCAAAATAGACTTGATCAATTGTCAGCTCAAATGATCGACGAAGAGCGTATTCCTCATCAGGTTGATCACGTAAAACAAGCATTAGAAAATATATCCGATCAAACAGACCTGATTATTTTAACTGGCGCATCAGCTATTACAGATAAACGCGATATTATTCCTACGGCAATTATTAGTGCTGGAGGTAGTATTCAACAATATGGCATGCCTGTTGATCCAGGAAATCTACTTTTATTAGGGTCCTATAAAGATAAACCAGTAATTGCTATGCCAGGCTGTGCGCGCTCACCCAAATTAAACGGATTTGATTGGGTCTTACAACGTGTTTGCGCTGATATACCAATTAATGAACGTGATATGGCCAGTATGTCTATTGGTGGCTTATTAAAAGAAATCCCTAGCCGCCCTGCCCCACGCCATCAAAACGAACAAAAATATTCATCGGGCAAAGCTGCTAAATTTGGTATTATATTGTTAGCGGCAGGACAGTCTCGTCGAATGGGAAAAGACAATAAATTGCTAACCCAATACAATAATAAAGCTTTGCTTGATCACGCATTAGAATGCATTCATGAAACCAATATAGACGATTTAATCGTTGTAACAGGTCATGCACCCGAAGAGATAAGCAACATTTTGTCCAAATATAAACTATCCATCATTCATAACCCTGACTATGAAACTGGCATCGCATCTTCACTCAAGACAGGTATCTCAAACCTACCGCGTGACTGTGATGCTGTAATGATCTGTCTAAGCGATATGCCGCTTCTTAAAGCCCACGATTTAGAACTGATTATGGCAAGTTTCTCCAAAGAAGATAATCGAGAAATATGTATTCCCACCTTTGAGGGAAAGCGCGGAAATCCAGTATTAATTGGAAACCGTTTTTTCCCGGAAATCATGGAATTATCCGGCGATATTGGTGCAAAACCGGTCATCAGTGCCTATCCGGATTTCGTATGTGAGGTTCCCATGCCTACCGATGCGATATTGGTAGATACAGATACTCCTGAAGCATTACGTGACTTACATACCCGTTAGAGGCGGATTGTTATTGATGAATTTTGTAACTTCTTTCAACGCACCAAATTCATAAAGCCCCACATGCTCGCCCTCAGGATAAATTACGATATCCGAATTACTTGAATCTGCTGATTCATAAAGTTTTTGTGCAAACTTTAGAGGTATGGTCTTATCTTTTGCCCCATGCAAAATTAAAACAGGCGATATTAAGTTTCCAATATATTTATAAGATTCAAAACGATCTTTTAATAGATATTTTACTGGCAAGTACCAGTAATGGTCAGCAGCCACATCAGTAATTGAGGAATATGGACTTTCCAATATAATACCTCTAGTTACATTATTTTGAGCGAGGGAAACCGCTATACCACTCCCCAAAGATTCCCCATAAAAGATCATCTCTTTGGTGTTATGTCCCTTATTTATTAGCCAATTAATAACATTTTGACCATCACGCAATAACGCTTCCTCACCCGGTTGACCTCCAGCCTGAGCATTATAGCGATATGATGCGATTAAGAACCCATATCCTAAATCCCGGAACATACGCAACCGATCAGCCCGATCCCCAATATGTCCTGCATTCCCATGAAAAAATACGATTAATGGTTTATCAGGACCTCGCGGTGGTAGATACCAACTTAGTAACCCCAGACCATCATGGCTTTGAATGTAAACAGCCTTAGTATTCTGAGACAAACCATATTCCTGTAGTGCAGGAATTGTATCATTAGGATGATACATCAAACTGCGTTGCAGCTTATACATACTTAACAGTACAAGTAGGTATAAAACT
>NZ_SMMC01000145.1 GCF_009711445.1 Curvivirga aplysinae | reverse complement strand
AGCGATAACAGATATTAATCAGGATCGAAGTTCCGGTTCAGTTAACTATGGAGCAGCCAAAAATGGCGAATGCAATTACTAAGGTAATTACTTGGTTCAATGGGGAACAAGTAGGCAAAGATTCTTTTGGGAACCTTTATTATCAGCAACGCAAATCTTCTAAAGGTCGTCGTCGTCGCTGGGTTATCTATAATGGTAAGGATGAAGCATCCGCCGTACCCGCAGAATTTCATGCATGGTTGCATTATACAATTGATGAATTTCCATCTAATCCAACGCAACGTCGTCCTTGGATGTCTGAACATGAACCGAATCACACAGGTACCGAACTTGCATATCGTCCACCAGGTCATGTATTGCAAGGCGGACATCGCGAAAAAGCGACAGGTGATTATCAGGCTTGGTCACCAGAAGGCTAAAGCTTGGCTTAACCTGTAATTATTGCGGTCACAGGAAGTTTAGGGAAAAGAAAAAAACAGATAGATAATTCTTTTTCTTTTAATATTTACCAAGTTCGGCTTGGACTGACGGCTTTGATATTTTATGATCAAGGTCGTTTTTATTTTTAATGATTATGTTGGGCTTACATGAAAACGGAAAACCTGCATACGTTGGTCGGCGCAGGGGTGGTAGCTGCTTCCCTTGTTTTAGCGACTTTATGGATGGGCAATGATGATTCCGCTTCCGATGAAGAGGGCTATCGTTTAACGGCGACTTTTTCCAAAATCGATGGTGTTGGTGTTGGCAGTGAGGTCTTGCTGGCAGGTATTCCGGTAGGTGTGGTTATTGCCGAAGAGATGAATAACAAAGATCATCAGGTGAAATTGACGCTGCAAATGGATGATGAGATAGAATTACCGATTGATAGTGGAGCACAAATCGCCAGTAACGGTATTTTTGGATCAAAATATATTAGCATCAATGTTGGTGGTGAATTTGACGTTCTTGAAGACGGTGATGCATTTGAATTCATTCGTGATTCTGTCATTTTCGAAGAAGTTTTTGAGCGCGTCATCCAGATGGGCGAAGCGGGCTATGAAAAAAGAAAAGAAGCCGCGGCAAAAGTACAAGAAGAAAACTCTTCAGCTAATATATTTGCAACTGACCCATCTTTGTTTGGTGAAGAAGATGCAAGCTCTGAAAGGTCGGATAGCGTTGATGATCTTTTGGAAGATCCGTTCGGTGCCAATATATTTGAACAAGATTTCTCTGATGAGAAAGAAACAAAAGAACCACCTGTAAAATCCGATGAAGGGGATGGTCCGGTATGAAACGACATGTGATTGAAACATTGCTTGGTGGATTGGTATTATTCGCTGCGGCCGCTTTTCTGTTTGTAGGTTTCTTGAATGTGGAAACAGGGAGCTCTAGTGGGCATCTGGTTGAAGCACGCTTTAATTCAGTGGATGGTTTAACAGTCGGGTCTGATGTACGTATCGGCGGGGTGAAAGTTGGAACGGTTACCAAACAATATGTCGATACAAACTCATTTGAAGCCGTTGTAAAATTTACGGTTGATGATGAAGTTGAATTACCAAATGATTCACAAGTCTTGATTTCAAGCAATGGATTGTTGGGGGGTAAATATCTTCGCATTGTGCCGGGTCATAGTGAGGCTGTTATCGGTGATGAAGGGGAATTGGAAAATACCAAAGACGCTTTGTCACTTGAAGATCTTTTAGGTCGTGCCATCTTCCTTGTAACCGAACAAGCGGAATAATTTTCTGTTAGTCATTAAATCTCCATAATCCTTATTCATATAAACAGGGATTAAAGTAATTTGGTTCGAAATATATGATTAAATATCTTCTGAAACTTGCTATGATTTTGTCTACTGGTTTGATAACTATACCTGCTTATGCATTGGAGCAGCCAATTGCTGTGTTACAAGGTCTAGATAAAGTGACAGCCCGTGTATCAACCTTTGAAACACGCTTAAATGAAGAAGTAAAATTTGGGGCTATCAGCATCGTGGTACGCCATTGTGATCGTACACCACCAGAAGAAGTGCCTGAATCTTCTGCGTATTTGGAAATAAGTGAATCCAAGCGTGGGGAAGAAACTCGTGAATTATTTAAGGGATGGATGTTTGCGTCTAGCCCAGCTGTTTCTGCGATGGAACATCCGGTTTATGATATCTGGGTCTTGGAATGTAAGGCTGAAGCATCGCCTTGAGCTGAATGATAAAAACGCAAAAAAAATAATTTGATCACATTTTGATTTTCCTTTAGCCTCGGCGAATTAAATAATCATTTAGCTCGTTTGGAGGCGAAATGTCCGATCTATTCCACAAATCCATGTATGCGCAAAAAGATATCCTTAGTTATTGGGAGGATACCGTGCAACCAAGGCCGGATTTTGGAAAGCCTCTGGAAGGGGATGCAGATTGTGATGTGGCGATTATTGGTGGTGGCTATACAGGTCTGTCTGCTGCAATGAATTTAGCCAAAGACAGCAATATGAAAGTTGCTGTTTTGGAATCAGGTCCTATGGGATGGGGGGCTTCCGGTCGTAATGGTGGCTTTAATTGTTTACCTGCGACAAAGATGTCTACCAAGCAAATGCTTAAGAAATATGGCGAAGAGGAAACCAAGAAGTTCTGGACGCGTCAGTTAGATGGAGTTGCTTATACTGCAGAATTAGAAATCAGTGAAGGTATTGATTATGACCGACAAGGAAATGGTAATCTAGAAGTTGCCCATCGCCCGCAAGAGTTTGATGGATTACATGATTATGCCGCAACGCTGAAAAAGTTTGGCATTGATAGTAAGGTTATGACCAAACAAGAATTTGCCCAAGTTGGATATGATAGCGAAGAACAATTTGGGGCTTTGCACATGAAAGCGGGTTTTGCCTTAAACCCCTTAAAACTTGCACTTGGCCTTGCGCAGGCAGCGGAAAGATACGGCGCCATTTTATATCCTTATTCGCATGTGATTGAGTGGACGAAAGAAGGGGCGACCCATGTCCTGCGAACAGCCAAGGGGGCGTTACGTGCAAAAAAAGTCATGATCGCCACAAATGGCTTTTATCAAGATGGCTTACAGAAAACGATGGATAGGCGAATTTTGCCTGTGATTTCCAACATTATCACAACACGACCTTTGACAGATGAAGAATTGGCAGCGCATAACTGGCAGGTGGAAGAACCAATCTGTAATACGCGCAATTTGCTATTCTATTTTCGTAAATTGAAAGATAATCGTTTGATGCTTGGCGCACGTGGTGATTGGACGGGACGTCCTGATGATGCGGAACGGATGAAACAATGGATGGCAGAACGTGTTTATGAGGTTTTCCCAAATTGGCGTGACGTTGAAATTAGCCATTACTGGCGAGGTTTTGTATGTATGTCCATGAAGCTAGCACCGTCCATGGGGTATGATCGTGATGACCCATCAATTTATTATAGCTATGGCTATCATGCCAATGGGGTGAATACTGCCCCATGGGCCGGAAAAATGATGGCAGAGATCATCGCAGGTAAAACAACGGCCGATGAAGCTATTCCTGTTGTGATGCGTGGACATACACCGCGTTTTCCGTTTGCAAGTTTACGTGTTTGGTATTTGCGCGCCGCCGCAGCTTGGTATAAGTGGAACGACGATTAAATCATACAGATATTAAAGAATGGAATTGGCCCATCCTTCGTGGTGATCTGGCTCTATGAAATTTTATATGTTACTGTATAAATGTGATCACATTATGCAGGTCTTGTAGATTATTTCGAATAACTGAGGTGAATTATGACACATCCAGAACATACAGGTTCTTATTATGCAGCGACAGCGATCGGTGATGAACCGCGTCCAAAGCTGACAGAACCTATCCATGCGGATGTTGTTGTAATCGGTGCGGGCTTTACCGGGTTATCTTCGGCGCTTCATTTGGCTGAAAAAGGCTATCAAGTTGTGGTATTGGAAGCTCAACGTATTGGTTGGGGCGCATCTGGTCGCAACGGTGGCTTGGTGTGTACAGGTCAACGTAAAGGCCAAGATGAGCTTGAAGAAATGCTGGGGGAGGGGAATGCCCGTCTTCTTTGGGATTACGCTGTAGAAGCAAAACAAACACAGCAAGGCCTTATTAAAAAGCATGATATTAAATGTGACTATAAGCCCGGCATTCTAACTTGCGCCTATAAACCATCCCATAATGAATGGATGGAAGAAGAAGTCGATTTCATGCGAGAAAAATATGATTATCCGCATATGCGTTACGTGGATAAGAATGAGCTGCATGAAATGCTGGCGACCCCACAATATCATGGCGGTATACTGGACATGGATGCAGGACATCTTCATCCATTGAATTACGCGCTTGGTCTGGCCCGTGCAGCCGAAGGCGCAGGCGTTAAGATATACGAAGACAGTCCGGTGACAAATTTACAAACCGTTACAGAAGATCATTCTGCCAAGACCGAATTTGGTGAGGTGAATGCCAAGTTTACTGTAATTGCCTGTAACGGATATCTAGGCAAGTTGGATAAGCGCGTGGCGCCAAAGATTATGCCGATCAATAATTTTATGGTGGCAACAGAGCCATTGGGTGAAGAGGGGGCACGTGCGTTAATCCGGGATGATGTGGCCATTGATGCGACAAAATTTGTTGTGGATTATTATCGTTGTTCCGCAGATCATCGATTGTTATTTGGGGGTGGAGAGAACTATTCCAGTAAGTTCCCGGCTGATATCAAGACATTTGTACGAAAATATATGTTGGAAGTCTTCCCACAGTTGAAAGACGTGAAACTTGATTACGGCTGGGGGGGCACATTGGCGATCACCCTGAACCGTATGCCGGCCTTTGGACGATTAGAGAATAACTGCTTTTATGCGTTAGGTTTCTCTGGACAAGGCGTGTTGTTAACCACGATGGCAGGCAAGGTCATTGCAGAGGCCGTAGCAGGCACAGCAGAACGATTTGACGTCTTTGCCGACGTACCGACCCCAAATTTCCCGGGCGGGACATTATTACGCTATCCGGGGCTTGTGGCAGGTATGTTATATTATTCTTTAAAGGATAAGCTAGGTAGTTAAAAAGCGTTCAGCATTTTTAAAAAGTACAAAAAGAAAAGGCATCCAGATTTGGATGCCTTTTTATGTTTATGAACCTACGCGATGGAGTTCGTTATCCAGCTTCGCAAGGGTAAGATCGTCAAGATCATCGAAGGAAGCTCGGACACTGCCATCATCATTGTGACCACGGATACGCGTTGGAAGTTCTATGCTGACACCGTCAATCTTGGCCGTACCTTCTTCGCCTTTCTCAATTGGTTGGCTAGAAGTTAACAACATACCGCTATTTGAGATATTGGTAACTGTTACAGCCATTTTTTTACCACCGAGATCAAGTTGAGCTTGAATAGAAACATCATAACGTTGGTTGCTGCGACCACTTGTTGCTTTGCCAGCTTCATCCAAAATAACCTTCAACTCTGTGCTTAGATTACTTATGTTTTCACTTAGGCTCGCAATAGTCGTTTCAATACGTGATGATTTCTCTTTGGTACTTTCTGCTTCGGTTGCAACTTCCACAGTGCGTTCGGAAACTTCTTGGGCTACCTGTGCGCTTTTCGCAACGGAAACACTGATTTCATCAGTTGCTTCTTGTTGTTGGGAAATAGAATCAGAAATTTCCTGTCCGATTGCATCGACTTCTTCAATCGCCGTATCAACTTCATTTACCGCATCAACAACTTTTTGTGTTTCACCACGTACATTTTCAATGTTGTTGGAAATGGTTTCTGTCGCTTTTGATGTTTGCGATGCCAAAGATTTTACTTCGCTTGCTACAACTGCGAAACCTTTACCAGCTTCGCCAGCACGGGCCGCTTCGATCGTTGCGTTCAAGGCAAGCAAGTTTGTTTGTTCTGCGATTTCGTTAATCAAGGAAACAACTTCGCTAATTTCAGAAACCGTACCGGAAAGCGCTTGGATTTTCTCTTTCGTAGAAACATTCGCATTTACAGCTTTATTGGATACATCACGGGAGGCAGACATTTGATCTGTAATGGTGCGAATGGAAACGGCAAGTTCTTCGGTTGCCGCAGAAACTGTTTGCGCCATACGGTTTGATTCATCCGCTGAATGACCGACTGTTGTTGCGTTAGAACTTACAATTGCACTAGAATCACGCATTTCAGCCGCCACATCAATCATTTCCTGCGCCTGCGCTTTAATGGATTGAACAGACTTATCCATTTGGGTTTCAATAGCTGTTGCCATATCACGAAGCGCTTGATTACGTGCATCTTCCGCAATGCGTTGTGCTTGGCGTTGTTCTTCTTCCAACGCACGTATCTTAAGCGCATTTTGTTTAAAGACGTCAACTGCTTGGGCCATTTGTCCGATTTCATCCTTACGATTAAGAGAGCGAATTTCTGTATCTAATTCTCCATTTGCAATGGCTGTCATGCTTGTGGTTAGATTATTGATGCCATGTGTAATGTTACGACCAATGAATACGCCAAGGCCTAAACCAACCAAAATACAGATACCACCAAATACGAACATCAAGGTGATGCCGGATTTTTCATCCTGAAGTGCATGTTTTGCTGATTCTTCGGTGAATTTTTCAATTTCGAAAAGAAGGGCTTCCAGTTCTTTTTCTAGGAAAAGCTGTTTATCTTCGATATCGATGATCAGATCATGCGCTTTTTTGTCGATCTCACCACCACTTTTGATGATATCGAAGACTTTAAAGGCTTCATCTTCATAAATTTTATGTTGTTTTTCTACTTCAACCAGAACTTCAAGAATATGTTCAAATTCTTTTTTAGCCTCTTCGGTCAAAGCATGATCAATGGCGCCTTCGGCAAGTTTCTCACCGATGATGATTTCTTCATCAACTTTATGTGCCAACTTGGTGAAAGCTTTACTGTCACGTTCAAAATTTGCACCATCTTTGACACCAGCACTTCGAAGGGCGCGTTCTAACATAACCGCCTGCTCTAGTTGATGGATGGTGATTTTGGTTACGATCTCAGTTAACGGAATATCTTCATGTGCTATTTCTTCCAGCTCATTACCCACAGATGTCATTTTGACGATACCTGTTGTGGCAATGGTGACAGAGGTGACAAGGACAAGAAGAACGATCGTATAGATCTTTAAGTTCACAGACATATATTTAAACCCATTTAAACGCGGTTATAGTTATAGTTATTTATTACATTAGAGCAGCCTGATCCTCTTTTAAAGATATAGACTTAGTCTGTCAGAATGAAAAGAAGTAAAATGTTATACTTGTGAGGATTTTATATTTTGGCGGCTC
The DNA here is from genome assembly GCF_009711445.1 of Curvivirga aplysinae. GTDB lineage: Bacteria > Pseudomonadota > Alphaproteobacteria > UBA8366 > Aestuariispiraceae > Curvivirga > Curvivirga aplysinae. The sequence goes on along the minus strand of NZ_SMMC01000145.1, from coordinate 12,051 downwards.
AACTCATTCACGAAATCAATAGCTTCGTCTTTTTCATAGTTGCGCGCAAAATTGGTTGGAATACGAAGGGCGTTTTCTAATAAGTCCCTATATTCATCCCGTGGGATTTCTTTTGCCCCAAATTGTGAAAGATGATCAGTGATGAATTGCGTATCTAATAATGTGTATTTTGCTTTGACCAAACGACTGATCAGATGGACAAGGGCGATTTTACTTGTATCGGCAGCACGACTGAACATACTTTCCCCGAAAAAGGCGCCCCCAAGGGACACACCATAGAGACCGCCTATCAAATTTTCTCCATCCCAAACTTCGACAGAATGAGCACAGCCTTTCATATGAAGGGATGTATATAAATCAAAGATGGAATTATTAATCCAGGTTCTTGGGCGTGTGGTGGTTTCTTCTGCACAGCCTTCCATCACACCCACAAAATCCTTGTTAAAAGTAACATTATATTTTTGTTGGCGGATCGTCCGTTTTAGGCGGCGTGGGACGTGAAATTCATCAAAAGGAATAACACCCCGCATACGCGGATCAACCCAGAATAATTCTTCGTCATCCCGGTCTTCAGCCATGGGAAAGACACCGACAGCATAGGCTTTAATTAGAACTTCTGGTGTTATTTCAAAGGGTTCCATTTTGAGTTTCTCAAGTCTCTCCATCCGTATTTATCTATTTCAGTATAACTGATTCATAGTTAAAACCCTAGATTTCTTTTTAACTTCAAATTATGCTTGATAAAAACGAATGCAAATTAGGGGAAGTTTGATGTCCTATACAGTCATCTTTGATGGTAAAGGGCTCGTTATCACATTTGATGAAAATTGTGATAATCGTGAACATCGTAAAGCCAATGAGGAATGCTGGGAACATCCATATTTTTTCCATTCCAAATATCATATATGGGATATGTCAAAAACGTCTAAGATTACGATGGAAGACGACGATGCTCTTGTTGCGGCAAAATTGGATAATGCAGCTTTCCGACAATTCAAGTTGATTAAAATAGCGATTGTTACATTAGATTCCGATGTTGAGCGCGTTTGCCAAATCTACGCGGAACATGTGGATCCGACTATCATTCAATCTCATGTTTTTCATAGCTTAGCAGAAGCTCGTGATTGGGTTGGTAGTGCATAAAATAAAAGGCCGTTCAAATTGAACGGCCTTGAATCATTAATTGAATGAAGCTTATTTCAAGCCCATTAATTTTTCTAACCAGTGAATATCATAATCACCTGATTTGAAGGCTTCTTCATGGATCAGTTTTTGATGAAGCGGGATGGTGGTTTGAATTCCACCAATCACATACTCACCCAAAGCACGATCCAAACGTTTCAAGCATTCCTCACGGCTATCCCCATGAACGATCAATTTGGATACCAAACTGTCGTAATATGGTGGAATAGAATATCCCGTATAAAGATGGCTATCTACACGTACACCAAGACCGCCTGGCGCATGATAGTCGCAAATTTTACCAGGAGAAGGCATGAATGTTTCAGGATGTTCCGCAGTTACACGACATTCAATAGAATGGCCGTTTAGCTTTATGTCTTCTTGTTTAAAGGACAACTTGTGACCAGCTGCAACACGGATTTGTTCACGAACTAAGTCAACACCACAAATCATTTCTGAAATTGGATGTTCTACTTGTAGGCGTGTATTCATCTCAATGAAGAAGAATTCGCCACGTTCATACAAGAACTCGATTGTACCAGCACTTGCATAGCCCATTTCAACCATCGCATCGGTCACCGTTTTACCGATTTTCTCACGCGCTGCTTGATCAAGGGCTGGGGAAGGTGCTTCTTCAATGACTTTCTGGTGGCGACGTTGCACGGAACAATCACGCTCCCAAAGATGTACGCACCCGCCTTGACCATCTGCAATCAACTGAACTTCAATATGACGAGGCTCGCCCAAGTAACGTTCCATGTAAACAGCATCATCACCAAAGGCAACTTTCGCCTCTGTTCGACAAATGTTGTACGCTTCTGCAACTTCGTTAATGGAATTGGCAACTTTCATACCACGACCACCACCGCCAGAGGCAGCTTTGATGATCAATGGGAAGCCAATTTCTTTTGCTAAACGAAGGGCATCTTCTTCGCTATCAACACCACCGTCACTACCTGGTACAACCGGAATGCCAAGACGTTTTGCAGCTTCTTTCGCCTCAATCTTGTCACCCATCATACGAAGGTGGGCAGGGGATGGGCCGATCCATGTGTGACCATGTTCAACAACCATCTCTGCGAATTCAGCATTCTCGGATAAGAAACCAACACCCGGGTGAATCGCATCTGCACCTGTGATATTTGCAGCTGTCAGAATAGCTGCTTTATTCAAGTAAGATTCCGCTGGGGAAGGTGGGCCGATACATACGGCTTCATCTGCAAGACGGACATGCATTGCGTTTTCATCCGCTGTGGAATGAATAGCAACTGTCTGGATGCCCATTTCCTTACAGGCACGGTGGATGCGAAGCGCAATCTCACCACGGTTTGCAATCAGTACTTTTTTAAACACCGATAAATCTCCAACTCATTGAGGGGCTGATTACTCGATAACCACCAATGGCTGACCGAATTCGATAGGTTCTGCATTTGCAACGAGAACCGCTTTCACTGTACCAGATTTAGGTGCAGGGATCTGGTTCATTACTTTCATCGCTTCAACGATCAGTAATGTCTGACCTTCTGTGACCGCATCACCCTCTTTTACGAAGTTTGGTGAATCAGGATTTGCTGCTAAATAAGCTGTACCAACCATTGGGGATTTAACCGCACCAGGGTGATTTTCCATAGATGCAGGTGCTGCTGCTTCAGCAGCAGGCGCTGCCGCTGCGACTGGCGCAGGCGCTGCTGCAACTGGTGCCGCGACTGGCGCACTTGCCATGACAGGTGCAACTGCGGACGCTTTGCTTAAGCGGATAGAATAGTCGTCATGAACGATTTCAACCTCTGCAAGGTCTTTTTCATTCATCATATCAGCTACTTTACCAACGCTTTCTGCGTCAAATTCGAACTTACCCATGACTTTCCTTTTTCGTCTTTGTCATTAATTCCATCCATTTGGATGGTTTTCTATTTTTGCAGATGAGCTTTCATCGCATCCATTGCCATGTCATATCCCAATGTGCCAAAACCGCAGATCATTCCAATCGCAACAGGGCTGATATAAGAATGATGACGGAACTCTTCTCGCGCATGGATATTTGACAGATGCACTTCAATCACTGGTGTTTCACTTGAAAGAATTGCATCATGAATAGCAACAGAAGTATGCGTATAAGCCCCCGCGTTTAACAGGATACCGTCGTAATCGTTTCTGGCTTGTTGAATCCAGGTAACGATATCACCCTCCATATTGCTTTGCTTACATGTCACTTCAAGATTAAGGCTTGTTCCTTTTTGCTGGCAGCGGTTTTCCACGTCACTCAAACTTTCGGATCCATACACTTCCGGTTGACGCAAACCTAACATATTTAGGTTTGGTCCATTAATGACCAGAATTTTCGGAATGGAGGACATGAGGGTTACCTCTTGTATACCTAAAAAGTAAAACGATTGGCTTTATGCAAAAACAAAAAGCTATTTCATGCTTAATCTTATACGCGACATATACGCATAATGAATGGGTTATAGCAGTGGTTCGCACCTAGTAAAAGCCCGAAAAGCAGATTTAAAACAAATACTCGTCACAATATTTCCATACTTGATTTCTATGTTTTCAACTGGAACAGTAGTAAAAAGAGATTCTGTTCTTTACCTTGGAATGGTCTCCTTCCTTTTTCTATTCTGGAAAGTATTGAAATGACAAAGAAAATTGCGCCTTATGGCAGCTGGGTTTCCCCAATTACAACTGAGTTGATGACGCAGGGTGCTGTTGGGCTTGGACAGATAATGTTTGAAGGAAATGATCTTTATTGGCAGGAAGGGCGTCCAAGCGAAAAAGGGCGTGGCGCTCTTGTGAAGGCAGGTGTAAACGGCGAATCGAATCAGACAATCTTACCTGAACCATATAATATGCGTAGTTGGGTGCATGAATATGGTGGTGGTGCTTATACACTTTTTGACGGTAAGGTTTATTTTTCTGATCCGGTTGAACAAGCTATTTTATGTGGTGATTTGGGTACTGGTAAAGTGACGCAGGTCATTGAGAGCAGCAAAATTGGCTATGCAGATTTTCAAATGGATGAAGGTCGAAACCGTTTGATATGTGTCTCTGAGGAACGTCATCTGGCAGAGCATGAGCCAACAGCACGTCTTTCCGCTATTTCCTTAAATGGGGAAGTGGTCCATTTAACCGAGGGGGCGGATTTTTATTCTTCTCCTCGTCTTTCAGTTGATGGTGACAATCTATGTTGGATTGAATGGTCACACCCGGATATGCCTTGGGATGAGACAAGATTAATGCATGCGCAAATTGCTGTTGATGGTTCACTTGAACAAATAAAACAAATTGCGGGCGGTGAAAATATTTCTATCGTTCAACCGGAATATGCAAGCGATGGTACGATTTATTTCGCTTCTGATGAAAGTGGGTATTGGAATATTTGTAGTTACGATGAGGATAAGATAACCCACTTTCCTATGGATGGTGATTGTGCATATCCTCATTGGGTATTTGGCATGCGTAGTTATGGACTACTCGATGATGGTCGTTTGGCAGTTGCCAATTCAGTTAAGGGCGACTGGCGGTTAAGTATACTGACACCATCATCAGGTGAATGGGATCATCTTGATTTACCTTGGGTGACATTTGATTCCGTTGTTGCGAAGGGCAGTAAAGTTGCGTTTAACGGCGGTCGTGCAGATGGCCCGGATGAGATTGTCTTGCTTGATTTATCCGATGAGACGCAACATGTTTTAATGGTTTCTGCGAGTTTGGGGATTAAAGCTGAAGGCATATCCAAGGCAGAAACAGTAGTATTTCCTACTGAGGTAGGTCCAAACGGTGAAGAACGCGTAGCATATGCATATTATTATACGCCCGCAAATGCGGATTATAGGGCGCCTGATGGTGAATTGCCACCTGTTATTGTAAGAAGCCATGGTGGCCCAACAGGGCAATCTATGTCTGCGCTTTCGTTGAAATATCAATATTGGACCAGTCGAGGGTTTGCGGTGCTTGATGTGAATTATAGCGGCAGTACAGGTTATGGTCGAGAATATCGTGATCGTTTAGCCGGAAACTGGGGCGTGTTAGATGTGATTGATTGTGAAAATGCGGCAAAATTTATGGTTGCTCAAGGGCGTGTTGATGAGAAACGACTTATCATCGCAGGTGGCAGTGCAGGGGGGTATACGACACTTGCTGCATTAACATTTACCGATACATTTAAAGCTGGGTGTAGTTCCTATGGGATTGGGGATCTGGCAATGTTAGCACAAGATACTCATAAGTTTGAAAGCCGTTATATGGACAAACTTGTTGGCGTATGGCCGGCAGATGCCGATATCTATAGAGAACGCTCACCCCTTAATCATACAGAACAATTGAATTGTCCCGTTCTTTTTCTTCAGGGAGAAGACGATAAAGTTGTACCGCCTAATCAAGCAGACCAAATGTCAACAGCATTGCGTGAAAAAGGTGTACCTGTTGCCTATGTGCTTTTTGCAAAAGAAGGGCATGGTTTCCGGCAGGCTGAAAACATAAAGAAAGCTATGGAAACTGAATTATCTTTCTATGCTCAGGTCTTTGGGATTTCACTACCTGAGGGTAGCTATCAATGTGAAATTGATAATCTTTAATTTTTTTAACGGAACTGACTTATCTCAAAGACTAGATAGGGTTTCTTCGTAAATTATGATATAGTTGTAATTACGTGATTTGAACCTTTTAGGGACGGAGACAGATATGAGCGGTTTTGAAGATAGAGAGCGCGCTTACGAAGATAAATTTAGCCATGAACAAGAGATTGAATTCAAGGCTGCCGCGCGTCGTGATACTTTGGTTGGAATGTGGGCTGCAGAACAATTGGGTATGAGTGAAGCAGAAGCAGAAGCATATGCACGTTCAATATTTGAATTGGATATGGAGCGTAAAGGTTCTGAGGTGGTCAGAGATAAAATTCATGCAGATCTTGAAGCGGCATCCATTGATATCTCTACATATTTGGTAGAGAAAAAAATGACAGAATTTATGGAAGAAGCGCGACGAGAGATAAAAGCTGGTGAGTAAGGGCTTTTAAATCTTAATAAAAATAAAAGAGCTGAAAGTTAATTCTTTCGGCTCTTTTTTATTATATTTCTGTATTTGCTAACTCTTCCAGCAAGTTTATATCAATATTGTCGTCATAGCTTTCATCAAGCTGTGGACGCAGAATTTCTTGCTGTCCAATTACATGTTGTTCTGTAATTTCTAAGGCACGTTTATCAACTTTTAAGAAGTCATATGACCAGCGATCTGTTGGGCCGATACCAATAATCTCCCTTAAACTCGCCTCTGGCAAGGCAATTGCCACTGCTACTGCTGCCAAAGCGGCAGCGCGCGCTGGAGGATGTTTGATCAATCGTGCAGATCTGATCGCCATATCAGTATCGTGAAGTTTTGCTGCGGCTACGCCAACCGAAGTGATTGAATCAAAACGTGGTGCACGGAAACTGCCATCTGGTGCGCGATCATTAATCTTATCTTCTTGAGGAAGAGGAATACGTGCGGCCGTATCCATCGCATCAAGCATCTGTTCTGTGGCGATTTGACTTTGTGTAATATTAGCTAGTGCCTTGGCATAATCTGGCCCACCATTATACAAAAAAGCTAAAGTCCATGCATTGTTAATGACCTTTTTAGCTTCTTCAATGCGTCCACGAGCGGCATCTGCGGTCGCTAAATGTGCTAATGCATTTACACGTGTCAAATTATCCGGAATGAGCTTCGTTAACTCATATGCCTGACGGAAGATGCCTTCGTCATATTCAGTTGATCCATAGTTAAGTTGGGCTGAAAGAACTGCTTTTAAGGCGCCGGGTAACATATCTAGATTAAGATTACCATTTACAGGTTCTAGAGCTTGAGCCAGAAGCATACTTGCGGCTTCTGGATTGTTAGAGTTTTTGAATTTATCTCTGGCAAGAGCCGCAAAAATAGGCGCGCGCATGCCGAGATATGGAATATAGTCTAGTAAAACTTCTGCTTCTTTATATTTATTTTGATCAATGAGGACGAACCCCATATTCATGATGGCAGTTGCTTGTGCTTCAGGGTTTTTAATCAGACCTGCGGTTACAAAAGCATCAGCAAGACGACCTACAAAGGTTTGGTCTCTAATAAGAAGTGATAAAATACGTTCACGACGTTCATCTTGTTGTTCAAGATTTGCTTGCTCTTTCGCTAACGTAAAAAGGGGTAGAGCTGCGTCGATATTGCCGATTTCCGCCATTGATTTTGCCACGGCGCTTAGGGCAATTGCGCGTTCCCCGCCTTCTGGAATACGGCGCATGACATCCATCGCCATAGAGTGGGTTTTTGCATATGTATATGCCGATGCAATCCTTGCTAAGGCACGAGTATGCCAGTTTTGAATTTCTTTTTCTTTTTCGACCTTATCAAGTGCATATTTGAGCGTAATGCTAGCACCATCAATATCGCCTGCTCGTGCTTGAGAGCGCGCAATATTTACAAATACATCAATCAATGTTTGACTGGAGCCAGGTAAGGTTGAAGCTTCTTTAAATGTAGCACGCAGGATTTCTGAGACAGAGCTTTTTGAGGCGTTTGCATCCTCTCCGTCATCGGCTTGTTGTAAGAAAATTCGTGCCGCCTTTTGCAAGGCATTCATACGGTTCAATGTGCTGGTGATATTTCCCGCTGTTGAGACCGCATTTTGTAAGTCCCCAAGTGAGGCATATTCACTGGAAATTAAAGTATATAGATGTTGGCTGAACTCAATCCGCTCAAAATCTTCTGCGCCATTATAGGATTTAACTAGAAATTGACGTGCTTCTTCTGGATTACCCTGTAAGCGATAATAGCGTGCAATAGATAAAAAGGCACGGGCCTGCCATAATGGATCTTCGATACGATCAGATTCCTCAATCGCCATCTCCACGTCACCACGGGCAAGCAACGCACGCACAAGACCTTCCAAAGCTTGACCCACTTCGTCCAATGTATCAAGCGAGAGGGCTGTAAAGCGTAATTGGATGAATGCATCTTGCTGGAATTTTTGATTTACCGAGCTGTTATCCACACCTTGTTGGGCATAAGATATATTGTCTGAGCTGAAACCCAGACCAGTGATCAGAGAGGTAGAAACAAGTCCGGCACAAAATAGCTTGCGCCAGTTTGTGCCGGTACTTGTCGAATTCAATAAGTCTTTCTTTGCAACATGCTTAACAGCATTTGCACTTGAAGAAATATGCTTAGGCTTTAAAAACCCGTTTGAAAATCGTGTCCACATGCTTTGTGTGGTACTCCATATCGAAGAGGTTGTCGATAACTTCGTTGGACAGTGTAACCTCTTCATCTTGCTTTAACAATTCCTGGAATGAGTTTCCTGACTTCCAGCTTTCCATCGCATTGCGTTGAACCAGACGATATGCGTCTTCGCGGCTTACACCTGCTTGGGTTAATTGTAACAGCACACGCTGTGAATTGTGAAGGCCGCCAAGCTGATCCAAATTCTTTTGCATGTTTTCGCCATAGACTACTAGATTCTTCACAACACCAGTCAAACGTGCCAAGGCAAAGTCCAAAGTCACAGTTGCGTCAGGACCGATCATGCGTTCCACAGAAGAATGGGAAATATCACGTTCATGCCATAGGGCCACATTTTCCATTGCCGGTACAACAGACGAGCGAACCAAACGCGCTAAACCTGTAAGATTTTCAGTTAAAACAGGGTTACGTTTATGTGGCATCGCGCTAGAGCCTTTTTGACCCTTAGAGAAGAATTCTTCTGCTTCACGTAACTCAGTACGTTGCAAATGGCGAATTTCTACAGACAAATTTTCAATAGAACTTGCAATCACGCCCAATGTAGCAAAGAACATCGCATGACGGTCACGTGGAATAACCTGTGTGGAAACGGGTTCAACAGTTAGGCCTAGCTTCTCTGCTACATGTTCTTCAACTGCAGGGTTTATATTGGCGAAGGTGCCAACTGCACCCGAAATAGCACATGTTGCGATTTCTGCGCGCGCTGCTTTTAAACGATCTAAACCACGCGCGAATTCAGCGTAATGTTTCGCTAATTTCAAACCGAATGTTACAGGTTCCGCGTGGATGCCGTGGGAACGACCGATTGTAACTGTGTATTTATGTTCTTCGGCACGTTCTTGAAGGGCAGCTAATAACGCTTCCATATCTTTGATCAAAAGATCGGATGCTTGTGTCAATTGTACGTTTAGACAGGTGTCTAATACATCTGAAGAGGTCATGCCTTGGTGAACAAAACGTGCTTCATCGCCAACGTTTTCTGAAAGTTCTGTCAAAAAAGCAATCACGTCATGTTTAGTTTCCATCTCGATGGAATCAATGCGAGCGATACGTTCTTCTGTATATTCTTTATTGCCGCGTTCCCAAACTGCAGCTGCAGCTTCTTTCGGGATCACACCTAAATCAGCCTGTGCGTCACATGTATGGGCTTCGATTTCAAACCAAATACGGAATTTGTTGGAAGGTTCCCAGATTTGAACCATTTCCTTGCGGCTATAACGTGGAATCACAGCTGATCTCCTGACAATATGAACGGGGAATAACGTTGTGACGTTTAATGCTGCATTACAGCATTTTTTTCAAGAAATATTTGATGTTTCCACCAAAATCAGCTGTGATTTATAGTTTCAAAATATTCTATTTGTTAGGCTACGGAAACCTCTCTTAAGAATTTATCAATATTTTGTTTCAATTTATCGGTTTCGGTAATCATATGGTTTGTCGCATCCAAAACCGCTTCACGAACTTTATCACTATTGTCAGTCATGCGGTTCACTTCGACAATTTTTTCGGAAACTTCATTGGTGCCCATGGAAGCTTGCTGTGTATTACGCGCTATTTCTTGTGTTGCCGCACCTTGTTCTTCCACCGCAGCAGATACGGAAGAAGTGATCTCATTCATTTCGCCTATGATTTTTCCAATGGATTGAATAGCAGTGACGGTTTCTTTCGTGTCACTTTGAATTTGACTAATTTGAGAACTGATTTCTCCAGTCGCGTTTGCGGTTTGGGTGGCAAGGGATTTTACTTCATTGGCAACAACAGCAAAACCCTTGCCCGCATCGCCGGCACGTGCGGCTTCAATGGTTGCATTTAAAGCTAATAGGTTCGTCTGATCCGCAATTTCGGAAATTAATGTTAAGATTTCACCAATACGCATGGTACTGGCCTCTAGTCCTTTGATCAGTTGATCTCCGCGATTGGCCTCATGTACTGCATGAGACGCAATTTCTGTGGATCTTTGAACCTGCGCGCTGATTTCTTGTACGGAGGCTGCTAATTCTTCTGCAGCAGCAGCCACGGTTTCTACGTTGCTGCTTGCTAGTGCTGTCGATTCGGCAGCGCCAGTTGCCAATTCGCTTGTTTCAGAAACAGTTTGCCCTAATTCATCAGACGATGATTTCATCTGTCCAGTGGCACCGGAAACAGCAGTTAGTGCATTTTGCGCATCTGAATCGAAATCCTCAACTAACTTCCTTAAAACCGAGGCACGGTTGATTTGTTTTTCTTGTTCTTTCGCATTTTCTTCTGAAAGTTTGTTATTCTCAATTAAGCTGTCTTTGAAATTGATAATGACGGCAAGCATTCGACCAAAAACATTATTCTCTTTGATATCTGGTATCTCAATATCCAATTTGCCGGATCCCAATTGACTCATCATTTCAACCAAATTTGAGATACGTGAAGCGATTGCAATACCAAGAGGCGTGCCAATTGCTGCTGCTATAAGGATCGTTACAATAAGAATGCCAATGGTCCAGTTTCTTAATTCATGTGCAGCTGTTAGAACTTCAGATTCATCCATCTCGGCAAGAATACCCCAGTCAATCCTATGAAATGAAAGGGGGGCATACGCCGACACGACATTGATGCCGCGATAATCTTCGACAATTGCAACACCGGAATTCCCTTCAAGTGCAGCTCTTGAAGTTTCGCCATCAACTTTAATCTTAAGAATAGAGCTTTCTTCGCTAAAACGAGAATCACTACGCATTAACAGATCGCTACCAACAATATAGGTTTCGCCGCTTTCTCCCATTCCCGCTGCTTGCTGCATGAGATTATTGATCATGCCAATGGGCATTTGGAACGTTAAAACGCCGATCTTTTTACCGGATGGTGTAAAAACGGCAGAGGCGATAAAACTGGCAGGGGCATCAAAACTTGGTGCATAAGGGTGAAAATCTTCGAAAGCGACTTGGCCTTGTTGAGTTTGTTTCATCGCAGATCGATATACTTTGCCAAGGCCGCTATCTTTCCATTTTCCTGTATTTAAATTGGTGGCGTAATCTAGTTCTTTGAAAACGCTATAGACCAGATTGCCTTCAGTATCGAAAAGGAAAACATCATAGTAATCACGCATCTGTTGAAGTTGTAAGAACCAGCCATGAGTTTGTGCGTGATGTGCGCTGTAATCTGATCCATCCTTCGCATCAAACAAATTTTGTTTTTTGCCGGTCGGATTAGGATTAGAGATTATATAGAGATTTTGAAGTGTTGATTTTTGGTTTTCTCCAAGCTTATCCCAAGCATTAATATATCCTTCAAGTGTCGAAGTAACTGTTGGGTTTGCTGCTTGGATAAGTAAATCTGCTTCGATGGATTTTAAATAATCCCGTAAAGCGTTTTTTCTGGATTCAGCTAATGCGAGTAACTTATTTTCAGACTCTTCAACAAGCGATGATTGCGCGATGAAATAGCTGGTTCCCCCTGACAAGATGGTAGAAAGAGCTGTTGCAAAAATAACAAGTGCTGGAAGAAGAATACGAAGACGGATACGAAGTAAAAATCCCATGGGTAATCTCTTTTATAGTTATCAAGTGGTAACCGTAGCCCCAAATCCCCATAGGTGATCAGTTATATATACAACCGATCTAGTTA
>NZ_SMMC01000194.1 GCF_009711445.1 Curvivirga aplysinae | reverse complement strand
GTTCAATTCTAAATTAAAGTAGTTTCCGGCATGGCCTATTCGCTATATGCGTGAAGAGGAGTAGTAGCTATGCTTTATGGTAATGCAAAGTTGACAGGCGTAGAGCGTAAGTTTGATCAGCGAGAGATAATAGTTTCCAAGACCGATCTTACGGGCAAAATTACATATGGAAATAATACCTTTTATAAGTTGGCTGATATGACGGAAAAGGATTGTCTGAATGTACAACACAATGTTGTACGACACCCCGATATGCCACGAACTGTTTTCGAATATTTGTGGAAAAGTCTTAAATCTGGTGAAGAGATTTTCGCATATGTGGTAAATAGAGCAAAAAATGGTGATCATTATTGGGTGCTTGCGCATATAACGCCAAGTCGTGATAGTGATGGGAATATTGTTGGTTATCACAGCAATAGAAGTGCACCTAATCGTCAATTAATAGATGAGAAAATAAAGCCACTTTATAAAGAATTAAAGGCGCTGGAAGAAAAAGCGAGCAGCCCTAAGCAAGGATTACAAGGTGGAGTAAAACATTTGGAAGAGCTCTTAGCGGCGCGCAAAATGACTTTTAATGAAATGATATTTGCGATGGGTGTATAAACACCGATTTTAAGACAAAAAAGAGGCGCTATTTAGCACCTCTTTTGATTTTAGATCTTATTTTTGGGTTAAGCGAATGCCCCAACTGCCTAAACGTCCAATCCAGCGTTTAACGCTTTCTACATCCTCAGCAGCTTTGTTCAATCCAATGTTTGTATGACCTTGTAGCAAATCAATAATGCCGCAAGCCACCCCGTTGGAAACAGTTAATGCCATGGCAGAATCTGCATCGTCACCACAAATATCCATTTCATAACGGCTATTGAAGATTTCTTTGCCGTCTTTAGATAAGATAAGGCCAACAGTTAGAACAACGCGATCTTTATCATCTGGTCCGTAAAAATGTTCATCGGCTAATTTTGCTCCAAGTGCACGTATATCGTCATCTGTGCCTGTTTTTACAGCTTCAAATACATCTTTCCATGCCTCTAACCAACCGGGAAGACGTAATGTTCCTCGGATGAAATCTTTTACATTCCATTTTCTAGGGAAATGATATTGGTCAATAAAGGGCACGCTGTCGCGGTTTGGATATGCCTCAAAATCGCCTGCACTTGTTTTGTATATTTCAGTTTCTTCCCATGGACGTGGTGCTGTTGCTTCTTGTCCGTTCTTCATAAATTTTGCAGGAGAACGTAATGCTAGCAGCACGCCGGCTGGTGCCCAACTAAAACGATATTTGAAATCATTAGCAACTTCTGGAAAACCGCCACAGTAAGAGAAAAACTGCGCCTCAACTTTCTCTTTGGCTAAACCTTGTTCTGCAAGCGCATTTTCAGCATCATCGACAAGTAAGTGAGACGCTAGATGGTCAATACCTGGGTCTAAGCCTGCCTCAACAACTACAGCTAAGTTTTTAGCTTTTGCTGCCTCTACCTTGCCTAAAATAATATCACTAACATAGCTACTGGACACATAATGGGCACCATGTGCAATTGCAGTGTCTAGGATCGTTCCATGTTCTGCTACGGGTAACATGCAAACAACAATATCACCCTCATTTAAATCAGCTTTAAGCGCATCTAGATCATAGGTTTTAGTTTCAATTTTTCCTGTAAGGGAAAGACGCTCTGCCAAAGCTTCTGCTTTTGAAACAGTACGGTTCCATAATGTTACTTTACTTGCGGCGTCTGCTACCTTGTTAAGGCCTGTACCAGTTGATAAACCTGCACCTAACCAATGCACTTTGCCGCTACGCTTTGCTAATTCCGACATGGAACCCCCTTATTATGTTTATTTAATCAGTTAACTGAAATTTGTTTAAGCTGAATATGAAAAGAAAGCAACTATCTATCTGTGAAATAGAGTTTGTCCAAAAAGTTGGAGATATATCAGATATAAAAGTTGCTAAGATATGCGGGAATACGGCAAGTTAGAGGAAATGCATTAAGATAAATTATCTTGAGAAAAATCTCATAGACAGGGAATTAAAATGACACGGATGTCAGAAAATAATCTGTGGCAAGCGACAGTTGCTGAAACATTTAATGCGGAAAGTCTTATTGAAGACTTAGAAGTTGATTTTGTGATTATTGGCGGCGGTTTCACAGGTTGCACCGCAGCCATAGAAGCGCGAAAACAGGGAATGTCTGTTTGTTTGTTAGAGGCCAACAATATTGGCTTTGGCGGGTCAGGTAGAAATGTCGGGCTTGTGAATGCAGGATTATGGACACCGCCGGATGACGTTATGTCTATTCTTGGCCCTGAAGCCGGCGAAAAACTTAATAAAGCCTTGTCAAATGGGCCAAGCCAAGTTTTCAAACTTATCGAAGAATTTGATATTAAATGTGAAGCCACCCGCAATGGCACATTACATTGTGCGCATTCGCCAAAAGGATTTACCGATCTTGAAAACCGATTTGCACAGCAAGAAAAGCGAGACGCGCCTGTAGAGTTATTGTCGGCAGAAGAGGCCGCAATACTGACAGGGGCCTCAGGTGTGTTTGGTGCATTGCTCGATCGACGTGCGGGGACAGTACAACCATTAGCTTACGCAAGAGGATTGGCAAGAGCGGCACAACAACTAGGTGCCAAAATTTATGAAAATAGCCCCGCGATTTATACATCTTTTGAAAATGGTTTGTGGTCTGTGAAAACAACGAGAGGGACTGTAAAAGCCTCCTACCTACTGAATGCAACAAATGCCTATATGCAGGGAAATATTGAGCATTATTCATCAAGTTTTACACCTGTTTATTATTTCCAATTTGCCACGAAACCACTGGATGATGCGCTTTTAAAGGTCATTTTGCCTGAAAAACATGGATGTTGGGATACAGCTACCGTTATGTCTTCCTTTAGACGCGATGCTGCAGGACGCTTGATTATGGGATCTATCGGATCCTTAGAGAAAATGGGGAAGGGTGTTCATACATCTTGGATTAAGCGGAAATTACATAAACTTTTCCCACAACTTAAAGATACTGAATTTGAATATTCATGGCATGGTCGTATTGCAATGACAGATGATCATTTGCCGCGTCTCATTCAAATGGGCAATAGTGGAATTTCCATGATGGGGTATAATGGAAGAGGGATTAGCCCGGGAACCTGTATGGGAACTGCGATTGCAAAATATTTTGCGCATAAAGACCTTTCGGTATTACCAATTCATCCAATGGCAAGTTACCTGCAAAGCTTTAATTCAATTAAGGAAGTGTATTACGAGACAGGCGCCTCACTGACACATATGGTAAAGGATTACTGAGTGTTGAGATGTTAGTTGGATTGTGAATCTTGATCCTGATTGGAGTTTGCGTATACTATTAGAAAAAATAGGGGGATATGGTTTAGTGTATTAGGTGTGAAACTTGGCTAAAAGCAGAGAACTACTTGATGAGTTGCGCGATATCACAAGTCTTCGTGATACAAAGCTGTTGGAGCAAAGTTTACTTCAAACTATTTATATGAACCTTCCAATTGAAAATATTTCAATACTTAAAACTGATGCAGGTAAAATCTGGGACAAGGTTACTCTATCTGAAACTGGATATGATATTCTGCATAAAGAAATTGAATTAGATGAAGATCATGCGGGGCTCATAAATCGGGTGGTTGCAAGTGAGAACACGGTTTGTGATTGCATTTGTGCTAATGGTTATGAGTATTTTTATTACCATCTCGCGTCAATTTCTAAGGAGGATACAATCCTTGAAATTATCGCAAAAGAAGATGCATTAGAATTTTCGTCAGAGAGTATGACCCGATCTATCGAGGTTTTTAATAACTATTACAGTTTATTGGTTTATGCACAAACGGATGAACTTACCGGGCTGTTGAATCGGAATACCTTCAATCAAGAAATAAAACGTATTTCATTATTTGCTTCTGAACCTAAAGTTTTAAAAGATGATCAAAATCGTACTGACAATGGCGAGAGTTATTGGCTAGGTTTGATTGATATTGATAATTTTAAAGCGGTAAACGATAGCTATGGTCATGTGTTTGGAGACGAAGTTCTAATTTTAGTTGCTCAATCTCTGAAGCGGCTTACACGTCGTTTTGACACAGTATATCGCTTCGGCGGTGAAGAATTTCTGGTATTGTTACGTGCCGATAATAAAGATAATGCACGAGCGGCATTTGAAAGATTTCGTAAAGCAATTGAACGTCAAAAATTTCCTCAAATTGACAATGTTACGATCAGTGTAGGTGCCATTCAAATCACGGGCGATAAAAGCACTGTAGAAACCCTAGCTAAGGCTGATAAATCTTTATATTATTCAAAACAACAAGGACGCAATCAGTTTCATTTATACGAAGATTTAGTGGAGCTGGGAGTCTTAGAAGATTGTCTCGTTTCTGATGGCGATATTGAACTTTTTGAACTGTAACGCCTTATTTAGATTGAAAATCTAGAATCGGATATCCTATTTGTATTGAAATTCAACTAGTGGATAGGATGCAGAATGTTTTCCAAGGTTTTTGATTTCTTTGATGATATTGTTTTGGAACTGGGTCGAAACTTTCGATGGTCTTATTTACCGCCTTTAATGGTTTATTTTGCTGCAGGTGTATCTGGCCTCACATCTATTGTAGGTACATTTTTCATTAAAGAATATCTGAGTTTGTCTGCGGAATTCCTCGCAGGCTTAGCATTTTGGGCAGGCCTACCTTGGGCTTTAAAAATGCCTATAGGTCATCTTGTTGATATCATATGGCGTTGGAAATCTTATTTGGTTTTCTTAGGTGCCAGTTTAATGGCAACAAGTCTTATCATTATGTATATGCTGATTAGCCAGACTGAAATGATGGCGATGATCATGTCGATCGAAGCATGGTATATTTTAAGCGCTCTTCTCTCCCCAATAGGATATGTGTTGCAGGATGTTGTTGCAGATGCAATGACCGTAGAAGCAGTACCTGCAGTCGACGATAACGGTAATAAGTTTTCTGATGCAATAGAAAAAGCGATGCATACAACGATGCAAACCCTTGGAAGAGTAGCTATTATTGGTGGCGTTGTATGTGTATCAGCAATTAATGTATATGTTTTTGATGATATTGATACTTTAGATGAAATTGAAAAAGTCGGAATTTATGCGAGTATCTATCTTGGTGCGCTTGCTGTCCCTCTGATTTCTATAAGTGGCGTTATTTTAGGGGGGATATTACTTCGCCAAAAGGCAAAGAAATTGGCGATTAAAGGCGTTCCATCAGACGTCATTAGTGACATGCTTTTTAAGCCGGAGGCTCAAACAAAACCTAATTGGATGATATTCGGAGGCAGCTTTGCTTTTGTCTTGTTTACATTATTTGTTGGTTTAAATGATGTTCCAGCCGCACAAGAAATGACGTTTTTTGTTTCTATTTCAATTATCTTGTTTTTGATGACAAGGCTGTTAAAGGAGTTAGAGCCTTCACAAGCAAAGATGCTTATCGGAACTGCAATTATTATCTTTATATACCGTGCAACGCCAAGTTCTGGGGCAGGCTCAACTTGGTTTGAAATTGATGTTTTAGGATTTGATCAGCAATTTTTATCGGTTTTAAGTTTTTTAACCTATGGTTTAACGCTTGCAGGTTTAGTGGTTTTACGCCCGATAATTGTTAAGAGGTCCATCGCGGAAATCTTGGTCATGTTGAGTATCATTGGTGGTATTGTATCTTTGCCGAATATTGGGCTTTATTATGGTATCCAAGAATGGACCTCGGCCTTAACGAACGGGGTTGTCGATGCCCGATTTATTGCCATTTTTGATACGGCGTTAGAATCGCCTTTAGGGCAAATAGCGATGATCCCGATGCTTGCATGGATTGCGCGTAATGCGCCTGTGCATCTTAAGGCGACTTTTTTTGCGGTAATGGCCTCTTTTACAAATTTAGCGCTTTCCGCAAGTAATTTGATGACGAAATACATGAACCAAATTTATACGGTAACCCGGGAGGTTAAAGATCGTGCTACTGGCGAAATAACTATTCAAGCTGATTATAGTGAATTAGGGATGTTACTAATTACTGTTGCCGTCATCATCGTCGTTGTTCCTGTCTTCGCCGTTATGGTTATTCAGGCAACGCCATTAAGAACAACACAATAATTCATATAACTGGTTGTAATTTGTAGTGGACTTGTCCACATTTACGATAGGTTTTCTTTTCTATAAAAGGCATATTCATGCGTAAGTTATTTTCTAGTTTTGTTGTAGCAATTATTTTTTCTGCCGGATTTGCAAATTTATCAAAAGCAGAAGAATTGCAAATCAGCGTCCTGCAAGATGGTGGTGGGGGTGTTATCGCAACTGATTTTTCTAAAGTTTTTGTACATTATACCGGTTGGTTATTAGACGGTACGAAATTTGATTCTAGTGTTGATCGTGGTCAACCATTCAGTTTTACGCTTGGTGCTGGTCAAGTAATCAAAGGCTGGGACCAAGGCGTTAAAGGCATGAAAGTTGGTGAAAAGCGTGAACTGATCATTCCAGCTCATCTTGGTTACGGAGATCGTGGTGCAGGTGCTTCCATCCCACCAGGGGCAACATTGAAGTTTGAAGTTGAACTTCTTGATGTCGAACCAGGCCCAATGAAAAGCACAACTGTTGAAGAGTTTAAAGAAGCGTTAAAAACTGCACCTAAAGCAATCGATATCCGAAATGAAACTCAATATGCTAATCAAGGTGTTATTGAAGGCGTAGAAGAAATGACCGCTTTTGACGAAAATGGTCGCTTCCTTCAGGATTTTGTAACCGCAATTAATGCCTATGGTGATCGCGCCGCACCTTTGTATGTGATCGGTTCTGCAGAGAATGCTCAAACAGCACAATTAGCTAATGCATTGGCCACTCAAGCTGGCTTTGATGAAGTTATTTTGGTCGATGGTGGTATCGAAGCATGGATTGCTGCTGGATATCCAATAAACAAATAAATTTAGCATCTGCATAAATTTTAGTTATAAGGCATTCAAGAAAAACTAGGATGCCTTTTTTCTTTCATATATTTGATATCCACAAAGAGATATGAATACGATGAATGCACCAAAATACTGCAGTATTTCCAATCTTTCATTAAGTAAGACAAAGGCAGCAAAAATTGAAAAAATTGGTTCTAAGTTGAAAATGATTGCAGCCGATTGAGCATTTACATTTCTTAAGCCGATATTTTGGCAAAGAACAGCGGAAAAGAAGACAATGCTAACCACCACGACAGGTAGTATTGCATCATAAGTGTTTGGTAATGACCAGCCGCCAATGAATGGCATAATTGCTAGTAAAGATAGACTGGCAAAAAAGTTGTTAGTAACGGCAAGAGATAAGGGTGAGGTTTTAATAACCGCTTTACGAATACTAATCATCATTGCTGCGATTAAGCTTCCTCCCGCAAACGCAAGAGAGACGCCGCGCCAGTCCAAACTATCAAAGGATGGACCAAGGGAAAGTGCTATTCCAAGAAAACCGCCGATAAAAAATAAGAATCCTTTTGGAGAAATTGCTTTTTCACCAAAAAATGGGGCAGCTATTGCAACTGTCATTGGCCATGTGAAGAAAATAAGCGCTGCAAGACCAACAGGGATATATCTAACAGATGCAAGATAACATAAGCCTTGACCCATAACTAACAGCCCGATAAAGGCTGAAATCTTTAAAGTTTTTAATGATAAGTCTAACTTATTTCGAAATAGCAGTAGAACACCAACAGAGAAAATACTACTGGAAAACATACGAATGAAGTTAAGGGTTGCTGCATTTCCACCTGCATCAAAGAATAGTGGTGCAAAAGGGGTATTTAGACTGAAAAAAAATGCTGCCAGTATAATTAATATAGTTGGGCCGAAATTTGTGCTTAGAGAGCATGAATTTGTCATTATTCTTCAAGCTTTGTTTTAATAAACAATGTTCTATAAAAGGCTGTAGAACTATCCAGCAGTTTTATACTTGAATGTATATCTGCAGGAATTTGAATCGAAGTTAATGACCAATGGCGAAAATGTCTTTGTTTGGTATCTGAGTTTAGGAGAAGAATCATATTTGATGAATCTGTGACCAACTGCTCCTTAAATGCGGCGTTAAAATTGGAAGTTTTTTCGCTAATAACCCTGCTCGCACCGTTGAAACTATCTAAAATTTCTTGGTTTGAGTTGAATGGAATACTGTCAATTTGAATAGCTATTAGGTTACCATTTTCTTTCTCATCAAAGAGGCCAATCACATGTCTTGTATTGGGCAGCCAGCTTTGAAAATTGAGGCGACAACCTTCAATACTTTCTGTAACTGGAATACACCTAACAATATTTTCTTGAATATCTGATTTTGAGCTTTCCCATGTCATACCCAGAATGAAATCTTCTAGCTTTAAAGGCGTGGGTATAGTTACTGGTTCCTGTTCTTTTGCGGAAGATTCTTTTATTTTTTTAGGTAAAGATGCGATAGCTTTGGGATTAAGCTCTTTTTGAAGAATAGATTTGGGTTCTTTTATAGGACGTAAAGGTGCTTTTATTTCTTCTTCAACTTTGAAAGTCTTTAGAACAGGTTCAGACTTGATATCAGAAATCTTTTGAACCTCAACGTCTATATTATCTTTGCTTTTTTCAAGCTGGGAAGACGTTTCTGTTGTTGATAACACTATTTCAACGATAGGAGGCGGAGAAATTAGATTTCCATTCTGTATATCGTCAAGCGGATTAATTATCTCTGTCTTAGCAGGCTCATTTTGAATGTTTAATTGAGTTTCCCTAGAATTTCCTAATTCTTCTCTATTAAGTTTTAACAGAAGATTTGGTGAGTAATCTTCACTCAGGCTATTCAAGATTTCTTGAACATCTGCGGGGTCTTTCTTTTCTTGGTCTTTTATTATTGATGTATAGCCTTGTTGATCAACAAAAATTTGATCGTAAAAATACGTAGCTTTATCCCGAATTGGATAATCGAATGCACTAATAGTGACGGCAATACATCCACCACTAAACAAAGCCCATGAAATAATTTTCGGCCAAACCGACTTGTGTTCTTCATCAAAAAATGACTTTTCTTCAAATGAAGATACATCATTTGTGTCAACTTCATCTTCTTGATGCATGACAGCGTAGTACCCCTCTAATAGCCATAGAGAAGTTATCTTATCTTTTTATGAATGTGAAGTATATTTTTGTTCTAAGACAAAGACTTAATTGATTGTACTAAGCGCGACGACGAGTAACTTCAATGCCTACTGTATGGGCATTTTTAAGTGCTTCTGGTTTCTCAATACGCACAGTTGCTTCGACAACACGATCATCATCTAAACAAAGTAAAGCGATACGATGACCCAGAGTTTCAACTAATTGAATATGTCCTTCGCGTGCCAGTTCTGCGATGCGTTCTGATATCGTTGCATAACAAACCACTTGCTCGTAATCATCACATAATGGATCTGCTGGTTCCTTTGCCATAAGTTCCAGATTAATACGGACGATTTGAACACGATCATATTCATGATCAAACACGCCAATATTCCACGCTACATCCAAATCGCGCACCAAGATTTTATAAATTGGTGTACTGTTTTCTTCCGTATAGTTTACAGGTTGCACAAGACTGTGTTGTTTACCTGATACAACTTGAATGTCATTGCCAGAATATGTTTTCTCAGTGGAAAGGTTTGCGGACATATTTTTTCCAATCAGCGTGATTTTTAACTTGGCATCTGCCTGTAGCTGAGATATTCGCAGCCATTAGTTTTAATTGCAGCGTAAAATATACGATTTTTTCAGGAACTCAAGCGGCAGGACGACTTCATTATGGCTTTCCACGACTTGTTCAATTCAGGCGATAACAATCAAGAGTTTCAACTTGGCGATAGATGTCTTGTTATGGGCATCATGAATGTTACGCCGGATTCATTCTCTGGCGATGGGCTAAGAAGTAAAGATGTTGATCTTGATACAAAAGTTTTGAAGCAAGCAGAGTTTTTCCTATCGAACGGCGCAGATATTCTGGATATTGGTGGCGAAAGCACACGTCCAGGTGCAGAGATTGTTGGTGAACATGAAGAGTTGAAACGCGTCGAACCGGCGATCAAGGCTATCGTCAATGCGTTTCCTAATGCTGTGTTATCTGTTGATACATATAAAGCGGCTGTAGCTGAAGCAGCTTTAAATGCCGGGGCTCATATTATTAATGACGTTTGGGGATTTAAGGCTGATCCGGATATGTCAAAGGTTGCTGTTAAGCATCAGGCACCTGTCATTCTTATGCATAATCGATCAAAACCGGGACATGCAGAAATTGATGCACGCCTTGGTGGTGCCTATATTGCACCAAAATATAATGACTTCTTGAATGAAGTAATTCAAGAAATGCGTCTGTTGATCGAAGGTGCGATTACAGCGGGTGTAAAACCTGAAAATATTATGATTGATCCTGGGGTCGGGTTTGGCAAAACGGCTGCTCAGAATATGGAACTGATAAATCGCCTTGATGTTATCAAAGAAGCTCTTGGTTATCCGATTTTATTAGGTTCAAGTCGAAAGAGTTTTATTGGCTTAACATTGGACGTACCAGCAGATGAACGCGTTGAAGGAACTGCTGCGACAGTATCTCTTGGGGTTGCACGTGGTGCGGATGTCGTGCGCGTTCATGATGTAAAAGTAATGGATCGTATTGTACGAATGACAGATGCTATGTTGCGAGCAGGTTAATAAGGAAAAATAAAATGTACGAAATTTACTTGGCACTTGGCACTAATCTGGGGGATAAGAAAGCTAATTTAAAACTGGCAATTGAATGCCTTTCCGGATTTGTCTGGGATATTCGTTCATCTGCATTTTACGAATCTGCACCTATGTATGTAGAAGATCAGCCAAGTTTTGTGAATATGGTTGTTGGTGGTCAGACAGAATTAACCCCCTTAGATCTACTAGATCGTTTGAAAGACTTGGAAGAAGAAATTGGTCGTCGTCCAACATTTCGAAATGGACCACGGGTTATTGATCTGGATATTCTGTATCATGGTGATTGCTTGATGACGACAGAACGCCTTTCGATCCCGCATATTAGTATTCAGGAACGTGAATTTGTGCTTCTTCCTTTAATGGATATTTGTCCCGATCGCATAGATGAACGCACAGGTAAAACCGTGAGAGAGATGACTGAGGCACTTCCTGATACGCGTGGGTTAATTCGTTTGGATGATTAATGGAGTTAAACCATAGGGCGTCTACCACAAGCATTTATGATATCCATGATTGCTTGTGCGGCCCCTTGACCTGATGAACTTATTTTTATGTATAACCCACCTGTAATTAATGCATAGTCGCGCATGATATTTTCTGTGATTTCGTCATTACTGAAGTAACTTGTGGGCGTATAGATTGCGGAGATTAAAACACCTCGTTCCGCAGCTGACAATGCGTGAGATACAGCATTTTTATCATCGATACCTTGTTTGAACTGATCGTCAAAACCACCAGGTAAGTTATCCGTAATTAGAATTATGATTTTCGTATTTGCTTCGAATTTTCCTTTAAAGTCAAAATCTTGTGCTCTGTTTAGTGCAGACAGATTATTCAGAATTGTATTTAAAGTCTCATCAGAAGCTTCTGGGCCTCCTCCGCCTCCTTCTGCGCGGATTTGGTAGATTTTATCGAAGATGTTTTTCTTTTTCTGATTTAGGTTGGGCAAGTTGTTGAGGTCTTCTTGAATATATATTTCATCTTTAAAAGTAATAAGCCCAAGCCGTAACTTGCCATCTGAAAGGTAATCAAGTCTATCAAGAATATCTTCCAGCTCTACTTTGATATCGTAAATTGTACTGCTAAGGCTATAGGTTGTATCAATGGCAAAAACGATATCCGTTTTTTGACATTTATCTCGATCCTCCTCTCCATAGGCAAAGGTAGATGTTAGGAAATGAATTCCTAAAAAAACAGGAAGGATTGATATAATTTCTTTACACTTCAAACGCATACTCATTCACTTACAGCCACGTTATTGTGGAATAAGTAGCTTCAAAAAGCAATGGGCGGTATAATTGCCGCCCATTCAGCTCTTAGTTATGTATAGACTTGTTTAGAACATTTCGTCCGGAATACTACGGATCGTGTTATGCCCTTCACGCACAGCTGAAAGAATGGAAGGAGCTTGCGAAAGTAGATTCTCAGCATAGAAACGTGCAGTGAAAACTTTGGCTTTATAAAATTCTTGGTCACCTTCACCAGAATTGATTTTACTTAAGGCGACATCCATAGAGCGTGCAAGACCAATGCCACCAGCAACAAGGCCAAATATTTTTAAAATATATGTAGAAGAAGCACCAATTGCAGTTGTGTTATTGCTGTTAGACATCAGCCAATCGACCGCACGATCTAGGGTATCAATACCCGCGGCAAGATGTGCACGCATTGCACTCATATCTTCGCCTTCAATTCCGTTTAGGTGGTTGATAAGGGAATCAGCTTCATCCAAATATTCACGAACTGCAGTTCCACCATCATGAATGATTTTACGACCAACCAAATCGGCGGCTTGAATACCGTTAGTGCCTTCGTAAATAGGAAGAATCCGTGCATCACGGTAATATTGTGCGGCACCAGTTTCCTCAATAAAGCCCATGCCACCGTGAATTTGAATACCCATCGAAGCGATTTCTACACCCAAATCGGTGAACCATGCCTTTACAACTGGAGTGATAAGTCCAATTCGGCGATCGGCCCACTCAGTCCATTCTGGGTCATTATGATTTTCTGCAATATCCAAATCAACCATGGTTCGGAAGTTCAGGGCACGCATAGCTTCGATATATGCACGCATTGTCATCAAGGTACGGCGAACATCGGCATGATTAATAATAGCCGTATTTTTAGAGCCATCTAGTTCTGAACGGCCCTGCTTACGGTCTTTTGCGTAAGCGACAGCACGTTGATAGGCCATTTCTGCGATACTTAGGCCCTGCGTACCAACGGCAAGGCGTGCATCATTCATCATTGTGAACATGCATTTTAAGCCTTCATTTTCATTACCAATTAGATAGCCGATAGCGCCGCTATTTTCACCATATGACATAATACAAGTTGGGCTGCCGTGGATGCCAAGTTTATGTTCAACCTTGATTGGCCAAGCGTCATTGCGTTCACCAGGTGTACCATCTTCATTCAATGTGAATTTTGGTACCAGAAATAGGGAAATACCACGTGTACCTTCAGGTGCATCTGGTAAACGCGCCAAAACAAGATGAACGATATTATCTGCCTGATCATGATCCCCATATGTAATGAAAATCTTTTGACCACTAATAAGATAATGATCCCCATTTGGTGTAGCCTTGGTACGAACTTGTGAAAGGTCAGACCCAGCACTGGCTTCTGTCAGGTTCATTGTGCCGGTCCACTCACCGGATATCATTTTAGGGACATATGTATCGATAAGTTCTTGTGAACCATGTGCCATGATAGCTTTAATCGCGCCTTGGCTTAACAAAGGGCATAAAGACCATGCCATATTCGCAGATTCCAGCATCTCATGAATGGCATTCCCAACTGTGTTGGGTAAGCCTTGCCCACCATGTTCTTCTGGGAAGGTAAGGGAATGCCATGCACCTTCTTTATAGGCATCATATGCTTCTTTAAAACCTGCAGGTAACTTGACGTGACCATCATCTAGAAGGGCGCCTTTTTCATCACCATTAACATTACACGCACCTACAAAATCTTTCGCTAATTTTGCACCCTCATCTAAAATGGCAGAAACCAAATCAGGTGTAGCTTCTGCAGTAGCTGGCATCTCAGATAATTCTTTCAACAAACCCATGTCGTTGAGTAAGAAATTCATATCTTTTAAAGGTGCATTATATTCAGTCATTATAAGTGGTCCCCAGTTCTTATCATGTTTATCGTTGCTTTTTAGATACCAAGCTTTTCCATCTTACGAAAGTATTTTGCCCGGATTCATAATGTTATTTGGATCGAAAGCCTGTTTGATTTTCTTCATAAGGGCAAGTTCTACAGCACTTTTATACGATTTCATTTCTTCGGTTTTTATCTGTCCAACACCATGTTCAGCAGAAAATGATCCGTTCAGATTTGCGACCACATCATGAACTACTTTATGTAAATCGTCTTCTTTTTCTAGAAAAGCAACTTTATCCATGTCTTTGGGTTGGCTGAGGTTATAGTGAATATTGCCATCACCAACATGCCCGAAAGGATAGGGACGTATACCTTTACAAATTTCTTTAACTGCTTCACCAGCTTTACGAATAAAGGTGGGCACCGAACTGACAGGTACCGCGATATCGTGTTTGATAGAGGCGGATTCACGAATCTGGGCCTCAACAATTGCTTCTCTCATACCCCAAAAGTCGGCTCTTTGTGTATCATTTTGTGCGATACTTGCATCCATAATGATACCTTCTTCAAATGCAGTCTCTAGAAGGCTTTCCATCGTTGTTTGCATTTGATCTTTGGTAAAGCCGCTGATTTCTAATAAAACCGACCATTCAGGTGCAGGACCTTCTGCATAAGGTAATCGCGTATTATCAACATGTTCGCATGCCATATCTAAAGCAATATCTGGAATGAGCTCAAAGGAACTTACAGAATCTCCACTTAACTCGCGTGCAATTGCGAGGAGTTTCAAACAACTATCAAGATCTGATAATGCACAAAAGGCAGTTGCACGTTCTTTTGGAAGTGGAAAAAGCCTTAGACTAGCTGCAGTAATAATGCCTAAGGTGCCCTCGGACCCTATCAACAGATGTTTTAAATCATATCCAGTGTTATCTTTGCGTAAGCTACGCAAGCCATTCCAGATTTCACCATTGGGCATAACGGCTTCAATGCCTAAAACTAAATCTCTGGTATTTCCATAGCGTAAGACATTTAAACCACCTGCATTGCTGGCCAAGTTGCCTCCAATCATGCAAGAACCCTCAGCACCTAAGCTTAAGGGAAAGAGACGTTCCGAATCCTCAGCTTTCGATTGAATGGTTTGCAAAATGGTACCAGCTTCTGCAATCATCGAATAATTTTCTTTGTCTATCATGCGAATTTGATTCATGCGTGATAGACAAATGATAATGGAATTCCCTGATTGATCAGGTGTTGCCCCGCCAACACGACTAGTATTCCCGCCTTGCGGGACAACAACAATTTTATGTTCATGACAATAAGTCATGATTTTTGACACAGTCTCAGTGTTTTGCGGGAAAAGTATTAAACTTGTTTTACCTTCGATACGGGCACGAGAATCCAATAACCATTGAGAAAGATCTTCACCATTATTCTCTCTCCAACCATTTTCGTCGACAAGAGATTTCAAATATTCGATGTGATGGGTTTCGATCATAATAATAAAAGTTTCCCGCTTTCTTGTGTTTTTACTCGTTTGGTCTTGGCGCTGCAGCGCGTTTTAGGCGGTCATTAATCGCAAGACCTAAACCGGCATTTGGAATTGGGGAAATTGCGATTTTTCCTGAT
Organism: Curvivirga aplysinae; assembly: GCF_009711445.1. Taxonomy (GTDB): domain Bacteria; phylum Pseudomonadota; class Alphaproteobacteria; order UBA8366; family Aestuariispiraceae; genus Curvivirga; species Curvivirga aplysinae. The sequence goes on along the minus strand of NZ_SMMC01000194.1, from coordinate 21,179 downwards.
GCAATCTTATCTGCTTCGTGAAGGATACGAAACAGATTAGCCGCGGCTTCTGTTGTGTCGCCATTTTCACTTAAATTAAGATTTGCATTTTTAACATTCCCAAAACCGATCAGCGTTTCATCATTTTGTACGTCTTCGGCATTGAGACGGATCTTACTAACTGGCGCATAATGACTGGATAGCATTCCGGGAGACTTCGGAGCTGTATCATCTGTATCTGCACGCAGTAGTTTACACCCCAGCATCGCTTCTATCGCTTCAGCGGCTACGCCGCCTGGTCTTAACAAAGCAGGCTGATCTCCGCTTACGTCTATAATTGTGCTTTCAAGGCCAACGGCACAAGCCCCACCATCCAAGATTAAGGGAATTCTACCATCTAGTGATTGTTTTACATGCAAAGCTTCACTTGGGCTTAGTTTACCACTGGCGTTGGCACTTGGGGCCGCAATAGGAAGGTCGGAGGCACGTAACAAATCTCGTGCCCCGCCGTGGGCAGGCATCCGTATCGCAACTGTATCAAGGCCTGCACTTACAAGTTTGGATATTTTTGAGTTTGGTTTTAATTTTAGCACTAAAGTAAGGGCTCCAGGCCAAAAGGTATCAGCTAGCTTTTGTCCCATCAGTGATAAGATAGCGTATTTTTCAACTGATTTGATATTAGGAACATGTACAATTAAGGGATTGAAACTGGGTCTCCCTTTTGCTTCATAAATTTTTGCAACTGCGGTATCTGAAGTTGCATCCGCACCTAACCCATATACAGTTTCCGTGGGGAAAGATACGGTTTCACCTTTACGTAAAAGCTTGGCCGCCTTTGCGATGCCTTTATCGTCAAGTTTATGAATTTCGGTCATAAGCTTTTCGCTCATTGCCTTGATGTACCCGCTTATTTGTATGCTATTGTTATGAAAATAGGTTTATCCGTTTAAACCAGAATTATACTTAAAAGAAAAGCCAATAGAGATGTGAATAAAATTCACCGATGACAGCGATTGGTATTAGGGGATAAAGATGACATCAAAATTTTTCGATGAATTTGAAGTAGGCGAAGAACATAAAACCCGCTGCATGAGTTTATCTGAAGGTCAGATTATGGACTTTGCCATGACATATGACCCTCAACATATGCACGTAGATCATGAAAGAAGTAAGGGCGGACCATTTGGTGGAATTATTGCTAGCGGTTTTCAAACTTTGAGTCTTGCATTTCGTTTGTTTTATGATTTGGGATTAGTTGCAGAGACCAATATTATAGGTTTGGGCTATGATAAGATTCGTTGGAAGAAGCCTCTATATCCCGGTGAAAGTATTTATGTGGTCTGTAAAGTTATCGAGATGAAGGCATCTAGTTCAAAACCTGATCGTGGAATTCTGACATGGGAGTTTTTAACCTATAATACCAAAGATGAATTGGTAATGAGCAACGAAGGCACGATGATGGTGCGTCGAAAAATAACCAATTAGTCCTATATTCAGTTTTGATAATGAAATATTTTTTGAAACTAAGTCACTAGTTGCTTGTTTCTTTTTATTTTTTCGATAAGCATGTTAAGGTCACTATTTCCTAACTCAAAGTATTGGGGTAGGGGGTATAAAAATAATAATAACTTGGGCTAAGATATGCTTGGATTTGACATTGCGTCGATACAGATGATCAGCGTTTTCCTGATCATTGCAGGAACACTTTATTTATATGCAACTGACAAGTTACCATTGGAAGTAACCTCTTTCGCTGTCATATGTGTTTTGTTGGTTTTATTTTATGTGATTCCTGTTCCTGATGGAGTTGGTGGGAACAAACTCAACGCGAAAAACCTTTTATCTGGTTTTGCAAATCCTGCACTTCTAACAGTCTTAGCTCTTCTCGTGCTTGGCGAGGGTTTAGCCAGAACAGGTGTCTTGGATGGCGTTGCGGTGATGGTGCACAGTGTCTCAAAGGGACGTCCTGCATTATCAATAGTTGTCGCTTTGTTAGTCGTGGTTGTGATTAGTGCGCTGTTAAACAACATTCCTGTTGTGGTTATTTTTGTGCCTATTATGCAAGCTCTGGCGATCAAAATTGGTAAGTCTTCCAGCCGCTATATGATGTCGTTAAGCTTTGCTGCTATCCTCGGCGGGATGACCACTTTGATTGGTTCCTCCACAAACCTTTTGGTTTCTAGCGCGTTAATCAAATTAGGTGAAGAAGGCTTTAGCTTTTTCTCTTTCACTGTGCCGGGCTTGGTCGTTGCTGGCGCAGGATTAATTTACGTATTATTTGTGATGCCACGTATCCTACCAGATAGAGACGGTTATGATAGTAATGGCAATAATGCGGCCTCTGCTGGTGGTAAGCATTTTCAGGCGCAGATCAAAGTTGGTGAAGGTTCCAAGCTTGCCGGGGTAAAATCTGTTAGTGGTTTCTTTCCTGATCTGGAAGGGGTTAATGTTTTAACTTTGATGCGTGGGGAGGAAAAGCTGCTTCCGCCTTATGACGATGTTACTATTACCGAAGGGGATATTCTTATTGTATCGGCTGCACGAGATAAATTGGGTGATTTTATCTCTTTAGAACCTGAATTATTGCTTCCAGACTTGGCGAATGCGGCGGCTTATCGCAAAGAGGAAATTGCAAGTGCATGGCGCAAAGGCGAGCAGGTACTCACTGAATGTATGGTGAAGCCTAATTCATCTTATGTTGGCAAAAGCCTTAAACAAATTGGGTTCCGTTATCGGAACCATGCGACGGTTATTGGGGTTGAGCGTCGCAGTAATATGCGACGTGATCGCGTAACCGAAACACCACTTGAAGCAGGTGATGTGTTGCTGATTCAAGGTGGTCGTGAAGAGATAGATAAACTTAGAACTTCAAAAGATATCATTTTGATGGAATGGTCTGAAAGTGATGTGACAAGACCTCATAATGCTAAGCGGGCTATCGGTATTTTCTTCGCAGTGGTTGGCTGTGCAGGCTTTGGTATTTTACCAACAGAAGTCGCGGCATTAAGTGGTGCAGCTTTGATGATTTTGTTTGGAGCTTTAACTTTAGAGCAGGCTGTTAAATCATTGGATTTGCAGATTATATTGCTTATAGCTGCTGCATTGGCGCTTGGTGTTTCTATGGAGGCGACAGGCGGTGCTGCCTTTATGTCCCATCTCTTGGTCGTGGCTCTTGGTGATGCGGCACCATCCATTGTGTTAAGTGGTTTTTTCCTGCTTGTTGCTTGTTTGGCAAATATGCTTTCAACAAAGGCGACAGCCGTTTTGTTCACGCCGATTGCTGTCTCTATCGCCCATGAAATCGGCGTGCCTGCTGAGGCTTTTGCCGTGGCAGTTGTCTTTGCAGCGAATTGTTCCTTTGCAAGTCCGGTTGGCTATCAAACCAACTTGTTAGTAATGGCGCCCGGGCATTATAAATTCATCGATTTTATCAAATATGGCAGTCCACTGATTCTCATTTGTTGGGCGGCATTTTCTCTCTTTGCACCATTCTGGTATGGGCTTTGATAAAACAGGATTTAGTTAATTTGCTAAGGTTTTCATAAAACTGTCAAAAAATAGCAGTTTTTGGGGATTCGTTCATTGACCCGTGGCGTAACAGTTTGTATGTTGCGCCGCGGAAATTACGCGTTGATTTTTTTGCAAGATTTCCAAGTGAATTCACAATACTCAAATCAGGCGAAAGGCGTAGAAGTCTCATGTCTTCTCCAGCTGCTACAGATAACAGTTTTCAATCCATTATCTTGAAACTTCATAATTATTGGTCCGCTCAGGGCTGTGTGATTCTTCAACCATATGACATGGAAGTTGGCGCGGGTACATTCCACTGGGCGACAACATTACGTTCACTGGGTTCCAAGGAATGGATGGCTGCTTATGTACAGCCAAGCCGACGCCCGACGGATGGTCGTTACGGTGAAAATCCAAACCGTCTACAACATTATTATCAATATCAGGTGTTGATGAAACCTTCGCCTTCCAATTCACAGGAATTGTATCTTGGTAGTCTAGAGGCGATCGGTATTGATACCAAGAAACATGATATCCGTTTTGTCGAAGATGATTGGGAAAGCCCGACACTTGGCGCGTGGGGCTTAGGCTGGGAAATCTGGTGTGATGGTATGGAAGTAAGCCAGTTCACATATTTCCAACAAGTTGGAGGTTTCGACTGTAATCCCGTTTCGACTGAATTGACATATGGTTTAGAACGTTTGGCAATGTATATTCAGGGCGTTGATAATGTATACGACCTGAAATTCAATGATCGTTTCACGTATGGCGATGTTTATCACACTGCGGAAGTTGAATATTCCAAACATAACTTTGAATTGGCAGATACAGAGATGCTTTTCCGCCATTTTGAAGATTCTGAAAAAGAATGCCAACGTCTCGTTGATGGTGGTGTTGCATTACCTGCGTATGATCACTGCTTAAAAGCGTCCCATTTGTTCAATTTACTTGATGCACGCGGTGTGATCTCTGTGACCGAACGTCAGGCTTATATTGGTCGTGTACGTAATTTGGCGAAAGCATGTGCCGGGGCTTATTTGAAGTCGATCGGTGAATATCCAGAAGATGCGGCATAAGGGTAGGGAGTAGAGAAAATGGCTGAGCTTATCCTTGAGTTGTTCTGTGAAGAAATTCCAGCTGGCATGCAATTACCTGCTGTTGATTCTTTGGAAAAGATTGTCTGCGATCGTCTAAAGGCCGAAAATCTAGAATTTTCTGCTGTGACAAAATATTGCGGTCCACGTCGTTTAACTTTGGTTGTTGATGGCTTACCGGAAAAACAACCAGATGTGAAAGATGAGCGTAAAGGACCAAAAGTTGGCGCACCAGAGCAGGCAATTGCTGGTTTCTTACGCGGTGCCGGCCTTGAGAGTATCGATCAATGCGAACAACGCGAAACACCAAAAGGTGCTGTTTGGTTTGCTGTGATTGAACGTAAAGGCCTACCGACAGCAGATATGCTAGTTTCCATCGTACAAGATGCAGTTGCAAAAATGCCTTGGTCCAAATCTATGCGTTTTGCACGTTTAGGCCAACGTTGGGTACGTCCATTGCGTCGTGTAAATGCTGTGTTTAATGGGCAAGTTCTTGCTGGTTCAATTGATATGAATGGTGGCGAGATTGCATTTGGTAATGTGACAGAAGGCCATCGTTTCTTGTCCGAAGGTACGGTCACTTTCACAAATGCAGATGAATATGTTTCTGGTCTACGTGATAAATCCGTAATCGTAAGTCATGAAGAACGCAAAGAAATTATTGCGAAACAATTGGAAGAGACTTGCGCCAAAGAAGGCTTGAAAGTTAAGGATGATCCTTCGCTTTTAACCGAGGTTGCAGGGCTTGTTGAATGGCCGGTTGTATTGCTTGGCGATATTGATGAAGAATTTATGGAAGTCCCGCGTGAGGTATTAACATCCTCTATGCGTGCCAATCAGAAATATTTCACCTTGGAAGATGCTGACGCTTCCATGTCACGTCGTTTTGCACTTGTCGCAAATATTACGGCGAATGATGGCGGTGCGGCGATCATCAATGGTAACGAACGCGTTTTACGTGCCCGTTTGGCTGATGCCAAATTCTTCTGGGATCAAGATTTAAAGCATAAACTTGAAGACAACCTGCCGAAGCTTGAGAAAGTTGTATTCCATGCGAAGCTAGGTACGGTTGCGCAACGTGTGTCTCGTATGGCTGATCTTGCTGAGTTGTTATGTGATAGCATACCCAGTGCTGATAAATCCAAGGCGCGTCGAGCGGCTGAACTATCAAAGGCTGATCTTGTATCGGATATGGTATTTGAATTCCCAGAAGTTCAAGGGACCATGGGGCGTTATTACGCTTTAAAGCAAGGTGAAGATGCTGCCGTTGCAGATGCTATCGCAGACCATTATTCCCCGGCTGGACCTAGTGATGACTGTCCAACGGCACCAACTTCTGTTGCTGTTGCATTAGCTGAGAAAATTGATGTCTTGGCTGGCTTTTGGTTGATTGATGAAAAACCAACAGGTTCCAAAGATCCATTTGCTTTACGACGTGCTGCGCTTGGCGTTATCCGTTTGATAATAGAAAACAAATTACGATTATCATTACTTGAGATTTTGCTTGGAGCTATTTTAAAAAATGCATTAGAGCAAAGAAATAACGAAGCTTCGGAGTATTTTGTTGAATTTGCTGACCTTGAAGAACGTGGTTTTGACCTTCAAAAGTTATCAGATGGTTGGATGGATAAGATAAATTCTATATTTGACGATAAAGATGAAGTTTTTGATGAGATGGTCGTTAAAGTATTTGATCTAATATCCTTCATGGTAGACCGTCTGAAAGTGCATTTAAAAGCGGATGGTGTACCGCATGATCATATCGCGGCAGTCTTTGCACTTGAAGGTGAAGATGATCTTGTGCGTGTTTTAGATCGTGTTTCAGCTTTGGGTGACTTCCTGAAAACAGATGATGGCGCAAACTTGCTGGCAGCGAATAAGCGAGCCGCTAATATTTTACGTGCGGAAGAAAAGAAAGATGATCGTTCCTATGATGGGGCGGTTGATGCTGACTTGCTATCCCAAGCTGAAGAAAAAGATTTGGCAGAAGCATTAAATATTGCTGAAGCTGCTGTTTCTAAAGCTTTAGGTAATGAGGCGTTTGAAGATGCAATGTCTGGTCTGGCAAAGCTTCGTACGCCTTTAGATAAATTCTTTGATGACGTTACCGTGAATGCGGATGACGCATCAGTTCGTGAAAACCGATTGAAACTGCTTTCCCATATTCGTTCTGTAATGGGGCAGGTGGCTGATTTCGGACAAATCGAGGGATAACTCGATACGCAAAAATAGGTTGGGGTACCAATTCAAACCTTTTTATTAACCTTCTGGATAGAGAAATCTTGAAAGAGCCATTCTTGGATGAACAAGGATCAAAGACTATGACCAAATGGGTATATAGCTTCGGAAGCGGCAAGGCAGAGGGCCAAGCCGATATGCGTAATCTTCTTGGTGGTAAAGGTGCAAACCTTGCTGAAATGGGTAATATTGGTTTACCTGTGCCACCAGGTTTCACTGTAACAACAGAGGTTTGTACACATTATTACGCATACGAACGTAATTATCCATCCGATCTGACAGATCAAGTTGAAGCGGCACTCGCAAAGCTTGAAACTGAAAGTGATATGAAATTTGGTGATCCAGCAAATCCTTTGCTGGTTTCTGTACGTTCTGGTGCCCGTGCTTCCATGCCGGGTATGATGGATACAGTTTTGAACCTTGGTTTAAATGATGCTACCGCAGAAGGTCTAGCCGCGAAATCAGGCGATGCACGCTTTGCATATGACAGTTATCGTCGTTTCATTCAAATGTATTCCAACGTAGTTTTGGATATGGATCATCATTTATTTGAGGATCAGCTGGAAATCAAAAAAGAAGAAAAAGGCGTTTATCTGGATACAGACCTAGATGCGGATGATTTGAAAGCCTTGGTAACTGATTACTTAAATATCGTTCAAACAGAACTTGGTAAAGGCTTCCCACAAGATCCAAAAGAACAGCTTTGGGGGGCAATTGGTGCCGTGTTTAACAGCTGGATGACACATCGCGCTGTTGTGTATCGTAAACTGAACAAAATCCCTGAAGAATGGGGTACAGCTGTTAACATTCAAGCAATGGTGTTCGGTAATATGGGGGATGATTGTGCAACAGGCGTTGCCTTTACACGTGATCCATCTACAGGTGAAAATATCTTCTATGGTGAATATCTTGTAAACGCACAAGGTGAGGACGTTGTCGCGGGTATCCGTACACCGCAGCATCTGACAATTGCAGGTAAAGAGGCACATGGCTCCAAGCTTCCTGCGATGGAAGAAGTTATGCCAGAAGTATTTAACCAATTGGCTGATGTGCGTATCATTCTTGAAAAACATTATGCAGATATGCAGGATATCGAATTTACCGTACAACAAGGCAAATTATATATGCTGCAAACACGTGCGGGCAAACGTACCGCACATGCGGCTATTAAAATTGCATGTGATATGGTTGATGAAGAGTTGATTGATACAAAGACTGCTGTGAGCCGTATTGAGCCACAAAGCCTAGATCAAATCCTTCATCCACGCCTTGATCCAGATGCGCCACGTAACATTATCTCAAAAGGTTTGCCTGCAAGCCCGGGGGCTGCAAGTGGTATTGTTGTGTTTGCAGCTGATGAGGCGGAAGCACGTGCACTTGAAGGTCAAAAAGTGATGTTGGTTCGTATCGAAACATCACCGGAAGACATCCATGGTATGCATGCGGCACAGGGTATTCTAACAACACGTGGTGGAATGACATCTCATGCTGCTGTTGTGGCTCGTGGTATGGGGCGCCCCTGTGTAGCTGGTGCGGGTGACATTAATGTTGATTATAAATCTGGTGAATTCTCTGTTCGTGGTACAGAAGTGAAAGCTGGGGATTGGATTACTATTGATGGATCCACGGGTGACATCATCCTTGGTGAAGTGCCAACAGTTCAACCTGAATTATCTGGTGACTTTGGTCGTGTCATGGAATGGGCTGATAGCATCCGTCGCCTGAAAGTGCGTGCAAATGCGGAAACACCTGAAGATGCACGCACCGCAGCTAATTTCGGTGCACAAGGTATCGGCCTTTGCCGAACAGAGCATATGTTCTTTGAAGGTGAGCGCATCGTTGCCATGCGTGAAATGATTTTAGCAGAAGATGAAGATGGTCGTCGTGCTGCATTGGCAAAAATTCTACCAATGCAAAGAGCTGACTTTATCGAATTATTCAAAATTATGAAGGGCTTACCTGTAACTGTTCGTTTGTTAGATCCGCCTTTACATGAATTCTTACCACGCGAGCAAAATGAGTTTGAACAGGTTGCTGAGCAAGTTGGTGTTTCTGTTGAAAAACTTAAGCATCGTGCGTCTCAGTTACATGAGTTTAACCCAATGCTTGGTCATCGTGGTTGCCGCTTATTGAACACCTATCCTGAAATTTGTGAAATGCAGGCGCGTGCTATTCTTGAAGCTGCTATTGAAGTTCAACAAGAAACGGGAGAAGCACCATTATGCGAGATTATGGTACCATTAGTTGGTACCAAAAAGAACTCGAATTGATGCGTGCAGTTATTGATCGAGTTGCAGAAGAAGTGGCAGCCGAAAAAGGTGTGAAACCTAATTATGTTGTAGGTACCATGATTGAATTGCCACGTGCCGCATTGCGTGCTGCACAAATCGCTGAAGAAGCTGCTTTCTTCTCTTTTGGTACCAATGACCTTACACAAACTACTTATGGCTTGTCTCGTGATGATGCGGCAGGTTTCTTAGGGTCTTATGAACAACGTGGTATTTTAAAAGCTGATCCATTTGCGACCTTGGACCAAGAAGGTGTTGGGGAGTTAATTGAGATTGCGGCTGAGCGCGGACGTTCTACACGTCCAAATATTAAGCTTGGCATCTGTGGTGAACATGGTGGTGATCCTGCTTCTATTGAATTCTGTGAGGAAGTAGGTTTGGAATATGTGTCTTGTTCACCTTTCCGTGTGCCGATTGCGAGATTAGCTGCTGCTCAAGCGGTTATAAATAAAGGATAAATCTTCATTGGATTATCTGTGGAAAAGGCAGCATGCCCATGCTGCCTTTTCTTTTGCCACTAAAAAATAGGTGGCGAGGTAAAAGAAACTCCTATATAAAAATAAGTATGCAAAGTAGCTAAACATTTTATTTTGCTTATAAAATTGAGTTTAGCCCTTTTGGAGGATGTTGATGGCTGGGCTGTCAAAAGTCGGCGCACAAAAACATTTGAATAAAGTTAATGTTCTATATGTGGAGGATAAATCCAGTATAAGAACTACGATAAGAAATGTTTTGTCACAGGAAGGTTTAACGCAAACGCGTGATTTTATGCGCCTTGAACCTGTGCGTGTAACCCTGATGTCCGAAATGCCCGATCTATTGATCCTTGATGCAGAAATGGAAGACCGTTCAGGCGATGCGATTCAACTAATTCGCGATATCAGATACGGTAAGCTTGGTAAGAATCCTTATATTCCAATTATTGCGACATTATGGTCAGCTGATTCTCATCTGATTGGGCGTATCGTTGATTCGGGTGCTGATGACATATTGCTTAAACCATTTTCTCCAAATGGGCTTATGGATCGCATTAAAGCGCTAATTAGTGCTCGTAAGGAATTTATTGTCACTAGTGATTATATTGGGCCAGATCGACGAAAAGATGCAAATAGAAACAGCTCTATTCCAAGTATGGTTGTTCCAAATACATTAGAGGCTAAGGTAAAAGGGAAAGAAATTTCTCATTTGGAATTATCTCGCGCCATAGCGTCGGTAAATAACCAGGTCAATGAATTAAAAATGCAACGGAACGCATTTCAAATTTCTTTTGTTGTTGAGATGTTGCAGCCTAAGTTAATCGCTGGTGAAAAGACGCAGGAAGTTGAAGATTTCATTAGGCGTCTTCATCGATCAGCATCTGATACAGCTTCACGATTACATGGGACTGGATATGAGCATGTTTCAGAATTATGTGAAACATTAACCACAGTTTCTTTATCATTGCTGAGTGATCTTGATGATCCTTCTGAAAAGGATATTAAGTTAATTAAACCTTTATCAGATGCTATCTTATTAGCATTTAATCCTGATGCAGATGCTGAAGCACTTTCAAGTCAGATTACGGGCGCTGTAAGCGGTTTCCAAAAGCGACAAGCCGAGAAACGCCGCTTACGTGAACAACAAGAATTAGATAAAAAAGCTACAGAAGAATTGAGTGCAGAATAATTACTGCACTTTCCATGTTACTGTTTTTCCACCTTTAAAGGGATGAAGAGACGTTGTCTCATCAATTACGATTTCATTTTCCATGTTCCAGTCTTGTTTTACGATAGTGATGCTATCTTCATTCACAGGCATCTCATAAAATGCTGGACCATTAAGGGATGCAAAAGCTTCAAAATTCTCAATTTTTCTTTCTTCCTCAAATACTTCCAAATAGGTCTCTATCGCTGCTGGTACATTAAAAATACCAGCACATCCACATGAGCTCTCTTTGGCACCGATTGGATGGGGTGCTGAATCTGTTCCTAAGAAGAAGCTTTTATGCCCTGAAACAGCAGCTTCACGCACCGCTAGGCGATGTTTTTCTCTTTTCGCAATTGGAAGACAGTAGAGATGAGGCCTTATACCACCTCTAAACATGTCACTTCTATTAATGATAATATGCTGTGGTGTAATAGTTGCCGCGACTGTGTCATCAGCAGCTTTTACAAAATCTACTGCTTCAGATGTAGTAATATGCTCTAGTACGACTTTCAGGTCTGGGTATTTCTCTTTCAGAGGCATTAATGTTTCTTGAATGAAAACAGCTTCGCGATCATAAATATCTACTTCAGACCGCGTAACCTCACCATGGATAAGCAATGGCATACCAATTTCAGACATTCTTTTTACAACAGCATCTACCTTTGTGATATCTGAAACACCATGTGCCGAATTTGTTGTTGCATGTGCAGGATAAAGCTTTACGGCCACAAAAGCGTTTTCTTGAAAACCTTTTGCGATATCATCAGGATCCGTATTATCGGTTAGATAAGCCGTCATTAGAGGTTTGAATTGAGTATCCTTAGGTAAAGCGGCCATAATTCGCTCATGATACTCGACTGCATCTTGTGCAGTGATTACAGGGGGCGTCAAGTTAGGCATAATGATCGCGCGCCCAAATACACTAGCAGTATATGGTAATACTGCTTCCATCATTTTACCGTCGCGAATGTGAAGATGCCAGTCATCTGGGCGTTTGATGGTAATGCTATCCATGATCATTATCCTTCTAATGCGTCGAATATATTTTTATTATTAGGATTTATTTGTTCAATATTTGCCTTATGCCATAAAGCATAAAAGAGTAGGGACCAAGCTGCGAAAGCTTCTCTTTTACCTTCGGTGATGAATAGCTTTTCTACAGCACTTACATCAGCAATTTCCTTGATGGATTCTTGTTTTGCAACGAGACCACCAAGAATTTTACCTCTATTTAAAATCCATTCACCCACAGGTACTGTGAAACCTCGTTTCTTGTCGAAGGGTTTTGCTTCTGGCATACGTTTTTCTAGCCAGCTACGTAATAGCCATTTACCTAAGCGGCCTTTTACCTTCAATTTGTCAGGCAACAGATAGGCAAACTCTGCGACAACAGGGTCCAGAAATGGAGTGCGCCCTTCTAAGCCATGTGCCATCAGACATCGGTCAAGCTTGGTAAGCAGATCATTTGGTAGCCAGTCTGCACAATCGACAGCTTGAGCTGTTTGTAACTTGTTACAGCCTGAATTTGTAGATACCGCTTCGTGGCTAGTAATACGATCACGCCAGCTTGTAGAGTTATCATGCAAGATGTTCATATTGTCAAAAATACCACGATGACGTACATTTCGCCCACCTAACCACCATGGGCGCATAACGCTGCGATATCTACCATAACCGGCGAAAAGTTCATCTCCGCCTTCACCTGATAGGACGACTTTTAGATCTTGTGCAGCTGCCTTTGCCAATTTCCATGTAGGCAAAATTGCATAATCCGCGGCTGGATCATCCATCGATGCGGCAATTTGGGGAAGGGTTAGCCAAAAATCTTCTTCGCCGAAATTTATCTCATGGTGATCTGCGCCGGTAACTGAAGCTAACATGCGTGCGTGATCTCTTTCATCATGCACTTGCGTATCAGAAAAGCCCGCAGTGTAAGCAACCACTGGCTTATCATTTAATTCCGCCATTAATGAGAGCAAAATTGTAGAATCAATACCACCTGATAGGAATAGCCCATAAGGTACATCTGAACGCTGATGAATATCTATTGTTGTATGGAGAATTTCATCTAACTTAGAGAGCGCGTCTTTTTCCGTTATTGTTTGAGGCTTTCTTTGCGGTAAAGCTGGACGTAAATGCCTTTCAACAATACGACCTGCCTGAATAATGATCGTTTCCCCTGGCCAGACACGTTTGATATTCTCATATATTGTGTTTTGGCCGCATGTGAATTGCAATTGAAGTAATTCTTGCTGTTTTCGGTCACTGACAATTGGAACAACTAGATCTGCATTGATTAGCGCTTGTGCTTCAGATGCAAATGCAAAATAGTTTTCTTGTTCAACGTAATATAGCGGTTTAATACCAAAAGGGTCACGCGTAATGACTAATTTATTTTCATTCGGATCATGAATTGCAAGTGCATACATACCGCGTAATTTATCAGCATAAGTCACACCATCTCTTAGATAGGTTTGAAGTGGGACCTCACAATCGGAATTAGTTGAAAATTTCTCTCGCCCTAGTTCATTTCTTAACTCTAGGTAATTGTATATCTCTCCGTTCCCAATTAATACACTACCACTACCATCTTTATCATATAAAGGTTGGTCACCAGTACTGAGGTCAATAATTGCTAACCTAGTTTGGATTAGTCCAATAGTCCCAGATATATGGCAGCCTTGACCATCTGGACCTCGATGAGAGATTGCATTTGCAAGTTTATCTAAGATGTCGGTATTTGGCGTAGAGCCATCACGCATCATAATTCCAGCAATACCGCACATAAAATGGGGTCCTTAAATTAACTTTTTGTTTTTAATATCTTATCAAAGAATTCTTGATACTTCGTAACAACCTGGCCTTCAGTATACGCCTCTTTATACGATTGATTCCCATTACTTGCTATTTCAATAGATAAATCTTTATTGTCTAAAAGTTGTTGAACATTCTGAGCCATTTTATCAGCGTCATCTATCGGACTTAATAGTCCGTTATGTCCATGAGATATATGTTCAGTTGGACCTTGTGCCGCTGCGGCAATAACAGGCGTACCATGTGCCCAGGCTTCAATCATCATGTTACCCAAAGGTTCATGGCGGGACGTACATAAAAAGATATCTGCAGCTGCAAATAGTGCCGCAATATCAGTTCTCCAACCCAAGAATCTTACTCGATCTGTAATACCCAATTTTTCAGCTTGTTGCTTTAATTCAAGTTCTTTGGGCCCCGTGCCTGCAATCCAGTAATAGGTGTTCGGAAGTTTTGCTATGACTTCAAGTCCTAGATCGAAAGCTTTATTTTCGTGCAAACGTCCTAACCCAAGCATCAAAGGGGCATCTTCTGGTGTATTTAGCTCTTCTCTGCTTTGAGGAGGCATAATAGTATCATCTACAAAATTGGGCAGATACCAAACTTTGTCTTCCGGCCATCCTTTTTCTCGAAGGTATTTGCAAATATCTTGTGTGTTGCCAATAAGGTGCTCACATTTTTTAAAATATTTAAGATCGTAATAACCGCCTAAGCGTGCGACTGTTGTGAAGTCACCTTTTGGCATAAAACGCGCACCACGACTCATCCAGGCTAAAGAAATATCTGGTTTAAATTGCGTTGCGATTTGTTGAATATTACGGTGTGATTTAAAATCAAAAATACCACCTAATCGATGATTTGATAGATGAAGACCTGCTTCTCTCAATAGGTTTTCGCGCTCGGCATTTTGACGAATAGCAATATGTTGCTCAATACCTGCGTTATGAAAAGCAATGGCTAAACGTTCAAAGAATTTTTCAGCGCCACCAACTTTTGCGCCGGCCATAATTTGTAGTAATCTGGTCATTCTTCTTCCAAATTGGCTTTTAGATAGGAGATGATTGGATAAAGACCTGCCATTAAAGCAATTAAGAATCCGTATTTACCTTCTTTATAACCTTTGCGGCCATAATAACATTTTATGAAGCGAGAAAAGAAACGTCTGATATTGCGTGCATACCCTACGCCATCAGGGTGATCTCGCAAATCTTTTGCTTTTGCACTGGTATAAGAGTCGAGCCTTTTAATCATATCTGATATATTTCGATCAACATAATGATCAATGCGGCCGACCATTTCTTGTCTTTTACCTAGCAGTTCTATCGAAGGGTGAACACGTTGTCGTCCCCAGCGTTTATTCCCTTTTTTGTGTAGACGAGGGGCCGCACTAACACCCCAACTACACCCCCAGCCATAACGGACAAGACGCGAGCCAACATAATTGTCAAACGGTAATAAAAAATGTCCAGCTGTGGTATTAGGAAGAGTCTTACTTATTTCTTTGGCAAGTTCGGGTGTGACACGTTCATCAGCATCAAGTTCGATAATCCACGAACCATCACAGGCATCAAGGCCAATATTTCGTCTGTCACCTTCAATTGGCCAGTTTCCTTCAATTATTTTCGCATTGAAATTTTCAGCGATTTCTTTGCTTCCGTCAGTGCATTTATCTAAAACAACGACAATTTGATCCGCGAATTTCAAGGATTCTAGGCAGGCCGCAAGCTGTTTTTCTTCATTATGCGCTACGACAAGCGCCGATAAGTCGACTGACATTTAAAGATCCATTAAAGTTGATGATTTTCGACGCTTAGATTTAGGCATGGAAGGGACATAGGTCAATATAAATGGTAGGTTTTCGGTTAATTGTCTCTTGCTAAGTTATGGTTGAGAACTTACCTGTAAGTTGGATTTAAGATTTTATTCTCTACAAGATATTAAAAATAATAAGGCGTATTTTTAAATGGAAGCTTCTTATGTTATCGATTCTACACGTGCATTCATTACTATTTCTGGGGATGATCGTTTTGAGTTTTTACAAGGACTGATCTCTAATGATGTTGAAAAGTGCAGAGACGGATACGCAATATGGGCCGCGCTATTAACGCCTCAAGGAAAGTTTTTATACGATTTTTTTGTCATATCCCGCGAAGATTCTCTTCTCATAGATTGCCATAAAGATGAAATGATGCCGCTTGGACAGTTACTGCGTAAATATCAATTAAGATCGGATATTCAATTGGGAATAGATCAATCTGTGTCGTCCTTGTTGTTGCTAGGGGACTGGGCATTTGAAGATGTTGATTATGGTTTTGTAGTTGAGGGTGGTGTGATTTATTCCGATCCAAGAAGCCCTAAGTTAGGATATCGTTTTATCGGAAATAAAGATGAATTTTTAGACAATAACCAATCAGCGAAACTAGACCTGAAAGAAACATATGACACAATTCGAATTGAAGCAGGAATTCCTGATGGTAGCCAAGATATAGAAAAGAATAAGGGTTTGTTACTTGAATACGGATTTGACGAACTCAATGGTGTAGATTGGCAAAAAGGCTGCTATATGGGGCAGGAGTTAACGGCGCGTACTAAATATCGGGCATTGATTAAGAAGCGCCTAATGACAGTTAAACCAGTATCTGGAAATTTTAGTCACTCTGTTCATTCTGGTGATGCGATTTACGCAGGGGAAAAAGAAATTGGTTCTATACGTTCTGTTTCTAAAAGTACCGCATTAGCATTTGTCCGTTTAGATAGAATGGATAAAGCGGTGAATGATCATACACCATTTATGATCGGCGAAACTGAAGTCCTCATAAATAACCCCAGTTGGTTGCAATAGCTCGTAATGGTAGGTCTAAATCATTATAGAATGATAATATAGTGTTTCGATTACAATTTTTATTAGGGAATTGTGTTATTGATGTATTTTTAAGGATAAGCTCTATCTAACATTTACGTGAGCGTGATTTTGTGTTTTAAGTCTATGTATCCATAGGATTTTTGCATTTCGCGAATGCAAAGAAGGTAGTTATAGACTGATGGCAGTTAAAACGATTAATTTCGAAGTTTATACTCTCCAAGGCACACGTTGGAATTTTCATGCGCATTTCGATGGAAATAGACGAGAAGCAGCTTTGGAAGAGGCACAAACCGTCGAAAAACTTCCTAATGTTGATGGTGCCGTTGTTATAAGAGAAGCATTTAGCGCATCAGATAATGATTCATCTGAAAGTGTCATTTATCACACGCCGTCTATGAAGTCTAAACCTCAAGTTTCTGCAATATCTGGTGGTAAATCAGTTTCTAAGAAAACGTCAGCTCGGCCTAGTTCGCCCAAATCTTCTTCACCAATTAAGAGCGGTATTAGTGGAATGAAGGCAGCCTCCACTAAAAAGACGGAAGCTAAGATGCCGCCTACGCGAAGCGCACCTGCAAAGAAAAGTAAGAAAGATGATCAGCTGAATGTATTTGGGATTATGGTTGCGTTCTTCTTTGCAACAATTGCTGGAACATTTACTTCTGTATCGGTTTATCTAATTTTATTTTCCATGGATATCTTTCTGGGGCGTGATACTACCATGGGGATTTTAGCCTTTGTATTTATTTCGACTTTCTTGTTGTTTTTTGTGCCAAAACTAAAAAAGCTTTTGGCGACCGCTGCAAAGGCAAATAAGGAAGTGGGAGCTAGAGCGATGATGGAGGAGATGCCCCCTGAAAATAGCATTCATATGGGTGAAACATTAACAGAATCGCCTTCATTTCAGGATTTAGACGATGATTTACCAGATAATGAAGAACCATTCCCCATAGCAGATACTCGATCTAGTGTTGAAAGATCAGTTTATCAATCTGTATCAAGTGAGCCAGTTTCAGAAGATGATGATGTGTCATCTTTGTCCGCATCCAGCGATTTGAGTAAAAGAACAGGATTGAATCAAAAAGATGCATTGGAGGTTTGTGAGAATGAGTTGGCTTCAATTATTACAGATGCGATTTCTATTGTGGGTGAAACTGCGAAAACAGATGCATATACCCGATTTGGTTTGATTTTGTATATGGCTGGTATCAATGAAGAACTTATGCATATTCATAACTTGAATAAAGAATCCAGCTTGGACGTATTGGTTTCTAATGTTGCTAAATTAGATCTACCAGTAGAGCAAGCCAAGGGTTTTTGTAGTAATATTGATGAATATCTTCTCGATGAGAATTACTTTGATATGTATGCGCTTGGTCGAAATAACCAGATCAAGAAGGCTGGAAAGGCCGGGAGCAAAAGCAATCTTGAAGATGCACTTCAATCTTGGCGTTTCCCTGAGTTAAAAGAACAAAAGAAAAAAACGAAATCTCGAAAGCAAGAAGCAGAAAAACCAGTGGAAGCTGACCCGGAACGTAAGTTCGTTGCTGTATTATTCACGGATATTGTTAACTCAACCCTGAACCAGCAAACTAAGGGTGAGGAGTGGATGATGCAGGTTATTCGGGCGCATAATGATATTATCCGTGAGGCTATCAGCCGATATGCGGGACAGGAGATAAAGCATACAGGTGACGGTATAATGGCTTCTTTCCCTGCAGTGGTGAATTCTGTGGAAGCTGGTCTTGCGATGCAACGAGGGGTGCAGAAATTTGCAGAAGCCATGCCAGCTATGGGGTTTCAAATTCGGATTGGAATCAGTGCCGGCGAACCTATCCATGAAAATGGTGATTTATTTGGCACGCCTGTGAATATGGCTGCGCGAGTCATGGATAAAGCGGATGCTGAACAAGTTGCCGTTTCCGGCATTGTCATGGAAATGTGCCGAGGTAAACCTTTTGGCTTTAAATCTGTAGGTCAATTTGAACTCAAAGGTTTTGAAGATCCGCAATCTGTATATGAAGTATCAGTTAAATCTTGATCGCAATAATGTTTGGTGAATGTGTTTATGCGGAAACTATTAAAATATGGAATAGTGACTGGTATATATGCCAGTTTATACGCAACGTCATTGTCTGCTAATGAAGCATTGCCCGATTTTGTGTATAATGGATATATTGAGAAAGCTGAGATTGGCGATCGTAAAGCGATGTTTTTTCTCGGATTATTAAATGAACAAGGTGTGGCGCCAGATGCATCTTTGGAGAATGCTGTATTTTGGTATGAAAAGTCTGCGGAAGCTGGGAATCTGGATGGTGCAATTGCCGCTGCTAGAATCTATCAGGCTGAAGGTAATATAGAGCGGGCATATGAAATGCATCGAATCGCCGCCTCACTTGGGTCGTCTGAAGCAAATTTCAATCTCGGCTTTGCCCATGAGTATGGGAATGGATTGGATAAAGATCTTAATCTTGCAAAAGAATATTATCGTAAAGCTGCAGAGGCTGGTCTGATAATAGCGATGCGTCAACTAGGCATAATCTATTGGCAGGGTGAAGGGGAGAAGCCAGATATCCCATCTGCAAAAACATGGCTAGAGAAGGCCGCACAAGCTGGTGATAAAGCTTCTATTTCTTTGTTAAATCGCCTTAAAAACGCTGATGAGAATTTTGAAAAGTCAGAATAAGTAAATCAATAAAATACTATTTCTTTGATTTTTAACGTTTTTTTTATATTTTTTTCACACTGTCGCACTGGGTATAAACCCTGTCGCGTGTAAAAAAGTTGGATTATTGCCGTAAATATATATCCAATAGTCGGAAATTCTATTGCTGCCAGTAGTCCGTTTGGATTATCAGTAGAGTAGGAAAATTAAATTATCACTTATATAAAATTATAGGAATGACGCCAATGTCTGAAGAAGAACTCGACCTGCGCGAACTGGATGATCAGGAACTTGTTGAGCAAATGTGGGACGACCTTTATGACGGTCTTGCAGATGAGATTTCTGAAGGTACAGAAATTCTTTTGGAACGTGGCTGGGCGCCATATAAAGTTCTAACAGAAGCACTTGTTGAAGGTATGCGCATTGTTGGCGTTGACTTCCGTGACGGTATTCTTTTCGTACCAGAAGTATTGATGTCTGCGAACTCTATGAAAGCTGGTATGGCAATTCTTCGCCCGTTACTTGCTGAATCTGGTGCGCCACAACAAGGTAAGATGGTTATCGGTACCGTAAAAGGTGATATTCACGATATTGGTAAAAACCTTGTATCCATGATGATGGAAGGTGCTGGTTTTGAAGTTATTGACATTGGTATTAACCAATCCGTTGAAGAATACCTAGCTGCATTAGAAGAGCACAAGCCAGACATTTTGGGTATGTCCGCTTTGTTGACAACAACAATGCCTTACATGAAAGTTGTTATTGATACATTGAAAGAACAAGGTATCCGTGATGATTATACTGTTTTGGTTGGCGGCGCGCCATTGAACGAAGAGTTCGCACGTGAAGTAGGTGCTGATGCTTACTGTCGTGATGCTGCAGTTGCCGTTGAAACAGCTAAAGAATACATGGCTCGTAAGCATAACCAATAATCGTTATGTCTGCTTTGCCTGACAATTTGAAATCTCCGGAGTCTGAAGAGGCTCCGGAGATTTTTTTTGAAAATGCCAAAACGCTTGTGATTGCATGCGGGGCATTGGCAAAAGAAATTCTGACGATTATTAAACTGAATGATTTGACGCATATCTCTCTTACTTGCTTGCCGGCGAATCTCCATAACCGTCCGGATGCTATCCCAGAAAGATTAGAAGAGAAGATTGTTCAATATAAAGATCAATATGAAAGAATTCTGATTGGTTATGCAGATTGTGGTACTGGTGGAAAATTAGATAATATCTGCCGGCGATATAATGTGGAACGTATCCAAGGGGCACATTGTTACGCGTTCTTTCATGGACAAGACGCATTTGGAAAGCTGGCAGATGAAGAGTTGGGCACCTTCTATCTAACTGATTATCTGGTTCGTCAATTTGACGCGTTAATTATGGAAGGTATGGGACTTAACAAATATCCGCAAATGTTAGAATTAATGTTTGGAAATTATAAGCGTGTCGTTTATCTGGCTCAGACCGAAGACAATAAATTGTTAGATATGGCTCAGGATGCGGCAGACAAATTAAAATTAGAACTGAAAATCGTAAAAACAGGATATGGTGAACTTGCCGATTTTATCTCCAAGGGTGACTATATCCATAAGCAATGATGGAATAGGAAATTAAGATGGCTCAATTGATTGTTGTATATTGGCGTGACATCCCTGCACAGGTGATTTGTAAGAAGGGGCGTCGTGATCAAGTCAAGGTTGTGCTGGATGAGCGTTTTGAGAAAGCAATTGACCGTGCAGCGATGCGTGGAGATGCACGTGGTACAGAAGATTATCTTGCAGAATGGAAAAAAGCGGCGCCTGTTGAAGTATCGGATGATTTAGAGGTTGAGGCGAACAAAAAAGCTGCGGAACTTGAGGCGGCTTATGATGATGAAAGATTAAAAGAATTGGTTGCAAATGGCGGAAATGAAGCCTGATCGTAAATATTTCTCAAAGAATCTGATAATTAAAGGGTTGGTTTTCCAACCCTTTTTTATTTATGCGACTGTTTGTGTGGGTAAAAGCGACATTTTGAATTGACTATGATATAAAGAAATGTTTA
>NZ_SMMC01000139.1 GCF_009711445.1 Curvivirga aplysinae | reverse complement strand
CTTATTTTAATAAGATCTTGATTGGTTAGATTTGAGTTGAAATGAAATCAATTTTTAAATCCTCTGTTTTATCTGTGTCGTTGTTATGCGGAACTGTTTTGTCATCCTCAATAGTTAATGCGCAATCTGTTCCTCTTGTTCCTCCTACTAATTCTCAGGCTGAGGAAGAAACCGTTGACCAAAACGTAGATGGTCCAATCTTGCAAGAGATTGTGATTTCGGGGCTTCAACGTATTGAGGAAGAAACCATCCTTACTTATTTAAGCTTGCGTGAGGGAAAACCGTATACTGCAAATACAGTTAATCAATCGTTGAAAAAGCTGTTTGCGACCGGTTTATTTGCTGATGTTTCAATCGTTCAACTTAATCAAAACTCTTTGGAAATTAAGGTTGTAGAAAATCCTATTATTAACCGGGTTGCCTATGAAGGTAATTTGCGTGTTAAAGATGAAATTTTAGAATCTGAAACTCAACTTCGTCCGCGTGTCGTTTATACCAGAACCCGTGTTCAAAATGACGTAAAACGTATTCTGGATGTCTATCGTCGTAGAGGGCGCTATGCGGCAAAGGTAGTTCCAAAAATTATACAATTGGATCAAAACCGTGTGGATCTTGCTTTTGAAATCGAAGAAGGGCCGGATTCAGGCGTTCATAAAATTAGTTTTGTTGGAAATGACTATTTTGATGATGATGCACTTGCGAGTGAATTATTAACACGCCAGACACGCTGGTATAGTTTTTTATCTGACGCTGATACCTATGATCCAGATAAGTTAACTTTTGATCGTGAATTGCTTCGTCGCTATTATCTGAAAAATGGCTTTGCTGACTTCCGAGTTGTATCTGCTGTGGCTGAGTTAAGTGAGGATCGTACTGGTTTCTTCATTACTTTTACCGTTGAAGAGGGGGATCGCTACTCGTTTGGGGAGTACGAAATATCATCTTCTTTAAAAGGCGTTAATGTTGAATCTTTATACGAATATGTAGATATTGATGTTGGTGATTGGTATAATGCAAATATTCTTGAAGATAATGTTGATGCAATTACAGAAGAGCTAAATCGTCAAGGTTTTGCTTTTGTTGATGTTTATCCAGAGATCAATAGAAATACGGATGATGATATCATCAATATCAATTTTAAAATTTCCGAAGCGCCTAAAGTTTATGTAGATCGTATTGAGATACGTGGAAATGTACGGACAAAAGATGAAGTTATTCGTCGTGAATTCCGTTTGGTAGAAGGCGATGCATTTAATACTTCCAAATTGAGGCGCTCTCGCCAGCGCATTACAGATTTAGGTTACTTTAAGAACGTAGAGGTTAACAACGTTCCTGGACAGTCGCCAAATCATACCGTTATTCAAGTTGATGTGGAAGAACAATCAACAGGTGAGTTAAGTTTGGGTGGTGGTTTTTCTACTACTGCGGGCCTATTGGCTGAAGTGGCCGTTGAAGAACGTAATTTACTTGGTCGTGGTCAACATTTACGTGTTGCAACGCAGTTGGGGCAAGAAGAGTCAAAGATTGACGTTTCGTTTACTGAACCTTACTTCCTTGACCGTGAAGGTTTATCTGCAGGTATTGATGTGTTCTTAGTGGAAGAAGATAATCAGGATACCTCTTCATCTGATAATAGCGAAAAAGGTTTTCGTTTGCGTACTGGTTACGATTTGACCCAATACTGGCGTCAAAATTTGAACTTCCGTGTCGCGAATGAAGAGGTTACTAATGTTGCATCCGACGCTTCTATTTACGTGAAAGCAGATGAAGGCGAACGTACGGTAGTAAGTGTTGGCCATACCACTGCATATGATAGATTGAATAGCAGAATTAGTCCTACCGATGGGTATATTTTCTCATTTAGTAATGATTTTGCAGGCTTAGCCGGCGACGTTGATTATTTTAGTTCGACTGTGAGAGCTTCTAATTATGTTTCCTTCCTGGAGGAGGATTTTGTCCTAGAGCTTTCTGCTTCAGCATCAAATATTGTTGGTTTAAACGATCAGGATGTACGTTTGAATGATCGCTGGTATGCTGGCGGCGCAAACTTCCGTGGTTTTGACAATGCTGGTATCGGCCCCCGTGATACAGCGACTAGCGACGCCTTAGGTGGTAAAAATAGATGGCTCGCTACAGCCGAACTAGATTTCCCAATCGGTGTTCCAAAAGAGTTTGGATTAACAGCATCGGTGTTTACAGATTTAGGATCTGTATGGTCAACGGAGGAAAACGGATCTAATGTGGCTGATGACACATCAATTCGTAGTTCAGTTGGTGTTGGTTTTAATTGGGAGTCACCTTTGGGACCAATGAGATTTGATTTTGCCCAGGCTATTCAAAAAGAAGATTATGATGAGACGGAAATTTTCCGCTTTAGTTTTGGTACACGCTTCTAGGATAAAGGTTTAGTCATGATCAAAATTTTAAAGAGTATTTTTATTGGGCTTTCCTTTTTTGTTTTATTTGTTAGCTCTGGCTACGCACAAGGGATGAATAACCCGAAAACTGCTGTGATCAATATTGAACGTGTTGAAAGAAGCAGTAATGCATGGAAGTCATTGAGTGAGCAAGTGGAAGCGCAACGTATTGCGTTTCAACAAGAAGTGAGTTCTAGTCAGGCAGAATTACAAAATAAAGCTAGAGAGTTAGAAGGACAGCGTTCTATTTTGTCGCCGGATGTTTTTGCTCAAAAAGAACAAGAATTTCTGCAAGAACGCGTGAATTTGGAGCGTCAAATTAATGAACGCAAAAAGATTTTAGATCAATCATTTGCAAAAGGTCGTCAGCAAATTCGCACGTCCTTAAACAAAGTATTAGTTAAGTATTCGAATGATAATCAACTGGATTTAGTGTTAAGCCGTGGTCGTACTCAAGGCGTCGTCTATTTCGCAAATCTTGAAAAACTCGATATTAGTGAAGCGATTCTTAATTTGTTGAATACTGAAATATCTAGTGTTGATTTAACTGCTGGACAACAATAATGACAGAAAATCGCTTTTTCGTTCCAGAAGGGCCTTTTTCTATCAGTTCTTTTGCAGAAGATATAAAGGTATCTTTTTCTTCTTCAAAAGATGTTACATTTTCTGATGTCGCACCACTATCGACCGCCACGAGGGAACAAATAAGTTTTTTAGATAACTCTAAATATGTAAAGGACTTAGAGACCACAGAAGCTGGAGCAGTGATTTTAAAAGAAGAATATGCCGATAAAGTCCCTGAAGGATGCATAGCTCTTATTTCTCAAAACCCCCATTTCAGTTTTGCTTTGCTGTCTCAACGATTTTATCCACTTCCTCAAATCAGGGATAAAATATCTGATAGGGCTTATATCGATCCTACGGCAAAGATTGCAGATGGATGTCAGATTGATGCTGGCGCATGGATTGGTCCCAATGTAGAAATAGGTGTCGGTTGCCATATTGGGCCAAATGCTGTGGTTCATGAATCCGTAATTATTGGCGCCCATAGTCGCATTGGTAGCAATGTGAGTTTGGAATGTTGCCAAATAGGTATGTTTGCTAATATTCACTCAGGTGTGAGAATTGGAACACGTGGATTTGGATTTGCTATTGATCCATCAGGTTTTGAGGATGTGCCCCAAACAGGCCGTGTATTAATTGGGAGCCGAGTTGAAATTGGTGCTAATAGCACCGTGGATAGGGGGATGGGACCTGACACGGTTATTGGTGATGGTTGTAAAATCGATAATCTTATTCACATTGCGCATAATGTAAAACTTGGAAGAGGTTGCGTGATGGCGGCTATGTCTGGTATTGCAGGCAGCACAGAGCTTGGTGATTTTGTGGTTTGCGGTGCTCAATCAGGATTAAGCGGACATTTAAAAATCGGTACTGGTGTTCAGATAGCAGCACGCGCCGGTGTGACGAAAGATTTGGCAGCGGGAAGTATTGTTGGCGGTTTTCCTGCGGAACCTATTAAAACATGGCGTAAGCGACATGCCATAACAACACGATTAATGAAGAAAAAGGGGTAACCCATGTCTGAGACAGACAACGAATATTTAAAGGATATCGACGTTTTAAAGATTATGGATCGTATTCCACATCGTTATCCATTTCTTTTAGTTGATAAAATTGAGGCTATCGAACCATATGAATGGGCAATTGGGGTGAAAGGTGTAACTGCGTCAGAACCACATTTCCAAGGACATTTCCCTCAAAAACCAATTATGCCCGGTGTCTTAATTGTTGAGGCTATGGCCCAGACAGCTGGCGTTATGGTTGTTTCTAGTCTTGGTAAAGAATCCGAAGGTAAATTAGTTTACTTTATGTCGATTGATGAGGCCAAGTTCCGTCGCCCGGTAGTACCAGGTGATCTTCTAAAACTTCATGTAAGTAAAAAACAGCAACGAGGTCCAGTCTGGAAATTTGAAGCAAAGGCAACTGTAGATGATCAAGTTGTTGCCGAAGCCAGTTTTGCCGCAATGATCCGGGACGCATAAAATGACCAACATTCATCCAACCGCTGTTATTGACCCAAAGGCAGAACTGGATAGTGAGGTTACTGTCGGGCCATTTTGTGTAATTGGTCCCGAAGTCAAACTTAGTAAAGGTGTGAAGTTACATTCACACGTCGTGGTAGATGGCATCACATCTATTGACGAAGCTACGGAGATTTTTCCTTTCGCTTCAATAGGTACAGTCCCACAGGATTTGAAGTTTGGTGGTGAACGTGTTGAGCTTATTATTGGTAAAAATAATAAGATTCGTGAACATGCAACAATGAATCCTGGAACAGAAGGTGGCGGCTCTATTACGCGTGTAGGTGATAACGGGTTGTTTATGATCGGTACTCATGTTGCTCATGATTGTATTATTGGTAATAACGTGATTTTGGCTAATAACGCGACTTTGGCTGGCCATGTCGAGTTGGGTGACTTTGCTATAGTCGGTGGATTATCAGCCGTTCATCAATTTGTTCGTATTGGTGAACATGCGATGATTGGTGGAATGTCTGGTGTTGAAAGTGATGTAATCCCTTATGGTTCGGTTACTGGCGAAAGAGCTAATTTATCTGGCTTGAATTTGATTGGATTGAAGCGTCGTGGTTTTGCTAAATCAGATATTCATGCAATTCGCGCTACATATAAGTTTCTCTTTGGCGAAGGTGAGGGTGTATTAAAGGAACGTATATCCCTGATCGATGATGAATTGAAAACTGTTTCTGCGGTAAAAGATATTTTAGACTTCTTGACTGAAGAAACCTCTCGTGGATTTACAACGCCTGCCACTCAAGGCGATTAAACTATGACGACCACTGCAAAGGCAAAGCTTGGTATTATTGCAGGTAGTGGTCGTTTACCGTTGCGATTAATTGACGCCTGTATAAAAGAAAATAGGCCTTATTTTGTAATAGCCTTAGAAGGGCAGGCGAAACCTGAAGACTATCGTGGTCATCCATTCGAAATCGTTCGCATTGGGGCTGCAGGTAAATCTATCAAGTTATTCAAGCAACATGATGTAAGTGATATCATTATGGCAGGGCCTGTAAAGCGCCCAAGTATCGCAGCTTTGCGTCCAGATGGTACAGCATTAAAATTTATTATGAAAACAGGCGCGATGAAGCAAGGTGATGATGGCCTTCTTTCAGCACTCATTAAGTTCTTGGAAAAAGATCATGGTTTTAGGGTGGTCGGCGTCGAAGACATCTTGCAAGATACAATGCATGGTGAGGGAGCTTTAGGGATTCACCGCCCAGATAAACAAGCTTGGGATGATATTAAAAAGGGGGTTCAAAAGCTTAAAGTACTTGCATCTGCGGATGTAGGGCAGGGATTAGTTATACAGGATGGCTTAGTTCTAGCTGTTGAGGCTATTGAAGGCACTGATGCCATGATCAGAAGGTGCAAAGATTTAAAAAGACCCGGGACCAATCCTATATTAGTTAAACTTCGCAAAATTGGTCAGGAAACACGTGCTGACCTTCCTACAATGGGTGTTGATACCATTATAAATGCATATGAAAGTGGCATTTTTGGGATTGCCTTTGATGGCGGAGGCATGATTATCATGGACAAAGAAGATGTCATCGATAAAGCGAATGAATTAGGGGTGTTTTTACAGGCAATAGATCAAGAGGCGGATGGTTAACTCATGCGTGACAAGCCACTTATTTTTGTTGTTGCAGGAGAAGCGTCTGGAGATGCTTTAGGTGCACGCTTGATGAAAGCGATGAAACGTCAATCAAATAACCACGTTGATTTTATTGGTATTGGTGGCCCAATGATGAGCGCCGAAGGTCTCAACAGTCTTTTTCCCATGGAAGAATTATCACTTATGGGAATATTTGAAATTCTGCCCCATATCCGCCAATTAAGAAAACGAGTTTTACAAGCTGCATCCGTTGTTAATGATCAAAAACCAGATGCGGTTGTAACGATCGACTCTCCCGGGTTCGCTCATGCCTTTATCAAACGTGTTGAAGTTAAAACGACAAAAATTCATTATGTTGCACCTTCCGTATGGGCTTGGAAGCCAAAACGAGTTTTTAAATTCAAAGAACATTATGATCATATTTTAGCATTACTTCCATTTGAGCCACCATATTTTGAGAAGGTAGGATTACCATGCCATTTTGTGGGGCATTCAATTCTTGAAAGTGGTGCGGATCAAGGAGATGGTGCCTCTTTTCGTCATAGGTTCAGTATTCCAGAAAAAGCAAAGTTGCTCTCTGTTCTACCAGGCAGCAGAAAAGGGGAGGTAACTAGGTTATTACCTGTATTTGCTGAAGCAGTTTCCAAGTTGGTTGATGATATTCCAAAACTACACTGCGTTATACCTGCTGTACCACATTTACATGATCATATTATTGAGTCTACAACCGAATGGCCATGTCCTGTTTTGGTCATTCCTGCTAAAGATCAGAAACTGAAATATGATTCTATGGCTGCATCTAATGCAGCATTAGCGGCATCAGGTACGGTTGCTTTAGAAATGGCTATGGCAGAGGTGCCGACGATAATCGCCTATAAAATATCACCTTTAACCCATTTTTTAGTGCGCAGATTTATCAAAGTAGATTTTGGTCATCTACTTAATATTCTTGCAAATCATATGATCGTTCCAGAATTTATCCAGCGTCATTGTAAGGCAAAAAATTTGGTACGTGCCTTAAATGAAATATTGGAAGATGGAAAAGGTAAATTGCAAATTATTGAATTAAAACAGGAGCTAAAAAAGCTTTCCGTAGATGGAAGTTTACCAAGCGAAGTAGCTGCAAGAGCGGTATTATCTATCATTCAAAAGAGGAATTAAATTCTACCTGCTCTTATAGTTGATAGATTTTTACTACTAAATCAAAAAAAAACGGGATTGAATATACTTCAATCCCGTTTTGATGCTTAGCTTAAAATCTTATCGATCTTTGCATTCAACAAATGCACGACGATCATGACCTTTAAACAACTGACGTGGTCGGCCAATTTTCTGATTTGGATCAGTAATCATCTCGTTCCATTGTGCAACCCAGCCAACAGTGCGCGCCAAAGCAAATAACACAGTAAACATACTTGTCGGGAAGCCAATAGCTTTCAAAATAATGCCAGAATAGAAATCTACATTCGGGAATAATTTACGTTGTACGAAATATTCATCCTCAAGTGCAATTTTTTCTAATTCCATTGCAAGTTCAAGAAGTGGGTCATCCACACCAAGTTCCTCAAGAACCTCATGACAGGATTGTTTCAATACACCTGCACGTGGGTCGGTGTTTTTGTAAACACGATGACCAAAACCCATAAGACGGAATGGATCATTCTTATCCTTCGCGCGTGCGATGAATTCAGGAATATTATCTTTATGACCAATTTGGTTCAGCATATTTAATACGGCTTCATTTGCACCACCATGTGCAGGACCCCAAAGAGAGGAAATACCCGCTGCAATACACGCAAATGGATTGGCACCTGAAGAACCAGCAATACGCACTGTAGACGTAGAGGCATTTTGCTCATGATCAGCATGAAGTATGAAAATACGATCCATGGCACGTTCCACTGCCGGGGAAATTTTATATTCTTCGGCCGGTACAGAGAAGGTCATATTTAAGAAGTTCGCCGCATAGCTCAACTCGTTCTTAGGATATACAAAAGGCTGCCCAATTGAATATTTATATGCCATCGCCGCAATGGTTGGCATCTTTGCAATCATACGATAAGATGCAACCATACGCTGATGTGGGTCGTTAACATCTGTACTATCGTGATAGAAAGAGGAAAGAGCCCCTACCACACCGACCATAATTGCCATTGGATGAGCGTCACGACGGAAACCGCGATAGAAGTTCATCATTTGCTCATGCAACATAGAATGGTATGTTACTGTATGTTCAAACTCTTTTTTCTGATCTGCGTTTGGCAATTCACCATTTAATAGAAGATAGCATACTTCCATAAAACTGGAATTTTCCGCTAAATCTTCAATTGAATAGCCACGATGTAATAACACGCCTTCATCGCCATCAATATAGGTGATCGCGGAATCACAAGAACCAGTAGATGTAAAACCTGGATCATATGTGAAATAGCCTGTATCCGCATATAAGCGGCGAATATCAATAACATCCGGACCAACCGTACCACTTAGTACTGGTAGGTCATAGCTTTTCCCTGTTGCGTGGTCTGTAAGTGTGACAAATTTCTTATCAGAAGTATCCTGACTCATAGTCTCGGGCCTCCTCAGCTTTGTTTATGTTCATCGCAAAAATGCGGCCAGGGATGGTCGCATTTAAAATTTGCAATGTCGTTAGTTGCATATTTTATATAATAAAATTTTGCGCTGCACAATGGGCCAAGGCTATGAAATTGATTAAATATTTCTTAATCAATCCAAAAAGTCAGGGTTTCTGCAGGTTTCAGCTTAAAGGCATCTTAACCGTTCGATGGTCTCTTTTTTGCCAAATACATACATGACCTCAAACATACTTGGTGAAGAATTGGAACCTGTAAGTATTGCACGGATGGGTTGCATGACTTTTCCGAGCCCTAATTCTTTAGTTTCTGAGAATGCTTTTAAAGCTTCTTCGAGGCTTTCAACGGTCCAGTTTTCTAAACTGTCAAGTAAATCAGAAACCTCAGACATAAGTGCTGGCGTATCTTCTTTAATAAGTTTGGCTGCCTTTTGGTTTTCTAATGGGAAAGTAGGACGTGCTGCATAAAACTTGGCTGAATCTGCGAGTTCCAAAATGTTTTTAGCGCGGGATTTCAGGCCTTCCATTCCATTTAACATCCAATCTTTTGCTTCATCAGATATTTCTCCGAGATGAGGAAGGATCAGTTCTAGTAAACGTTTTTCGCTCGCTTCACGAATATAATGACCGTTCAGATTTTCTAGCTTGGCAAAATCAAAACGTGAAGCACCTTTACCAACCGCATCAAGATCAAACCATTCGATTGCTTTGTCTTGGGGAATGATTTCCTCGTCTCCGTGGCTCCAGCCGAGACGAAGGAGGTAGTTGTTAAGGGCTTCAGGTAGATAACCCATTTCATCACGATATGCTTCTACGCCTAACGCTCCATGGCGTTTAGAGAGTTTTGCACCATCCGGGCCGTGAATAAGGGGGATGTGCCCAAATGTCGGCACATCCCAGCCCATAGCGTTATATAACTGATACTGACGAAAAGCGTTGGTAAGATGGTCATCTCCACGAATAATATGAGTTACGCCCATATCATGATCATCTACAACCACGGATAACATATAAGTTGGCGTACCATCTGCACGCAGAAGAACAAAATCATCTAATTGTTCATTTTTTATGGTTACAGATCCTTGAACAGCATCTGTTATAGTTGTTTCACCATCACGTGGCATTTTGATGCGTACAACAGGGGCTACTCCTTCAGGAGCTTCCGAAGGGGTACGATCACGCCATGTACCATCATAGCCTACAGGGCGACCTTCTTCTTTGGCATTTTCACGCATTTCAGCTAATTCTTCAGGGGAACAATAACAGTTATATGCTTTACCTTCTGCCAATAACTGCTTTGCGACTTCGGCGTGACGATTGGCATTTTGAGATTGAAAAATTGGTTTGTCATCTGCGCCTAGCCCAAGCCAATTCAAACCATCTAGAATGGCGTCAATTGCTTCATCAGTGGAGCGTTTTTTGTCTGTATCCTCGATACGTAGAAGGTATTTGCCACCGTGGTGACGTGCAAAAAGCCAGTTAAACAAGGCTGTACGGGCACCGCCGATATGAAGAAAACCGGTTGGGGAAGGGGCAAAACGTGTGACTACAGACATAATGTTTTCCTGAAAGATGAAGGATTTAACTGATTAAAATTATTTCTAGGCCGGGGTTTAGCATATTTATCTAGTAAAATGCAAAAGGGTAATTCCCATAATTGCTGCTCTTTTCTCTTAATTTTAGTTGAGGTAATGTAAAGCTATACAAATTGAGGGGGGCGATGTTGGTTGCAAGTCCATAAACAATTTCTTTATTCCTTTTATATTAGGATATTCCCATCACTACGTGCTTGGCTCTCAGAAATAATCGCTATTGAATTACATCGGTTTAATATTTGGCGTCCTGTATTTCTTGGAATTGGTATTCTGATTTATTTCAACGCAAATTTATCCGTTTCCTCAATATGGGAAGTTGTTTGGATTGTTGTTCCTTTACTCTTTTTTGTTTATCTCTGCATTAAACATATTTCTTCTTATTTACGAATAGGAATTGGGATACTTCTTTTAACTCTTTCTGGATTTTACTTAGTAGAGTTGCGAAGCTACCTTGTTGAAGCTCCTGTAATAAAGGAGGAAATAAGGCATGCCCCTATCGAGGGAGTCGTTCGGTCTATAGAGACCTACGAAAATAGAGCTCGAATTATAATTTCAGATTTATTCATTGAGAAATTAGATTTTCAGGAAACACCCCGTAAAGTCAGGCTATCTATTCCATTTTCACATATGATAGAAGATTTGAGAATTGGGGACAGGGTTTCATTGACCGCTAGTCTACGTCCACCGCCACTACCTTCAGTGCCGGGGAGCCATGATTTTGCTAGAATGGCTTGGTTTAAAGGTATAGGAGGCATTGGATATAGTACTGGCAAAATGGACTTATTGAATAAGCCAGAGAGTCAAAACTATTGGGATAAGTTTATGCTGACATTATCTGATTACAGATATCATGTTACGCAAAAATATTCAGCGCCAAGTCTTTCCCAAAATGATGCTTTACCAGGTTTAAGGGCCGCATTGGTTACAGGGCAGAGAAGTCAGATAACGCCAGAAACTTACGATATGATAAGAGATTCTGGGCTTGCACATTTACTAGCAATTTCTGGCTTACATCTAGGCTTGATTGCTGTATTGGTTTTTGGTGGCATTAGATTATTCTTATCCTTTTTTTCTTCTATCGTATTAAATATCAATACAAAAAAAATTGCTGCTTATTGTGCAATTTTCATTTGTTTCGGATATATGCTTTTATCAGGAATGACTGTTCCGAGTCAGCGTGCGTTTTTAATGATCAGTATTGCCTTTATAGGTGTTATTCTTGATCGTAATGTTATTTCCTTGCGTCTCGTTTCATTTGCAGCATTTGTTATTTTAATTTTATATCCAGAATCCATATTATCAGCCAGTTTCCAATTATCTTTCGCTGCGGTAGTTGGTTTGGTATCTGTTTATGAAACTAGCTATATGAAATCCTTATATACCCACTTTCAACAAAGCTATATAAAACGGTTAATCGGATATTCACTGTTTTTATGTATAACAACTATAGTGGCGACCTTGGCCACTGCGCCGTTATCCACTTATCACTTTGGTCAAATAGCAAGCTATGGGATAATAGGAAATTTGATCGCTGTTCCTTTAATGGGGCTTATTGTTATGCCATCTGCCCTGTTGGCTTTTGTCCTAATGCCATTCGGTTTAGAAATCATTGGACTATATGGTATGGATTTTGGTTTAACTATTATTTTAAAGATAGCTTCATGGGTCACACAATTAGATGGCGCAGTTATTCAGATTGCTCAATATGACGGCATAATTCTAGCTATTATAATATTTTCTTGCCTTTGGTTATGTTTATGGAAAAGCATTATACGATTTTATGCGATACCTTTTTCTATTCTAATGTTTTTGTTGTTCTATCAGCCACTTAACAAAGAAATATTAATTACATCTCAAGAACGTTTATTTGGTGTTAAGCTAGCTAGGGCAGAGGCTTATATAGTAACTTCAGGGCGATATCGGTTTATTAAAGATCGATGGAGAGAACGTTGGGCCGTAAAAGAGTTGAAGCCTCTCTCTGACTTAGAGAGAGAAATTGATTATACACCACTTGATACTGATGAAGATGTATGTGCAACAGACGGTTGTAGATTTTCTCTGGGTAATCAATTGGTCTTTTACACAACATTAAGAGCAACCGCCTTAGCAACGTGCAGCATGCCACATAGCATCGTGATCTATCCATCTGGTTTTGTTAACTGTAAGAATAAGAAAACACTATTTATAGATCGTGGAGATTTAATACGTAATGGTGGATATTTGATTTCCTCTGTTGCTGGAAACATCAATATCAGAAATGTTATGGAAGAGAGGTCAAACTATCCGTGGCAATTAGCCAGAAATAAATAAGGGAGCAAATAATGCTCCCTCATGACACCGTAATGTTAAGTATTTAATATTTACGCAGTAAACCAACAAGTCGGCCCTGTACATCTACTTGGTCAGGACCATAAACTTGAGTCCGGTATTTTGCATTAGCGGGTTCTAGTTCAATTTGACCTGCATTTTTTATGAAACGTTTTAAAGTAACTTCTTCATGTTCAACAAGTGCGACGACAATGTCGCCGTTAACTGCAGTTTCTGTACGCTCAATGATAACCGTGTCCCCATCAAGGATACCTGCTTCCACCATTGAATCTCCATCAACTTCCAGCGCGTAATGGTCGCCTTTACCCAATAAAGTCACAGGCACCTCAACAAGCATGGATTGATCGCGTAATGCTTCAATAGGTGTACCTGCAGCAATACGTCCATATAATTGCAATTGAACGGAGTTGCCGCTGCCGCGTAACATGGACTTACGTGTTCCTAATTCCTGGCGGCGGATGCTTTCTACACGACGGTTACGCACAGGCAACTCTTCAGGTGAGGTATTTTCAGGAAGTTTAATAACCTCCAATGCGCGAGCACGGTGAGGAAGACGACGTAGAAAACCGCGTTCTTCCAACCCTGTAATCAACCGATGAATACCGGATTTGGATTTAAGTTCAAGGGCGTCTTTCATTTCATCAAAAGAAGGGGATACACCAGAATTCTGAAGTCGTTCATGAATGAATAGCAATAAATCATATTGTTTGCGCGTCAGCATTTTATTTTCTCCCGACTACCAAGTTCTTTAGGATTTGTTCTTTTAATGAATTGAAATGGCAATCAATTTAGATGTAAAGAATAGGTAGTTATGTAGAACAAACTGTAAACTAACACTGTTCTACTTGTGTTCGCATATACTGTCAAGCGCTTGTTGATATTTTGATTTCGTAATGAAAAGTTGTATTTGAATATCAATCTCTTCTATAACGAAAGTAGGCTATTCGGTAACTCTAATATTTCAACCGTATCGCCTTTTTTTACCGCTTTTGCAAAAGGTGGGCGAATAACCAGTGCTTGGGCATTCGCTAATTTTGCAAGCATTGCACTATCTTGTTTTGAATATGGTGTAGCAATTAATTCGCCATTATCTCCGATATCAATGATTGAGCGAAGGTAATCCTCCCGTTGATCATTCTCATCAAGATCACAACCAAGTTTCGCCATTTTCTTTGAATGAAAGATTTCCGCATCTAGTCCAAGCATTTTAGCAAGAGCCGGGGCAACAAACATGACGGAACAAACAAGCGTTGATACAGGATTTCCTGGTAATCCAAGCATGGGTGTTCGATTTAACTGGCCAAAAATTAAAGGCTTACCCGGACGCATCGCAATTTTATAAAAATTAATATCCAGACCATTTTCACCTAAAACAGATCGAATAAGATCGTGATCACCAACAGATGCACCACCTGTCGTTATTAACAAATCAGCCGAAGCTGCACCTGCTGCCATATTTTTCAGACTTTCAGGGGTATCCTTTGCAACACCTAGCAGGATTGGTTCTCCGCCAAGAGTTTTGACGGCCGCAGCCAAACCCAAACTATTAGAACTTACAACCTGATTAGGGCCGATTGGGTCTCCTGGCATTACCACTTCATCGCCTGTGGCAAGAATAGCAACTTTCGGTTTCTTATGCACCATGATCCATGGTCGGTTCATAGCAGCAGCAAGGGCCACATCACGGGCAGTCAATAAACGCCCTTTTTGTAATAAAACATCGCCTTCAACAAAATCCAGACCTGCCGGGCGAATAAAGCGTCCTTCCGGTTCTGATTGAAGGATAGTTACTTGCTCACCCTCGCGTTCAGTATTCTCTTGTATTACGATACAATCAGCCCCTTTGGGTACGGGGCCACCAGTAAAGATACGTATAGCTTCACCGGATTTTACTTCAGCATTATAAGAGCCACCTGCGGGAGCTTCACCAGCAACTGAAAGATTTGCTGGTACAGATTGGATATCAGTATGTTTAACTGCGTATCCGTCCATCGCAGAGACATCCATTGGTGGTTGGGTTCTACGTGCACTCAAATCTTCAGCTAGAACACGCCCAACAGCCTCAGTTAGCGGAATTTGCTCCGCAGGCATGGTTTCAATATTTTCAAGAATATTAGATTGAGCGTCTTTTACTGAGAGCATGAATATGTCCGATAATTATTGAGCCGTATAATCGCCTGATTTACCACCAGCCTTGTGAACGAGACGAATATTAGTAATTTGCATCGATTTCTCAGCAGCCTTTAACATGTCATATACAGTTAAAGCAGCTACAGAAACTGCTGTTAAGGCTTCCATTTCAACACCTGTGCGTCCTTTAAGCTTACAAGTCGCTTCAATATCAACAGCACAATCTTGCTCATTAAGATCCAAAGTAACTTTTACAGATGTTAAGCCGAGGGGATGGCATAAAGGAATAAGATCCGGTGTTTTCTTTGCACCCATGATACCAGCAAGTTGGGCAACCGTTAATGGGTCACCCTTTTTCACATCACCGGCCTTAATTAAGTTTAATGTTTCTGATGACATCAAGACCTGACCACGCGCTGTTGCAACACGTTCTGTAATCTCTTTCGGTGAAACATCCACCATTAAAGCATTACCATCTTGATCGATATGCGTTAAATTTGACATAAATCTTCCTTTAAGCTGTACCAAGCAAGGCTTTAGTTGCCGCGGTTACATCTTCTTTTCGCATTAAAGATTCACCAACTAGAAAACAGCTGGCGCCAATTTTCGACATACGTAGAAGATCATCATGTGAATAGAGGCCACTTTCCGCAACTAAAAGACGACCATCACTCAATACTGTGGAAGCTAATTCTTCTGTTGTGGCTAAATCAATATCTAGTGTTTTCAAATTGCGATTGTTTACGCCCATTAAAGGGGACTTTAATTTCATCGCACGCTCCAGCTCCTCAGCATTGTGAACCTCAATTAGCACATCCATATTTAGGTCATGTGCAACTGTTTCTAGCTCAGATGCTTGGCTATCAGATAAACAGGCCATAATCAGCAATATACAATCAGCATTGATCGCGCGTGCTTCGTATATTTGATAAGGCTCCAACATAAAGTCTTTACGAAGAACCGGCAATTTACAGGCGTCTCGTGCGATCTTCAAGTAATCTTCATGCCCTTGGAA
Organism: Curvivirga aplysinae; assembly: GCF_009711445.1. Classification (GTDB taxonomy): domain Bacteria; phylum Pseudomonadota; class Alphaproteobacteria; order UBA8366; family Aestuariispiraceae; genus Curvivirga; species Curvivirga aplysinae. Next base: position 2,088 of record NZ_SMMC01000139.1, on the reverse strand, counting down.
GTAAGGTTGATCGGTTAAGATAGATAAACAGGTCGCACCACCTGCTTCATAGGCTTGGGCTAGTTCTGCTGGCTGAAAATCCTCACGGATCAAACCTTTGGACGGTGATGCTTTCTTAATCTCGGCAATCAATCCATATTCATCAGTATCTGCTTTTGCTTTTAATGCATTATAGAACCCACGTATGGGTAGGGCAGTTTTTGATAATTGCATCATCTCATTTTCTGAGACTTTACTTTTGCAAGATGTTATATGCTTTTGTTTTTCTTCACAAATTTTTGCGAGTACATCACTCATTATTTTAATCCTGCGATTTCTACGAGTTTTGTTAAAGCAGCCTTGGCCTGACCATCATCAATGGATGCAGAAGCAATTGAGATACCATTTTTCATGTCATCTGCCTTACCAGCAACGACCAATGAAGCTGCCGCGTTATATAAAACGACATCCCGATAGGCACCAGTTTCTCCATCAAGCAATCGGGTAATCGCTGTTGCATTCTCTTCTGGTGTTCCGCCACGAAGATCCTCAAGCATGACCTCTTTCAAACCAACATCGGAAGGATGCATTTCAAACTTATTTAATTCACCATTTTTGTATTCACAAATCTGGGACGTTCCGGTTGTACTTAACTCATCAAGTCCGTCAGCACCATGGACAACCCATGCATGTTCTGCCCCTAAATCGCCCAGTGTTTGCGCCATTAGATCAATCGTATCGGCGCGATAGGTACCAATCATATAACGCTTTACAAGGGCTGGATTTGATAACGGGCCAAGTAAATTAAAGATTGTAGGTACCCCCATTTCAATGCGGGTCGGCCCAACGTTACGCATTGCACCATGATGACGTTGCGCCATCAAGAAACCAATATTGGCTTCACGCATTGCTCGTTCAACATTTTCGAATTCAGTATCCAGGTCAAGACCAAGGCAGGCTAGGGCGTCTGCGGTACCGGATTTAGAGGATGAAGCACGATTACCATGTTTAGCCACAGTTACGCCGGCACCAGCGACAACAATTGCTGTTGCTGTTGAAATGTTCAAAGTATGCGCCATATCGCCGCCAGTACCAACAATGTCAATTGCACCTTCAGGAGCTGACACGATATGAGCCTTCGCACGCATGGTTTTAACTGCGCCTGTTATTTCATCCTGCGTCTCACCGCGAAGCTTTAAACCCATTAGAAAAGCGCCCATTTGTGAAGGCGTGGCATCACCAGACATCATAATGTCGAAAGCTTGGGCAGCCTCATCAACGTTAAGGGTCTCATTATTCGCGATTTTTTTCACGAAATGTTTGAAATCAGGCATATCCATTTTTTGATCCGATCTCTCGTTTTATTCCACAGGGACTTTTATTGTTTCGTAATGTTAATGAAGTTTTGCAAGATTGTATGTCCACCTTCAGAGGCAATGCTTTCAGGATGGAATTGAACACCATGCAACTCATAATCACGATGTTGAAGGCCCATAATGACACCATCCTCAGTCTCAGCTGTTACCTCTAAACAATCAGGCAAAGATTCTTTTTCTACAACCAAACTATGGTATCGTGTACATGGAACTTTGCTATTCAGACCTTTAAATACCCCTCTATTATCATGCGTAACGGTTGAGACCTTTCCATGCATTGGCGGGGATAACCGAATGATCTTTCCACCGAAAGCCTGCCCGATAGATTGTAAACCGAGACATACTCCCATCAATGGAATGTTACCTGCTGCTGCTTTGATTAAATCTAAGCAGATACCGGCGCGTTCTGGGTCGCAGGGGCCAGGTGAAATGACAATTCCATCAGGTTGAAGAGCCATAGCGTCATCAACAGTTAGGGCATCATTACGATGAACCACTGTTTCTGCGCCTAATTCGCCCAGATAGTGAACTAAGTTATACGTAAAACTATCGTAATTATCGATCATCAAAAGCATGATTTTACCCTGTAGGAATAGTCAAATTCTCATTTCTTTAAAGAATTTATAACAGCCTTCATCGACCAAACAAGCAGACATCCACACAAGTAAGCTTTTTTTCTATATAATTTGCGAAATGGTTTTAGAATCGCGTAATTTTGCACTGTCTTAGATTT
>NZ_SMMC01000209.1 GCF_009711445.1 Curvivirga aplysinae | reverse complement strand
AATTTCAATAAAGAGAATATGCGAATATGAAAAACCCATTAAAATTGCACATTTGGGGATTAATAACTCTATGCATAATCATAACATTCGGACCAAATCATGCATATGCTGATAACAATGCCAACAGCACAAAAATATATCTTAAACATGTGAATGAATATGAAATTCATCCTGATCAACTGGACATACCATTAAAGCTTTATATCATAAGGCCGGAAAGTTACGATACGTCTAGGACTTATCCTGTCGTTTATGCATTTGATGCAGATTTATCGCTCGGGATGATGACGACTTTAACCTCTCTGGTCTCTAGAATGGCTAGACGGTCCGATCTAAAGCCACCAATCGTGGTATCGATCGGATATGGTGATCTTAAAAAAGCATTCGAGAGACGTCTAAAAGATCTTACACCTTACGCAGATCACTATGATTTACCCAAACGTCCAAATGGTAAAAAGTGGTCGAATATAGGTGGCGGTGACGACTTCCTTGATATCCTAATCCAAGACATCAAACCCTTCGTTGAAAGTCGATATAATGTCGATACATCAGCAGAAACTCTATATGGCCATTCTTTAGGCGGTCTACTTACCTTACATGCGCTTCATAGTAAGACAGAACATTTTGAACGTTTCGCAGCTGCAAGCCCATCTCTATGGTTCAACAAACGTCAGATCATCAATGACATTATTGACTTTCATAACACCCTTGCATCTACAAACTCTAAAGTACCTTTAAGACTAACAGTCGGAGGTGAAGAAGAAGAACTTACAGGTTGGTCTGAGAAATATAGCAAAAATGCAGATTTCCGGAGAAAATGGCTCAAAGAAAATCGCATGGTCAGTAATGTAAATGAATTACAAGATATGCTTTTTTCCACAGAGGGGAGAATTGATGTTGAGTTTAAAATTTATGGCGGTTTGGAACATGCAATTGCCAATGCCCCTGCCTTTTATGACGCACTTCGCTTTGCCATTGAACCCTATGAAGTAAGAAACTAATTTGGTGCAACTTATTAATAGTAATTATTAGTATCACAAATTTTGGCTGACACTAGTATAATGTCTATGCAAATAACACGTTGAAATCCCGAATTTCAAATCAACAAACGACTTGTATCATTTAGACATAGCTTTACTGATACCTCTATTTTATTGTGGAAATACGTGTCGTATCGACCGATAGACAATCCAAGTTGCGATGGCTGCTGCAACATGTTTCAGACTATGCCCACTAACGAGCCCGAAAGTCAGTTGATAAAATTGCAAATCGAAATGTTCCAGAATTTTTGCAATTGCATACCATAAGAAAACATAGCTAAGCATACTAACTTTCATGATCTTTGCCTGACGATACATCCAGCAAATCAATCCAATGAGAATAACCGGAAAGAATTGTATAAAGGCATAGGCGCGCAAGTCTCCAACGCCCATATTTTCGGTGATGACCCAATACAAAATACTTAGCGCTCCAAGTAGGAGAGAAATTGGCAGAACAACTTTCTGACCTATTCGGGCATCAATCCGATCAATAACCACCATTGAGAAAAACGCCATAAATGCGATAGTCATAGGCAGACGGTCCCAGACTAAAGTCATATTGTTAGGGTCAAGATGATAATATCCCGACCCTAACGCAACCAATCCAACACCAATAAAAAATATCAGGGCTACAAGCCTATATTTTATATATTCACCCTCCATTTGCAGGGATTTAAAACTCCCCAACACCCCGATTATCAAGAAGAAGATATTACTTAAGACATTCAAAAAATGATCAATGCCCAACATATTCCTTTGATCCGCAAAGTTATGATACGAGATATCTTGTGCAATGGGATAGGTCATCGCTTTGAGTGAAATAAAGAAAAGCAATGGTATCCAGAATATAAGTATAACTTCCTTTTTAAACATCACGTTCACTTAACTTAATTCTTGGTCAACCAGCTTTTGAATGCTCACATAATCCGTCTTGCCCGTACCTAATACTGGCAACTGATCAACTGTCAGAATTTGTTTCGGGATCATTAATTCTACCATACCTTCTAATTTGGCTGCTTCTGATAAAGCTTTTCTTTCAAGTTCGGCATTTTCTGTCACCAAGACTAAAGCTTCCCCTTTCTTGGGATCAGGTATTGTAACTATAGCATGCATTTGATCAGGCCAGTTTTTGGCAATAAAGGTTTCCACGGCACCCAATGAGACCATTTCGCCTGCAATCTTGGCAAATCGCTTAGCGCGTCCTTTAATGGTTACAAAACCTTCAGCATCAATATCTACAATGTCACCTGTATCATATCGCCCATTCAAAGGTGGCAGGATTTCACCCGGTTTATCAGCAAACATATATCCTTTCATCACATTTGGGCCTGAAACGATCAGCTTTCCACCTTCCTCAATACCCGGTACTGGTTCCAGCTCTGCCTTCAATCCCGGCATTAAACGACCAACAGTTCCGGCCTTGAAATGCATGGCGGTATTCGTAGAAAGAACAGGTGAGGTTTCTGTTGCACCATAGCCTTCAAGGATACGTAAGCCGAATTTCTCAGACCAAATTCTACGCGTTTCATCTTTGACTTTTTCTGCCCCTGCAAAAACATATCTCACGGCATAGAAATCATATGGATGTGCAACTTTAGCATATCCGGTCAAGAAAGTATCCGTACCAAACATAATCGTCGCATTACTATCATATACAAGCGCAGGTACAATCCGATAATGTAATGGAGAAGGATATAAGAACGTTTTGATACCAGACAGAATAGGTAACAACATCCCGCCCGTTAATCCAAATGAATGGAAAATTGGCAAGGCATTAAATACAATGTCCTTTGGATTAAAATCCACACATGCAGCTAACTGAAATCTATTAGACAGTAAGTTTTGATGGCTCAGAACCACTCCTTTCGGCACGCCTTCCGAACCAGATGTGAATAAGACAACAGCCGGATCTTCCGAAGAAATCTCTTTAGCCTTATGAATTTCACCTGCAAATGGAAGGGATAGTAAACCAACAATTTTGTCTAGGAAGTTAATCTTCTGTTTTATATCTTCCAAATATACCAATTCTGTATGTTCAGAAATTGCATCGACTAAATCTTCCAGCTTACCCAGTTCAATAAACCTTCTAGAAGTCAAAACCTTCTTAATCTTACCTGTTTGGCAAGCAGACACTAAATTTGCAGAACCTGTAGAGAAATTCAACATAGCCGGCACATTACCAAAGGCTTGCAAGGCAAAGAAAACCACAGAGGCGCCAACACTATTTGGTAACAGCACACCTGTAATTTCACCTTTTGAGAGGAAAGACTTAAGTTTCCGTCCTAAAACTAAACTTCCTAAAACAAGTTTCTTATAGGATAAGGGTTTACGTTCAATATCCTCAGCCGCCAAACTAGAGGCACCATGAATGGCCTTTGTGTCTAACAAAGCTTCAAAAAGCGTCTGTTGGTCATTCTGTGTCTCGAAAATCAGATTGGTCATTACATCATATAATTTCTGACTAGCCATTTGACGGCGTTCGCGCCCAAAAATATCGGCCGGAATCTCAAAATTACGAGGCTCCTGAATCGTAATTGTGATTTTCGGGAAGAGACGACGACGCACAGTGCCTTTAAGACGTGAGAAAATTGTATATTGTGCACCATCAATCCGGATTGGCACCATGGGTGTGTTTGCCTTATCCGCAATCAATCCGGGCCCTTCATAAATCTTCATCAATGCGCCAGTAGTGGTAATACGCCCTTCAGGGAAAATCACACAATGCCGCCCCTCATCTACCGCCTTAATCAAGGATTTAATTGCCATCGGGTTTGTCGGATCCATTGGATAGGCATCCACAATCTTCAAGAAAGGCTGAATCCACCAGCTTTTAGCCACATGACTATCGACAGCAAAAGTAGGCTTACGCGGTAAGAAAACCGCTAATAGTACGGCATCTAGGAAAGAGACATGATTAACAACAATTACCGCCTTTTCATCAAGGGATTTATAGTGATCTAACCCTTTAACTTCTACTTTAAAGCATAACTTTAAAACCGCTTTCAGAGTCATCTTCACAATAGCATCGGGCAATAAGCCACATACATAAACGGCCACAACGGCATTTAGTAATCCCACAATTAAGAATACATCGATGACAGATAGATCAACAGCCAACATCACAGTCGCTGCCAAGGCACCCACCACCATAAATGCTGCGTTCAAAATGTTATTGGCTGCAACAATACGGGATCTTTGTTGTTCAGAACTTCTATTTTGCATAATCGCATAGAGCGGCACGATAAACAGTCCTGCACAAGTTGCAATCGCAACCAAATCTGCAATGATACGAATGGCGGCGAGAGTGCCAATAAACTCATAGGCACCAATAAAATCTGGTCCAATACTCGGTTGGTATCCACTAACTGCGAAATAAAGATCCACAATGAAGATTGACATTCCAACAGCACCAAGCGGGACATATTGTGCTGAAATTTCGCCTTTTAATAGCTTGTGACAAATCATGGACCCAATAGCGATTCCAATCGAAAAAACTGCCAAGAATAGAGTCACAACTTCTTCATTTGCGCCTAAATATCCTTTGGCAAGGTTAGGAAATTGCGCCAAGAATGTTGCACCAACAAGCCAAAACCAGGAAATCCCCATAATAGATAAAAAAACATCTTTTCTTTCATGTGCAAGCGCGATCGTTTTGAAGGATTGTCCTAGGAAATTGAGGTTAATTTTTAAATCAGGATCCGCAATATTGGTTTTTGGAATAGGTAAACTGGTCAACCATCCAAGAATAGCGAAGCCAACAATCGCAACAGAAATGACCGAGGCGCCGTTTTCGCCTAAAATGTATAACCCACCGAAGATCGTACCTATCAAAATCGCAAGAAAAGTACCCGCCTCAATTAAGGCATTACCGCCAAGCAACTCGTCTTCTTTCAAATGATCCGGCAAAATAGAATATTTCACAGGTCCAAAGAAAGTTGACTGTAATCCCATTAAAAATAGTACAAATAGTAGAAAATATGGCTGTCCTGAAAAGATTCCATATGCACCGGATATCATGATCAGTATCTCGGCAAATTTGATAAATGAAATGAGCCGTGATTTTTCAAACTTATCTGCAATTTGCCCGGCCAAAGCGGAAAATAAGAAAAACGGCAGAATAAAAATCCCAGCAGCCACAGTGATCATCAACTGACCATCTAGTCCGGCTTGGTCTGCCAGTTTATAAACAATCAAAATCACCAGAGCATTCTTGAAAACATTATCATTCATTGCCCCTAAAAACTGGGTCAAAAACAGAGGTAAAAACCTCTTACTACCCAGAATATTGAAATTGCCATCACCCATTTTTTATCTCCAAAGACCAGATATACCCTCGGCCTGTTTCTAAAATTTCGTATTTTTCAAGAATTGCTTTACAGCTGAAGCCGTCGCTTCTTGATATAATAATGTGGAATGCAGTCCGTTGATCAGAAGAAAGTCATCTACCCCTTCTAGATGTGCTTCTTCCAATGAAACTACCATGTCATCATTACCTTTTACAAAAAGATTATAACCCTCATCGCTTGAAGAGACTCCTGCAATGATACCGACAGGCATGGTTAACAACGGAAAATTGGATGCAGTATCTGATGTCAATTGCTGCCCTGAAACACCATATACTAATTGGTAAAATAAATTCCCCTTCAGCTCATCAGCAATTTGTGAGCCTTGATTAGGCGGGGCGATCATAACCACGTTCCCTATTTCAAACACGTCCTCATCTAAGTCCCGTGTTCCTAAAGCTTGCCTCAGAACCAAACCACCCATGGAATGGGACACAAAGGAGACTTTTTCTACATTTCCAAGTTGATCCAGAAGAATGTTTAAATTTTCTGCATGTTCTTCAATGGTCAGACGCGTACTAGCATAGCTAATGGCAGTTGTTTTATAGCCTGCTTGACGCAATTGTTTTTCCAGAAATGCAAATGATCCTGCAGAACGTAAAATACCATGTACAAAAATCACCAAATGTGACACTTCGTCTTTATCAAAAGATTTAGCCAGAACCTGTTGGCATTCTTGCAAACTTCCCCAAGTGACACGCCTATCATTTTCATCCAAAAGACGGTGATGACCTGTTAAAACGTTTTCTTGAAGGCGCCAGTCATTTTGAATCTGGACATCAGACCAAATTTGCTTTCCTCCAAGCGTCGGAACAAATAAACTTTCCTTTGCGCCCGCAATGACAGATGTCATACAAATAATAATCACTGCCAATCCACCAAGAAATCTTCTTTGCTTATTAAGGCGCATATCCTTCCCCTTAATCACTAGCCAAAGCAAGTTGTTGTATCGTTTCTGCTTCAAACAATTCAACAAAACTAAATAGCGCTTGCTCCATTCCACTAATATTGATCGCCCAGATTGTGCCAATCATATGCCCAATCAGGAAGCCTGATACAGATAGTGCAGTCAAAGCAACCACAACAATTTTGATCAACTGTTTCATATTCAAGTTTTGAGTTTCATAAGTCATAACCAATCTCCTTAATTGAACACCGCTCATTTAGAGTTATATGAACGATGTTCAATTGTCAATGATCATTGTTCAATTAATTTGATTTTAAGGGCCATCCCCGCTATTTTTCTAGGAATACAATGATAAGTTTAGGATTAAATCATGGCGCGAAGATATGACCATAGCCGCGAAGAATTATTGCAGATGGCGATTCAAGCAGCACGCAGTCTGATTATCGAAGAAGGAACAAAAGCTCTTACTGTTCGAAAAGTGGCAACAAAAATGGGCTATGCCGTGGGAACCATATACAATCTTTTTAACAATGTAGATGACTTAATCATTCACTTAAATGCCACCACGCTTGATGCACTTCACAATAATCTGACCACAATTGTGTTTAGTGGAAATGTGGAAAGCGATATCAAAAAATTATCGCATAGCTATATAGACTTCACGTTTCAAAATCTAAATTTGTGGAATGCACTTTTTGAACATAGCCTACCCAAAGGTGAGACCTTACCTGATTGGTATAACAAGAAAATTGACCTACTTTTAAATATTGTTGAGGCGGCCCTCGCCCCTCTAAAAACAACTATATCTGAAGAAGAAATTAAAAAGGCGGCGCGCGTGTTATGGAGCTCTCTTCACGGCATCTGTTCTTTGGCAACAGCCGATAAGCTAAAAATCATGACAAAAGACCCCGCGATAGAATTGAGCAACTCATTAGTCACCAACTATATCGCCGGGCTTCAACAATTCAAATAAATGTTTAAAGTTTTACTATTCAAACTCGACTAATTTTTAGGTATCCACCATTCAAGACCACGTTCTGTCTCAATATATTCCGGCCAACGGAAATTATGAGGCGACGGATAGTCACATTGCGGTGCAATCCAATTTTCACCGCCAATACCACCTGTGCGTTCCTCAAACTCTTCTTTCGCTTTTGCCAAAACCTCTGGTTTGGTTAACAGATCAATGATTGTGTTTCCAATTGTCTTACTGGCACATAAAATCATCGGGTCTATCGTTTCAGGAATCCCGCCCAGTGCATTCATTACCCAAGCAGGATATTTCTTTCCGTTATCAGGCGTTTTCAAGGTTGGACGCGCGATATATAACCGCACCGTTGGGGCATGCCAGCAATATTCCGTATAGTCATCTGAAGTGAAATTCTTTTGCCATTCAGGTAATTGCTTTCTTAATTCACGCTCAGCGTCTTGTGGCGAAATCAATTCTTCACATTCCGTCATGAATGGGGCATCCATTTCATCCAAGCCAAGATTACGTTGGATTTCCTGCGCTTTCTTTACAGCTGCTTTTCCTTCATTAAACTTTGGGGCACCTACAAATTCCAGATTATCATAAGTTAATTGTGCCATCACATGATTAGGAAGGCCGGGCCGGGATTTACAAACCCAATCTTTTTTCCAACTACAATGTGAAATTTGAGCCGCTGCCGCCGCATTTTGATCCAACACGCGTGTAACCGTTTCCGCCATTTCAAGATCAGGTACCCGCATAATATATTGAATTTGGGCAATTTGTGCTGGCAGATTATCTGCTGTTGCCTGTCCTGCTGTTAAGATGCATTCATTCATGGACCATCCCGTACCTGCAGCCACCATAGATTCTTTTAAGAGTTTGGAGGTACTATACATCTGCATCAGCGCATCATTTGCGCCCGGTGCCCGTGCAGATGTATGAGAAGCCGCAATTGGAGAAGCCGCCTCATCACTTTGCGATAACCAGGCTTCCGGCTCTTTACATTCAAAAGTATAAATCATGGCATAGGCCGCGCCACAATGGGTATTCCATCGTGTCGTATTGGATAAAGGCAACATATAAAATGGATGGAAACTGATTGCTGCATCCAAATCATCATAATAACCATTGGCCGCATGAATTGGTTTGGAACCACGCACCTTTTCAGCAGGTTCACCAAAATATTTCAAAGTACCCGGAATATTATGCTGTTCCATCATTTTTTTGGCCGCTAACAAACCACCAAGACTACTAATACCCAGCGCTGAATGAGGGTCCGTATGACCGCCTGCATGTTCACTTAAATTATCTCTCGCTCGTTGCACAGTATCTGCAGCTTGGCAATTCCCGGGTACAGCATCATATTCTGCGTAGCTGCCGATTGTGGGGCCATCTCCATTTCCCCAAATCGCACAAAATGCAGTCGGCATGCCACCACTGCCTTCTTCAACTTCAAAACCTTCTTCTCTTAAACGGTTCACATACCAAGCGCAGGACTTATATTCACGCCACGCTGTTTCCCCATAATTGAAGATAGTTTGATGCCAATTCGATAAATCTGATGCGTTATCGTCAACCCATGCCAAGATTTCATTTTTTATATTCTTCATTTTGCGATACTTCCCAGAACACAATCATCCAACTGTTCTTGAATGGCCGACATATCGACTTCTTTTTTCATTGAAATCATGACCAATTGACTTTGCCGATCTTGGTTTTGATATTGATCCTTGGACCATTCCTGTCGCGCCCCGACCACCTGTAACACCACCCTTTCATCTGGATATGCATCTGAAAAGAAAACACCTTTTGCACGGTAAATATCTTTGGGAAGCTTCATGATGGCACTGCGAAGCTTTGTTACATCTATTTGCTGATCACTTTTCCAATGCCACGTATGAAACAACCCCTTATGGGAATGTTCATGTTTAAGGTTTGAGGAATCCATCAATGCTTTGCTCCGACCTGAAAGGGAAAACAGAATATCCAACGGAACGTCGGAATAATTCGTTTCAATCACGCGCGCAGATGGGTAAAGCCAGTCGTCATGTATACGTTGAAGATCAGCCTTTGAAACATCCGCAACCTTATTCATGACAATAATATCAGCAGTATCCAGTTGAGACATTGCAAGATGTTTCACATCCCCTTCCAAATCTTGAATGGTTTGCACATCAATTAATGTAACAACTGAATCAATCTGAAACACATCACGTATTTGGGGGTATTTCAATGCACTGATAATCTTAGATGGATCGGACACCCCACTTGCCTCAATCACAATATATTCAGGTGGACCATCAGGATTAGATAGGAGTGCCTGAAGTTCAAACACCAGATCATTTTGTAAACTACAGCAGATGCAGCCATTTTTAAGGCTGATCGTGTTCCCTTCTTGCTTTGCCAGAAGCTGACTATCAATATCAATTGCCCCAAAATCATTGACTAAAACCGTGATGTTTAAGCCATGATCACCATTCAATATATTGTTCAGCAATGTGGTTTTACCTGCGCCTAAAAAACCACTAATCACACAAACTGGTACTGGGGTTACTTTCATATTCTTTCCAGTCTTATCCTGTCAAACATAGCCTAGTGCTAAAAGTTTGGTCGCTCTTTCCAAACGGCTTCATTTGCGGAACCTGTAAATACCTCTATCTCATCCCAAGTACATTGACCTTGCAGCATAGTCAGCTGAACTTGAGTTTGATGAAGTTTTCCACGTATCTCAATTTCAAATGGATTATGTTCCAAAACGATCAGATCAGCCGATTTTCCAACTTCAATAGAACCAGCTTTTTCCTCTACTCCCATGGCGTAAGCACCATTCAACGTCATGATGCGAATAGCTTCTTCAATAGAAACAGCAACGCCACTAAAGACTTCGTCACTATCAATAAGAGGGTTCTGCCTTGTGATCATGGCTTCAAATCCGACCCATGGATTGATATGAGAAACGGGCCAATCAGTTCCCATCACCGCAATCCCGCCTGCATCTAAAACACCTTTGAAATTATACATCCGCGGCCAACGCTCTTCTCCAACGGATTGGCGCGCTTTGGCAAAAGACGATGGATACCAACCCACCGGTGAAAATTCAGCTGTTACATTCAATGCAGCAAATCTTGGTAAATTCTCATCAAGTAAGTTCGTTGAATGTGCACATTGATGACGCACGCCATTTGGCCCGTTAACCCGACGTGCCTCTGCCACGGCGTCTAAAAACAAGTCCGACGCCCCATCCCCTGTACAATGTGCAATCACCCGAATGCCCCGTCGATCCAAATCGACTAGCATATCCGTAATATGTTCCGGAGTTAGGTTTAGGCCACCACGCCATTTATTTTCACCCGGCCAAGCGGTTGATAAATAAGATGAACGGGATTCATGAGTACCATCAAAATGGAACTTCACCGCATTGGCATTCAAACGACTGCTTCGGTAATAATGCCTTTCCCCGGCTAGAAGTTCCCATCGGCGTTTCACAGGGAAAATATCGTCTTGCCAACTGATGGCTGCCTCAACACGGGCAGACATTTGCCCTGCTTCATCAATCGCTTTTAAAGCATCAAGACGATGTTCACATACATGTACGTATTTAGTACCCACAACGCCGCGACTTGCCTGATAATTCAAACCATCTCGATAAGCGCGTTCCAACGCATGAGAAGGCGTTGGCGGCATCGCCTTATAAATGAGTGAATAAGCACCATCCACTAAGATACCTGTTGGCTCTCCACTCAACGGATCTCGTTCGATATAGCCATTTCCCGGATCTCTTGTGTCTTTGGTGATATTGGCAAGCTCCAAAGCCATGCTATTTGCCAAGATACAGCCCCAAGATCGATCATGAATTGCCACAGGGCGGTCTTTGATAAAACTGTCCAGCCAATATCGATCCGGAATAATACCTTCACGTTTAAAAGTATATTTCACAAAATACTGACCATAAATCCATCTTTCTTCGTTTTCCGATGCATATTGCAATATGGCATCTTTCACTTCCGATGGTGTCGGGTCTTCCTTTGCAATATCAAGATATCCTGCATATCCCGGGGCCAAAGCCAAATCCGGATGGGTATGCATATCATAAAGGCCCGGCATCACAAATTGACCTTGAAGATCAATAATATGCGTATTTTCATCAATAAGAGATTCTAATTCTTCATACGTCCCTGTACCAATGAAGATACCGGATGAAATTGCCACCGCTTCACACCAAGGCTGGTCTGAATTCACAGTATATATTTTTCCGTTCTTTAAAAGTATCTCTGCCGTTGTCATCGTAGGATGACAATTTGTGGATGAAAAGTTCTGCATATTCTTCATAAGTGATACCTGCCATTCAAAGAACGCAACCAATCTTAAATATACGAATCTTCTTCTGCGATAATTTAACATTTGGGAATTTAAGAAATTGTTGGTGATAGATACCTCTTCACACGTCCTATAATCTTAAAATACCGCCTTGCGCTTCTCAATAGCATTATATAACAAATTAATAGCTTTTAATAACAAACTGCTTTCTGTGGTTGTGATAGAGGATTTCAATCGTGGTTGATTTGAACCAAAATCAAAATATGGCTCTTAAGTTTTTCCAGCGCTTATTTTCCTGCTGGGATGATCTTTGCCCGGACATAGCACTCAATGAGCAACTAGCATCTTTTGGGTTGAATAGGGAGGATATCGATTCAGAAAAACAAAAAGTAACGATCGAACTTTATTATCGCACCTTACAGCTGATCGCCCCATCTTGCTGGGATCGAGGTTTCTTCTTAAGGCTTGGAGATAGTTATGATATTTTCGATCTGGGATTAGTCGGATATGCGCTAGTCAGCACGGCTAATTTAGAACGCTCTTGGGAACTTTCATCGGCACTTGTACCTCATTTGATTAAAACAGAAAGACATGTATTCAAAGGTCATGTTGAAATTTCTCTGGGCAATTCCCCACTTGATGATTTTCAAACTATTGCGCTTTTTGAAGAATGGCTAACCAGTACATGGAAATGGACCTGTCAACGGTTACCACAGATTAAGAGCTGTCCTGACATTAAAATCCATCTTAGCTTTCCAGAACCTGCCTATAGCCACATATATACTGAAATTTTTCCCGGGCAGATTCTTTTTAATCAACCAAATACTCTTTATTCCTTCCCGATAGAATTTAATGAAAAAGCATTTTCCTCTAGTAACAGCGCTGTTTCAAAACTTTGCTTTGAGCAAAGCTTAGCTACATTACCTTTAATGCAGCAAGCAAATAATCTGGTGGATGACGTGCGCCTGTATTTGTTACAATCAGCAAATGTGGCATATGCAAATATAAAAGAAACAGCTGAATATTTTGGAATGCCCGAGCATACATTTAGACGTCGGTTGACCAGATGCGATACAACCTTCCGCAATGTTCTTTATAAAGCCCGAATGACTCTTGCCAGACAATATCTATTAGGCACCAAATTATCCATTAACGAAATTGCATATTTAACGGGATACGAGCATCCCCCAAGTTTTTATCGTGCATTTACCAAAAAATATAAAACTACACCGGAACAATATCGCGAAAAGGTTTCATAACTAACGACATAACTTCAAACTTCTAGAGAAAGTGCTATACCCTGCCCTACACCAATACACATTGTACATAAAGCACGTTTGCCCTTACCATCAGACAACATACGAGACGCAGTTCCCACAAGTCGCGCGCCAGAAGCCCCAAGCGGATGACCTAAAGCAATTGCCCCACCATTAGGATTTACATGGCTTGCATCATCTTCAAGACCAAGATCACGTGTTACAGCCAAAACTTGAGCTGCAAAAGCCTCGTTCAACTCAATTATATCAAAATCATCAATTTTAAGATTAAGTTGTTTCATAAGTTTTTTAGTCGCAGGTGAAGGGCCGAAACCCATAATGCGAGGCGCGATCCCCACTGTTGCCATCCCAGTGATCTTGGCAATCGGCTTTAGCCCGTTCGTTAGTGCAGCTTCTTTGGTTGCCAAGATGACCGCAGCTGCCCCATCATTCACACCAGACGAATTACCTGCTGTTACGCTACCATCATCACGAAATGGCGTTGGAAGTTTAGCGAGTTTTTCCAAAGTAGTATTGGCGCGTGGATGCTCATCCATATCCACAATAAGAGGGCCGCCTCTTTTTTGAGGAAGAGTGATTGGCAGTATTTCATCTTTCAACCAAGCTGTTGCGCTTGCAGCTCTTTGTTGGGATCGAGTTGCAAATGCATCTTGATCCACACGTGAAATGTTAAATTCTTCGGCGACATTCTCTGCCGTTTCAGGCATGCTATCTGTCCCGAATAAACCCTGTATTTTCTTATTCACAAATCGCCAACCGATTGTGGTATCATAAATTTCACTTTGACGTGAATACGCACTTTCTGCCTTTGGCATCACGAAAGGCGCGCGGCTCATAGACTCAACCCCACCAGCAATAATAAGACTTGCTTCACCACATTTTATGGCACGTGCCGCCTGCCCTATCGCATCCATACCGGAACCACATAACCGATTGATCGTTGTCCCCGGAACTGTTTCAGGTAGGCCAGCTAATAACGCAACCATGCGTGCTACATTCCGATTATCTTCACCCGCCTGATTAGCGCATCCGTATATCACTTCATCAATTTGGTTGGTATCCAACTTCGAATTTCGTTCTATCAGCGCCTTAACTGGAAATGCCCCTAGATCATCGGTACGTATAGATGCTAATCCCCCTCCAAATCGACCAAAAGGTGTTCGAATGTAATCGCATATCCATACGTCACGTAAAGCCGTCATCTTCGCATCCTAACCATACAACTTGATATTACTGGATTTTCGCTGTTGCTTCTATTTCCAATAGAGCTTCATCTTCAACCAAACCTGCAACCACGACCATTGTCATGGCAGGAAAATTGCGTCCAAGCACGCGACGATAGGTTTCTCCAACTTCACGTTGGCGCGCGAGATATTCTTTCTTATCCGTCACATACCAAGTTAATCGAACAATATCTTCCGCGGCGCCTCCAGCCTTTTCTACAACAGCCATAATGTTGCAAAGGGTTTGTTCCATCTGACCAATAAAATCATGAGATTGAAAAACCTGATTTTCATCCCAACCAATTTGCCCACCAACATAAAGTTCACCATCTGGGGTCAGGACACCATTCGCATACCCTTTTGCAGGCGCCCAGTTATCCGGTTGAATAATTTTATTCTTCATTTTCGCCATCCTCCATAAATAGATGAATTTTCGCTCTAATTGTTTCTGGCCATTTTTGAGGTTTGCCTTTTTCATTCACAAAAACCAAGGTTGAACTTGCTTCGAACCTGACTTCTTGGTCGCAGGAAGCCCTTATACTTAATCTCATGGAACTCCCCCCAATTTTTATCACTTCTAACGTCAATTTCAGATCATCTCCTAATCGACTAGGCGCCAAGAAACGTGTTGAAATTTCTGCTGTAGGAACACCTGAATCAGGGTGAATCTCTGAAAAAGGTGCAACAAGGACTTCGTCAAAAAACGTCTCGACACAATCATTTATCATCTCAAAATACCGCGGATAAAAAACGATCCCTGCCGGATCACAATGTTTGAACAATACTTTCTGCGGATACGTAAAAGACATGGGTTAAATTCCTAAATATTTATCCGTAATATCAGAGGTTAAACTACCATAATCCCCACTCCAGACGGAAACACCCTTTTCTAGAATTACTGCTTTATCGGCAACCAATGAAAGCTCCTTAAGAGATTTATCTACAACAATGATTGCCATTGCGGTTTCCGATTTTAATTTGGCAATTGCCGACCAAATTTCCTGCCGGACAACTGGGGCAAGACCTTCTGTTGCCTCATCTAATAACAATAACTTAGGATTTGTCATTAGCGCACGCCCAATGGCTAACATTTGTTGTTCCCCGCCAGAAAGTGTTCCTGCAGCTTGGTCTTTTCGTTCCGCAAGCCTTGGAAATAACTTAGTCACGGCTTCAAAGTCCCACTCACCTGAACGTGCAGCTGCGATCAAATTCTCAAAAACAGTCAAGTCAGCAAAACAACGACGCCCTTCAGGTACTAAGCCAACTCCTTTTCTGGCGATTTTATGAGCCGGCATTCCGACAATATTATCTTCGCCAAACTGCAGCACACCTCCACGATTACTCAATAATCCACATATGACTTTTATCGTGGTAGATTTACCCATGCCGTTGCGCCCCATCAACGCAAGAACTTCTCCTTCTTCCACAGACAAATGTACATCAAACAAGGCTTGTGAGTGATTATAAAATGCTGAAATATTTGAAAGTTTCAGAAGACTCATAATGTATCTTCCTCTCCTAGATAGGCGCTGCGAACTTGCGGGTTTTGACGTATTTCATCCACACTTCCTGTCGCGATGATTTCACCATAAACCAATACACTAATTCGATCGGCTAGGGAGAAAACGGCATCCATATCATGTTCAATAAGTAAAATCGGTGCCTGTTTACGCAATTCATCAAGAAATCCGGTGAGGCGTTTAGAGCCTTCAGCCCCCAAGCCCGCCATCGGCTCATCCATTAAGAAAGCTTTCGGGGACAGCGTCAAGGCAACCGCGACTTCCAATTGTCGACGCTGCCCATGTGAAAGATCGGATGTACGATAGGTTCGAAAATCTTCAAGCCCCACCTGAACCAACGCCGTTTCAGCACGATTAATTAATTCCCTGTCTTTCATCGCGTTATTAAAGAAATCGAAAACCTTTCCCCGAAATCCTATAGCTCCCAAGACAACATTCTGAAGAACAGTATATTCCATCGCCAGCGACGAAATTTGAAATGTGCGTCCCATGCCAAGGCGCGTGCGTGCGGCAGTATTCAAACTGCTAATCTCTTGACCATCAAAATACACCTCCCCTTCATCAGACGTAAGACCACCTGTAATTTGCTGGATCAAGGTTGATTTACCGGCCCCGTTCGGCCCAATTAAGGCATGTATTTCACCTGCATATAGATCGATATTGATATTCTTGCTGGCAACCAATCCGCCAAAGCTTTTCGTTAAGCTGCGCACTGCCAAAATTGGATTATTAGTCATGGGCGACCTCCCGCCCTGCAAAAAGGCCATAAATCCCACCACGCGTGAACAACACAACACCAAGTAAAAGCGCACCAAGATAGATATGCCAATATTCACTTAAACCACCTAAGGTATGTTCAAGCAGAATATATAATGCGGCCCCGGCAAGTGGGCCAAAGACACGCCCCACACCGCCAAGGATAACAAAAATCATTATCTCACCAGACACATGCCAACTGAACATAGTTGGACTTACAAATCGATTTAAGTCAGCAAATAATGCGCCGGCCAAGCCTGTGATCGCACCAGAAATAGTAAAAGCAACAAGGTAAAGCGAATATGGCGTTTGTCCAACAGCTTGCACCCGTTTTTCATTTTGTCGTGCAGCTTGCAACATCATACCAAATGAGGATTGGGACATCCGATGAACCAATATCAAAATCAGGGTCAACACAACATAACATATCGCAAAATACTGGATCGGATCCATCGTGTTTAAACCGGGAAACTCGTTGCGCACATAGATCGGCAATCCATCTTCCCCGCCATAGGTCGACCAAGAGATTGAAAAATAATAAAACATCTGCCCAAAAGCGAGGGTAATCATAATAAAATACACCCCGGTGGTGCGCAGACTGAGCGCACCAATCGCCAAGGCAGCTAATGCACTTACAACGATTGCAACAAGCCATATTAACAACATGGATTTGGAGCCCTCTAGAAGGAAAGGCCATTCAAAAACGGGTGTATATGTTTGTGCATGATAGGCCAGTATACCCATCGCATACCCACCAAGACCAAAGAAAGCAGCATGGCCAAAACTCACCAAGCCACCGAAACCAAGAGCAAAATTCAATCCAATACCAGCAATTGCGAAAATAACCGCCCGGGTCGCAAGTGTAATCCAAAAGGGTTCATCAGAAACCCACGCGACCAATGGCACCACCAACATCAAGGCCATTAAGCCGATATTTAAATACATTTCTTTTTTCATAATTACGCCCCGCCAAACAGACCTTTAGGACGAATGAGTAAAACAGCCGCCATCAGAATATAAATAGACATGGATGCTAACGAAGCACCTACAGAGGTCGCAGTGGAATTTTCGAGAAATAGACTAAAGAATTGAGGCAGTAAAAATCGCCCTAATGTATCTGTTAAGCCCACAAGTATTGCCCCAATCAACGCGCCCTTTATCGACCCAATACCGCCTATCACAATCACAACAAAGGCCAAGATCAACACAGGCTCCCCCATCCCAACTTGAACAGATTGAATCGCACCGATTAACGCCCCAGCAAGACCCGCTAAAGCAGCACCCAGTGCAAATACCAATGTATAGAGCATAGATATATCCACCCCAAGCGCACCTATCATCTCGCGATCATTTTCGCCTGCACGAATACGGATACCAATTCGGGTTTTCATAATCACTAGATATAAGCCCACAGCAATGGCAAGCCCGACACCAATCAAGGTTAATCGATACAAGGAATATTCAATACCAAATGGCAATGCGACTGTACCTGCTAAATAATCAGGACGATCTAGGAACAAAGGAAAGGATCCAAATATCCAGCGTGTTCCTTCAGAAAAAATCAAAATCAATGCAAAGGTTGCTAAAACTTGATCCAAGTGATCTCGTTTATAAAGCCTCCTAATAATCGTAGCCTCAATCAGAACTCCGGCGATCGCTGCAACTGCAAGGCTCGCTGCAAGGGCGAATAAAAATGAATTTGTGGCCGCTGCAACTGCGGCAGCGGCAAAAGCCCCGATCATATAAAGTGATCCATGAGCAAGATTAATTAACCCCATCACGCCAAAGACCAAGGTTAGACCGGCCGCCATCAAAAAAAGCATAACACCGAACTGTAAGCCATTAAGCATCTGTTCAATGAAAAGAATAGCAGACATTGATTTCCCTTTAAATTTGCCCACCCTGCTTTTCATAAGCAAGATGGGCGTTTCTTTTTTATAGATTACATTGGGATGCATATGCATCTGCGTGGTTCTCTAGTCCAACAGATACAATACGATTGGTGTAAACATCACCTTCTTTGATCACCTCACGAACATAAATATCCTGAATTGGATGGTGGTTCGATCCAAATGAGAAATCACCGCGTGTCGATGCAAAATCCGCTTCTTTCAAGGCAGCACGGAAAGCATCTTGATCCGTAACTTTTGCTTTATCCATCGCAGAAATAAGAAGTTTTGCCGTATCAAATCCCTGACTTGCGTATAGAGAAGGTAAACGACCATATTTGGCCTTAAAACTTTCTACAAAAGCCGCATTCGTTGGATTATCAATGTCTTTTGACCATTGCGATGTATTTTTCACACCAAGTGCAGCTTCGCCCACAGCTTGTAAAATACCTTGGTCAAAACTGAATGCCGGCCCAACCACAGGCACATCAACACCACTATCAGCAAATTGTTTTAAGAAAGAAATCCCCATACCACCGGGTAAAAAGAAAAAGACACTATCTGCACCTGACGCGCGGATCTGTGCGATTTCACTGGCATAATCAGTTTGGCCTAACTTGGTATAAACCTCACCAGCAAGGTCACCTGAATAAAAACGTTTAAACCCTGTCAGGGCATCTTTACCTGCCGGATAATTCGGCGCCAGAATAAAGCTTTTTTTATGGCCTGCTGCATTTGCATGCGCACCCGCTGCCTCATGCAAATTGTCATTCTGCCAAGCCACATTGAAATAGTTTTTATGGCATGCTTTACCAGCTAACGGGGAAGGCCCTGCATTTGGGGATAGATAGAACTTATCCTGTGCCACCGCTGCCGGCACAACTGCCATAGCAAGGTTTGACCAGATAATGCCTGTCAACACATCCACTTTCTCAGACTGAATCATCTTGTCCGCAAGTTGAACCGCCACATCTGGTTTACGTTGGTCATCTTCAATAACCACTTCAATATCATTACGACCAGATTGCTCAATCGCCAGCATAAAGCCATCACGTACATCAATACCTAATCCGGCTCCACCGCCAGAAAGTGTTGTAATCATGCCGACTTTTAAATCTTCTGCCTGAACACTGGTGCTAATCATCGCAGCACAAGCCGCCATTAAAATATGTTTTAATTTCATAGGTTTCTCCCTGAAGAATTTATTTAGTTTCTGACATCAATTTTATGTATAGTTCAATCGTTGGAATGTCGAACCTTTAGAATCTGTATCCCTAAACTAGTTAGTTTCTTGCCGTAAGGAAAAACGCTGTATCTTCCCTGTTGGTGTTTTCGGCAATTGATCACGATAACAAACAGAACGTGGATATTTATAAGGTGCAATTGTCGCCTTCACATGATCTTGTAGAGATTTAGTCAGCCCTTCAGACGCTTTAAATCCATCATTTAAAACAATATGAGCTTGCACAATCATTCCTCTTTCCTCACTCGGCGTACCAATAACCGCACATTCATCTACAGCTTCATGAGACAACAAAGCTGCTTCAACCTCCGGCCCAGAAATATTATAGCCTGAAGAAACAATCATATCGTCGTTACGTGCAGCAAAATGAAAATAACCATTTTCATCACGAGAGAAACTGTCCCCTGTGATATTCCATCCATCCTTGATATATTTTGACTGTCTTTCATCATAAAGATATCGACATCCCGTTGGTCCACGAACTGCCAATCGACCAACTGATCCATCGGTAATCTCGTTACCCTCATCATCAATAATTTTTGCCTCATATCCGTTCACAGGCTTTCCCGTGCAAGCTGGCTGATGATCATCAAAACGGTTACTCAAAAAGATATGTAACATCTCAGTCGCCCCAATGCCGTCCAACATTGGCTTCCCTGTTTTTGCCTGCCATTCTTCATAAATGGGAGCTGGCAATGTTTCACCTGCAGAAACAGCTGCTCGTAAGCTGGATAAATCTGCACCTTCTTCCATCGCTTGCAACATCACACGATAAGCTGTTGGTGCCGTAAAGCATACAGTTGCTTTATATTCTTGAATAATTTCAATTAGATTGGGGGGAGATGCATTTTCAAGAAGCGTGGCGGTGGCCCCAAACCTTAATGGGAAAATAGCTAATCCACCAAGGCCAAAAGTAAATGCCAAAGGCGGGGATCCAACAAATACGTCATCCGAAGTGACGCCCAGAACATCCTTCGCATATCCATCTGCTATAATCAGTAAGTCACGATGGAAATGCATCGTCGCCTTAGGCTCTCCTGTTGTACCTGAAGTAAAACCCAAAAGTGCAACATCATCCCGCCCTGTTGGCACAGCATCGAAAGTAACAGCCTTTTGCAATGCCATGCGATCCAGCTCTCCTTCATGGTTGGATGTGCCATCAAAACTTACCAGCGTTTGAAGAAAATCACTTTTATCTGCACAACTTACCATTTCATCCATTAAACGTGTATCGCATAATGCATGAGTAATCCTAGCCTTATCAACGATTTTGCCTAACTCATCTGCACGTAGCATGGGCATTGTGTTAACCGCTACTGCACCAACTTTCATGACCGCCAACCAACATGCCACCATTGCTGGATTATTGGCAGAACGTATCAAAACACGATTTCCAGGCCTTACACCGAAATCTTCCGCCAACGCACCCGCGAGCCTATTGGTCCAATCTGAAAGCTCCTTATACGTGCGCTTTCGACCATTTCCAATCAGGGCGATATGATCACCGAATCCCTTCTCCACCATGACATCGGTTAACTCAACGCCAACATTGATATGATCAGGATACTCGAACCCATCCAACAAGAAATCAGGCCATTGATCCATAGGCGGTAGACCATCACGGGTGAATGTATCAATATGAGTGGTAGGGCCTAACATCTTTATCCTCCCATAAAATCAGTCATTGTTTGTCGGGCGATAATAATGCGTTGAACATCAGATGCGCCTTCATAAATACGCAAGGCACGAATATCACGATATAGCCTTTCAACGGTTTCTCCTGACTTCACACCATCTCCCCCATGTAATTGTACGGCCTTATCAATAATTTGCTGCGCTTGATCTGTAGCAAACAATTTTGCCATCGCCGCTTCGCGTGTGATGCGCGATGCCCCCATATCCTTTATCCACGCGGCGCGATAAACCAAAAGAGCTGCCGCATCCACATCCATCGCCATATCAGCAATATGTCCTTGCACCATTTGCAAATCGAACAAGGGAGCTCCCTGCACTTGACGCGATGAAACTCTTTCCAACGCTTCATCCAAAGCACGTCTTGCAAATCCTAAAGCCGCGGCAGCCACGGTAGAACGAAACACATCCAAGACCGACATAGCAATTTTGAAGCCTTGTCCAGCATCGCCTAACATTGATGAAGCTGGAATTCGACAATCATTAAATTTCAATCTCGCTAAAGGATGCGGGGCAATAGTTTCTAATCTTTCTTCAATCGTTAAACCCGAAATGTCAGCAGGAATTACAAAAGCGGATAAACCGCGCGCGCCCGGTGCGTCACCGGTGCGGGCAAATAAAGTATACATATCCGCGATACCACCATTTGATATCCATGTCTTCTCACCATTAAGGATATAATTATCCCCATCGCGTGTCGCCGTCATTGTAGAGTTAGCCACATCTGATCCGGATTGAGGTTCAGTCAGCGCAAAAGCTGAAATTACTTCGCCGGATCGAGTAAGAGGTAACCAATGATTTTTCTGTTCATCAGTTCCAAAAAGCGATATCGCACCAGTCCCTAAACCTTGCATCGCGAAAGAAAAATCGGCAAGTCCATCATAACGAGCAAGAGTTTCCCGAATTAAACAAAGACTGCGAACATCCAAACCGGATCCTGTTTTTGGATCAATAGCTGAATGTTTTAAGAAACCCTCCGCCCCCAACATCTGAACCAGCCTCTTGCAGGTCGCATCTGTATCACCATGATCAACATCAACAAGATTATGCGCAGCCCAGACTTCTAAAGCCTCTGATAATTGTCTATGCTTTGGCTCAAAAAACGGCCAGTCTAGAAAACTTTTATCTGCCATCAGTTCCCCTCAAACACTGGTTTTTCTTTTGCAACAAACGCATTATAAGCACGTTCAAAATCCTGTGTTTGCATACAGATAGCTTGCGCCTGTGCTTCTGCTTCAATGGCTTGGTCCAGCCCCATATTCCATTCTTGATTTAGTTGCGTTTTAGTAATGCCATGCGCAAAGACCGGACCTGCCGCTAATCGTGCCGCCATTTTTTGTGCCTCATTTTCAATATCATCTGCAGAATGAAGCGCATTCCAGAAGCCCCATGAATGCCCTTCTTCCGCGCTCATACTTCGCCCCAGATACAATAGTTCTGCTGCACGCCCCTGCCCAATAATACGCGGCAACATGGCACATGCCCCCATATCACATCCTGCAAGCCCAACACGGGTAAACAAAAACGCGCATTTTGCTTCCGGTGTCGCCAGACGGATATCAGAAGCCATTGCGACAATCGCGCCGGCCCCAACAGCCACCCCATCTACTGCTGCAATAATCGGCTTGCTACAATTGATCATGGCTTTAACCAAATCACCTGTCATACGCGTGAAAGCCAATAGTCCTTTCATATCCATCTTGGTAAGCGGGCCAATGATGTCATGCACATCGCCACCGGAACAAAAATTACCCCCATTCGAAGTAAATACAACCACATCAACATCTTCTGCATAAACCATCGCTCGGAAGGTATCGCGAAGTTCTGCATAACTTTCAAAGGTCAATGGGTTTTTCCGATCGGGACGATTCAAACGAATTGTCGCAACCCGGTCCTGCCATTCCCATTGAAAATATTGAGGTTTTAAATCATGCATTTTTTTCATCATTCACACTTTCCGTGATACGATTGGTTATTTCTACAATTCTGATAAGGTCTCGTAACTGATCCAAATCTTGATCCGTTAACCCTGAAAATATTTTATTCACTTGTTTTTCATGTGACTTGGCAATTTCGCTAAACCATTCACGCCCCTCTGTTGTCAACTCAACCAAAACAACACGCTTATCTTCTTTAAGAGGAACCCGTTTTGCTTTACCTTCTTTTTCCAGACGATCCACAACTGAGGTTGCATTGCCATTTGAAACCAGCAACTGCTTACTCAGATCACTCATCTTTAATGGTCCGTCATGACGATAAAGTGCAGCCGCCACATCAAATCGAGGCAAAGTCGTGTTATAATCCACGCGCAAAAATTCTCGTAATTGGTTTTCTAACCCACGCACCAAACGTAAAAGGCGTAACCATGCTCTCAGGCGGCGTAGGCTCAGTGTCATTTCCCCCATCATACTTCACCGCCGGATATAGAGATCGCCTGTCCATTAATGCTTTCAGAACCAGCCCCACAAAGCCAAAGAGCGGTTGCTGCGACTTCTTCGGGACGGATAAGGCGTTGTTGCGGATTATGTTCTGCCAATTTCAATTTTGCTTGTTCAGAGGTCATACCTGTTTTCTCAACAATATTCTCAACGGATTTTTCCGTCATTTCCGTATCCAAAAACCCCGGGCATAAAGCATTGGCCGTAATCTCCTTATTCGCAACTTCAAGTGCTAGGGATTTTGTAAGACCTACAACACCATGTTTTGCAGCTGTATAAGCCGAAACATATGGATATCCTTTCAAACCTGCCGTTGAGGCAACACTGATTAAGCGCCCCCAGCCGTTCATCTGGTTGAGGCCAGCCTGCAATGTTAAGAAAACACCTGTTAGATTAACAGCAATCATTCTATCCCAGGAGTCTAGACTTACCTTTCCAAAAGGTGCTGTTTCTGCTGCACCCGCATTTGCAACAACCACATCTTGTTGACCTGCAGTTTTAAATAAATCGGCAACGGAACTTTCATTCGTCACATCTGCGACTATTGGTGTAATTGCCGAAGAATAAACCGCTGTTTTTTCCAATACCTCAAGACGGCGGCCTGCAATCACCACAGTGGCTCCCGCATTTACGAAAGCAACAGCCAAAGCAGCGCCGACACCACTGCCACCGCCAGTGATTAAAACATTTTTACCAGATAGGTTTTGATCGGACAGCCTCATACTCGAATAATCTCCGCCTCACGGTCTGCCAATCGCCAAGCCTGATCCCGCCCTGCCTCATAGGGCAAAGGCCATATAGCATGACGATCACCAATACGAGTTGCCTCATGCAACGTCCAATAGGGATCGGATAAATGCGGACGCCCCACGGCCACTAAATCTGCACGTCCCGCCATTAAGATCGAATTCACATGATCTGCTTCATAGATATTCCCGACAGCCATGGTTTTAATGCCCGCCTCATTACGGATACGATCAGAAAATGGGGTTTGGAACATCCGCCCATAGACAGGCTTTGCATCTGTTGAAGTCTGACCCGCAGACACATCAATAATATCTGCACCCGCCTTCGCAAATAAACGGGCAATTTCCACCGCGTCCTCAGGAGTAACCCCCTCTTCGCCCACCCAATCATTGGCAGAAATTCTGACCGACATTGGCTTATCCTCTGGCCAAATCGCACGCATCGCCTGAAATACTTCCAGAGGATAACGCATACGATTGTCAAGCGTTCCACCATATTCATCAGAACGTTGATTGGATGTTGGTGAGATAAAGGACGAAATCAAATATCCATGTGCCGCATGTAGTTCTATCATATCAAAACCTGCACGATCGGCCATCTCTGCAGAAGCCACAAATTGATCGCGCACGTCATCCATGTCTTCTCGCGTCATTTCGCGTGGCATCGTATTTTTTGATGACCATGGAATTGCAGAGGCGGATATAACCTCCCAATTACCGTTTTCCAAAGGCGCATCCATAGTTTCCCAGCCAACTTGGGTCGAACCTTTACGACCGGAATGTCCAATCTGACAACAAATTTTTGCTGACGTTTCTTGATGGATGAAATCAACAATACGCTTCCAGCCAAGCTCATGTTCTGAGGCATATAACCCAGGACATCCCGGTGTAATTCGACCCTCCGCACTAACACAGGTCATTTCTGTATAAACCAAACCAGCGCCACCTTTAGCACGCTCCCCATAATGTGCTAAATGCCAATCCGCCGGGCATCCATCAACAGCCTTATATTGTGCCATAGGGGAGACAACGATCCGATTATCCAATTCCATTTCACGCAATTTATAAGGTGCAAACATTGGCGGACGCACAGGTGCATCCTCCGCCATTCCTGACTTAGTTTGGAACCAACGTTCCGCTGTCTCCACCCATGCTGGATCGCGAAGGCGTAAATTTTCATGACTAATCCGTTGCGAACGGGTCAATAAAGAATAGTTAAACTGCACAGGATCCAGATTAAGATAGCGCTCTACCTGCTCAAACCATTCTAGTGAATTGCGCGCAGCAGATTGAAGGCGTAAAACTTCCAGTCGACGTTCTTCTTGATAACGTTCAAAAGCCTGCTCCATATCCGGTTCGCTATGAAGATAATCTGCCAACGCAATCGCACTATCAAATGCCAAACGAGACCCCGACCCAATAGAGAAATGACCTGTCGCAGCAGCATCCCCCATTAACACCACATTTTCATGATACCATTTACCACAAATAACTCTTGGGAAATTCATCCAGACAGCTGACCCTCTTAAATGGGCTGCATTGGACATCAATTCGTGCCCACTTAGATATTTCTCGAATACTTTGCGACATGTCTCAACGGTTTCTTCTTTCGTCATATCTTCAAAGCCCCATGCATCCCATGTAGCTTGCTGACATTCCACAATAAAAGTCGCTGTATTATCATCAAACTGATAAACATGCGCCCACATCCAGCCATGCTCTGTTTGTTCAAAGATAAATGTAAATGCATCATCAAATTTTTGATGCGTGCCTAACCAGATGAATTTACATTCACGCATATCAATATCTGGCTGGAATTGTTGTTCATATTCTCTACGAACCAAGGAATTAATCCCGTCACTTGCCACGACAAGATCATAATCTTTGCGATATTCTTCTGCTGCTTTAAACTCAGTCTCAAACTGCATATCAACACCAAGCTCTGCTGCTCTTGCTTGAAGATCTACCAACATTTGGCGGCGGCCAATTCCCGCAAAACCGTGCCCTCCCGAGACAGTGCGAACACCATTATGCTCTACTGCGATATCATCCCAGTAAGCAAAATGATCACGGATCGTTTCTGTACTTTTCAGATCATTCTTCTCCATACGCTCAAGCGCATCATCGGATAAAACGACTCCCCACCCAAAAGTATCATTCGCCTTATTACGCTCTAAAACCGTCACTTCATGTGACGGATCACGCAACTTCATACTGATCGCGAAATACAAACCCGCCGGGCCGCCGCCCATACATAAGATCTTCATTGCAAAAGCTCTCCCTGCCTGAAGAAAATTCGTTCAATTGCCCAAAACTATATGGCATCCAAAATTTATTTCAAGCTTAAAATTTTAAGCTTGAAATAAATCGGCTCTCTTGCTACATATTTTCACTTCTTCAGGAGGATCAAATGAGCAATCAGACATCAGGCATCGACTGGCAAGACGCATTTGAAAATGGCAGTTATATAGAGAATGCCCATAAATATCCGGATAGTTGGTCGCAACAATCCGACGCTTTTCGTCAATCATGTGCAAATGGTAAACTTGATATTTCTTATGGTCAGGCAGAACGTGAAAAACTAGATATTTTTCTCCCCGAAGACGCCCCAAAAGGGTTGGTCATGTTCATTCATGGCGGCTACTGGAAAGCTTTCGACAAATCCTATTGGTCTTTCCTAGCAAAAGGCCCTGTAGATAGAGGATATGCAGTTGCAATGCCGAGCTACACCTTGGCACCTGATGCAACTTTACCCCACATCACCCAACAAATCTGTCGAGCTCTTGAAACCACAGCTGATTTAATTGAGGGACCCATCTTTCTAGCAGGCCATTCTGCCGGTGGACATCTGGCTACAAGAATGATCTGTGATGATATAGATCTTCCTACTCATCTGATCGAACGTATTCAACGTGTTATATCAATTAGCGGCCTCCATGATTTAAGACCACTTCGTTTACATGCGATGAATGACATTCTTGGCTTAGATGAAGATTCTTGCATAAGCGAAAGTTCCGCACTCCATAAACCGATAGGTAAAGCGGAAGTTATTGCTTGGGTCGGAGGCAAAGAAAGACCAGAATTTATACGCCAATCAGCATTGATTTCTGAGGCATGGGGGAAAACTGCCACAAACGCCAGACTTGTTGTTGAGTCCACATATCACCATTTTTCAGTCATTAATGGTCTTAAGGATTCTGATAGCCCATTCGTAAATGCGTTATTGGATCACCGTTAAACTCAGCATATTATTTTAGAAAGGCAAATTCATGACGGGCTCTGTATCGCTCACAATGGAAGATAATCTTGCATTTATTGAAATCTCCAATCCGCCAGTCAATGCACTTTCACAAACCATACGAGAAAGTTTAGTTAACGCTATCACAGAAGCCCAAAAAGATACTGATGTCGAAGCAATCATCCTATATGGACAAGGAAAACATTTCATCGCCGGTGCGGACATTCGCGAGTTCAACCTTCCCCCAAAAGAACCTAGCCTTCCTGACACAATTCAAATCATTGAAGAATGCACGAAACCTGTCATAGCCGCTCTGGCCGGCTCGGTTTTAGGCGGTGGCCTTGAAGTTGCTTTAGGCGCACATTTTCGGGTCGCCTTAAAAGATGCTAAACTTGGCCTGCCTGAAGTGACATTGGGCCTTATCCCTGGTGCGGGCGGTACTCAGCGACTTCCTCGATTAATCGGTATTGAGAAATCTATAGAAATAGCCACTTTTGGGAAACCTGTGTCCGCCAGCGAATCTTTGGAAATTGGTCTTATTGATGACCTCTCCGATGAGACCGATGCACTGCAAGCAGGTAAAGCTTTTGCACATATAATATTAAACAACCAAGCACCGATCAAGCGCCTCTCCAGCTTAACTTGTGAAGCACTTAAGCCAAAAATTGCATCCAATTGGCAGCAAACTTTAAAGAAAAAATTCCGTGGCCAAATCGCACCTTTAAAATGCTTAGAGGCCCTTAACATGGCTGCTAGCCATTCATTCGCTGATGGCATGAAAGAAGAACGTGCTATATTTATGTCCCTCAGAGAAAGCGATCAAAGAGTAGCACTAACGCATGTTTTCTTTGCAGAGCGTGCAGCGGCCAAGCTACCCGATCTGGCAAATATAAAATCAGGTTCAGTTTCTCAGATAGGGATTGTCGGCGGTGGCACCATGGGGGCAGGTATTGCCGTTAGTTGTCTTCTGGCAGGATATAACACCTGCATGGTCGAAAGAGATGAGGAAGCGGCCCAAAAAGGAAAACAAACGGTTTTCCAAATGCTGGCAAGTGCTGTCAAAAGAGGGCGCATAAGTGCCAAAAGATATGATGAAATAGAAGCTAGCTTTATCGCCACAACAGAATACTCAATCTTTAAAAATGCTGATTTAGTTATCGAAGCCGTTTTTGAAGATTTCGATGCCAAAAAAGCGGTCTTCCAACAACTTGAATCCTATTGTCCAGACCATTGCATTCTGGCTTCAAACACATCTTATCTAGACCTCAATGAAATTGCACAGACAACAACACGCCCTCAAAATGTTATCGGATTACATTTCTTCTCCCCAGCACATATCATGAAGTTATTGGAGATTGTCATACCTGATCAGGTTGATGCAAAGATCATAGCCAATTGCTTTGACTTTGCCAAACGCCTTGGAAAAATTGCTGTGCGCTCAGGTGTTTGTGATGGCTTTATCGGCAATCGGCTGATGATGCGCTATCGCCTTGCTGCCGATGCGGCCGTCATCGCAGGTGCCAGCCCTTATGAAGTCGATCAAGCAATTGTGAAGTTTGGATTTGCCATGGGTCCCTATGCGGTCAGCGATCTCGCAGGAATTGACATTGCGTGGGCATCAAGAAAACGGCGGGCTGCCATCCGTGATCCACGCGAACTTGTCACTAACTATATGGAAAAACTATGTGAAATGGGTCGTTTTGGACGCAAGACTAAGCGCGGATACTATCTATATGATGAACTAAATCCAAATGGCGTGGAAGACCCTGAAGTCCTTGAATTAATCAATCAAGAACGTAATGAGAGAGGCATTTCACCAAGGCATATCTCTACTGACGAAATTGCAAAACGCTACCTACTTGCTATGATTAATGAAGCTTGTAAAATTTTGGAAGAAGGCATTGCACATCGCCCCCTTGATATCGACCTGACCCTGATTCATGGCTATGGTTTTCCACGCTGGAAAGGTGGCCCGATGCATTATGCGGATCAATTGGGTCTAGCTAAAATCTTACACGACATTAAAGCATTACAAAATGAAGATAATTGGTTCTGGGAACCCGCTTCCCTACTCGAAAAACTTGTAGCCGAAGGTAAGACATTCTCCGATCTAAATAGTTAAACAACGTATATGACTAAACGAAGCGAAAAGGTTAGATAGCTGTTCCTTGCAAATTCTCTTGGAAAGACCAAAATTTTTAAAGAAGATATCACTTCCGCATATGTCATCTTGACTTAACTATCTTCAAGCGCCTAAAAATTTGAACTTTTTCATTAAATATCCACGTTATCCATAACAGGATCATAATCAGGAAATACTAGTTCTGAACAGCCGAAATTATATAGAACAAGTCGAAAGGCACAAGCTTATATGGGCATGTTCTTTTTTGCTCCCCCAGAAGATGTGACTTATCTGATTGTTTTTGGTAACTAAGCTAGAGATATGACTGTTGATATGTCTAGGAAGAGCTGGAAGCTGAGCATAGCCTGATACTTTGTAGTAGCTTTCGAATTGTGTCCAGATAACGTATAATTCGTCCATTGTTTTTGGAAGTGTTTCGGAAATATGCGGGGTGATCATCCCGATGATACGGCCAATATCTCTGGTTGGTTTCATTATTTCTATATCAATACCTATGTTATATTTTGTACTGACTGCCACAAGGACTTGATCCTGACTATGGCTAATACTCAGATATATAGGATCATTTTTTTTATCTGATGATAAAATTGGGATATTGCGATTTTTTCTTAATACCTTCCAATCAAGAGGATGTGTTTCCGTAAATGAGGACGCCAATATTTTTCCCATACATGCGCCAAGCAGGCTTTGTTGTTGCCTTTCCGTCCGCTTGAAGTGAGAGGCATATTTAAAATCTTCTTCCATTGCATATTCTTTGATCAAAAACTGGCTAAACGGAGAGTGAATTGAGAGTTGGCAGAGTTTGAGCATTTTAATTCGTTACAGGTGGGGGAAATGAAAAAAATTACAGGCTATTTTTGATTGCAGAAAGTGAAATTCTGGTTAGTAATATAGCCGATTTTTTGAGAATCTACGCTATGTATTTTTTGGCTGTATTAAATTGGGAAAAATAGAAATGAGCAAACGTTTTCTTTCTGCATTATTCTTTTGTGTGATCTTGGCTGGTTGCGTGACCAAGCCTGTTTATAACGTAACTAATCAAACCTTTTCATACTCTAACAGCAATGTGACATTGGATGATGTGGCGGAAGCTATTATGCAGGCGGGTGAAGTTAGAGGTTGGGTGATGGAGAAACGTTCGTCCAATAAAATTGCTGCTTCGTTATATATTCGCACACATGTATCTATGGTCGATATTACATTCACTGAAACGGAATTCAGTATTGAGTATGTTGATAGTAAAAACCTTAAATATAAGAATGGTAACATTCATACAAATTACAATCGCTGGATACGGAATTTAGAACATGATATTCGGATAAATTTGTCGCGTTTAGCTAGACAGAATTAAATTCAAGTTATTGGAATGACGCCAAATTTTGAATTTAACATAGCGGCTTGGTCTGCTTGGATACCTGGTTTATATATGGAAGAAAACTGGGCACAATTGGAAAATATTGGGCCCAAATCCAGTGATGAAAAAATTCAACTAACTGAAATGCCTATGATGCAACGTCGCCGGTTAAAGGATACAGGACGTATGGTATTTCGTGTGGCTTTGAATGTGTTAAAAGATCAGCAATTGCCATCCGATATACATCTTATTTTTTCTTCGCGCCATGGTGACGCGGCCAACACGCTCTCCCTTTTTCAGGAATTGGAAGCTGAAGCATTAGTCTCTCCTGCAAAATTTTCCATGTCTGTCCACAATGCAATTGCCGGTGTCTTTTCTATTTTTCAGAAGAATAAAGCGCCACATACAGCAATTTCGGCGGGTGCAGAGAGTTTTCAAGCTGCGTTACTCGAAGCTGTAACATTACTTTCCGAAAGTTGTCAGCATAAAGTTCTTCTTGTCTATTATGATGCGCCTTTACCTGATTTCTATGAAGTTTCAGAAAATAAAGAAACACAAGCAATTGCTTTACTCATTGAAAGAAAGCAAACGGCTAAGGTAGGCGGAAAGCAAATGATCGCTTCAGCTGCAGATAATGAACCAACTAAAAAGAATAGTTTGAAATCGTTTATTCGATTCCTTTCAAATGCCACAGAAGAGTGGCATTGGCGCGTTGGTAATTTAAGTTGGACTGTGAAATATTCGGATGACTAACTTAAATTATCTCTGGCGTATTTTGGGGACTGGTCTTTGCTTCTGTCTATTCGGTCTAGGCGGTGTTGTGCTGACAACTCTGGTTTTTCCAGTCGTAAATTTGACCACAAAAGATGCAACACTTCGACATGAAAGAAGCCAAAAGCTAATTCATAGAACTTTTCGATGCTTTGTTTTCCTGCTGAGTGGTTTTGGGTTGTTTAGATTTCATTTGTCTGGTCATGAGGCTTTAAAAGGATTGAAAGGTATATTGATTATTGCCAATCATCCAACCCTTATCGATGTTGTCGTCATGATGTCCATGATGGACAAAGCACAATGTGTCGTGAAAGCAGCTTTGTTTGATAATAAGTTTTTAGGCGGCCCTGTGCGAGCAGCTGGATATATTCGCAACAATGAAGATCCCGAAGAATTGTTAAGAGCCTGTGAGGATATTTTAGAGCGTGGGGAGAATGTAATTCTTTTTCCAGAGGGCACTAGGAGCAAGCCAAACCAGAAGCTGAAGTTTAAGCGTGGATTTGCCAATGTGGCTTTGGGGGCACGGGCAGATTTATGCATGTTAAAGATTAAATGTAACCCTATTACCCTATCCAAAGGCGTGCCATGGTATAAAGTACCATCAAGACGTGCGGATTTTGTTGTCAGTTATGATCAAATATGGGAAATAGAACCGTATCTGCGGCAGGAACGGAAATCGATAGCAGTTCGTCATCTCACCAAAGATATTGAAACTTATTATAATGAAAGTCGATTAGATGGATAAGCTAATTGAAGAAATTAAAGAGCTGATTATTTCATCCTTGGATTTAGAAGACATTTCTTCTGATGAAATTGATGAGAATGATGCATTATTTGTAGAAGGTTTGGGCTTAGATTCTATTGATGCTCTAGAACTTGGTATGGCGGTTCAGAAAAAATATGGTGCAAAGATTGATGCACAAGATCCAGATGTAAAAAGCTATTTTTCCTCTGTTAAAAATCTAGCTGAATTTATATCAAAAAATCGTAAGGATTAATAAATGACTCGTGAAGAAATTCTCGACCACCTTAAAGGATTTTTAGTCGAATTGTTTGATGTCCCGGAAGAGGATGTAATTCTGGATTCTAGTTTATACGAAGACCTGGATCTTGACAGTATTGATGCCGTTGATCTTGTGATCAAACTTCAAGACCTGACAGGTAAAAAGATTGCACCAGAAGAATTTCGAACCGTACGCACTGTTGCGGATGTGGTAGATCAAGTCAGTGCCTTGGTCTCAGAAAAATAAAACCCTTATAGATATCATACTGACGCTGCTCAGTATCACCTACCCTTTTCTGGTTTATTTGGGTATCCAGAAATTGTCCCCTATAATTTTTGTAGGGATAATTTCTGTCTTAATTATGTGCCGCTTGTTGCTTTTGAAACCAACGATCACCCCCCCTAAAGTTTATTTGACACCGGTTATTCTGTGTTTTGTGGGACTGTTTTTTATTAATCAACTTGCGGCGATTAAATTTTATCCGGTCTTAGTCAGCGTCGGTCTCGGTGGGGTTTTTCTAATTTCGCTGATCAAGCCACCAACAGTGATTGAACGGCTTGCGCGCATGCAAGAACCAAATCTAAACGAAGCGGGCGTGAGATATACGCGTAACGTTACTATAATTTGGACTGGATTTTTTGTCCTAAACGCCTTGATTTCCGTCTATACAGTCTTTTTCTCTTCTTTGGAGATCTGGACTCTATATAACGGATTTATATCTTACCTTTTAATCGGCTTATTATTTTGTGGTGAATTTATTATACGCCGCTACGCCAAAAAGAAACATACTAAAAGTAGTTAATAATGACGTCCATTCTTTCAATAAATGATATTGCCAATTACAAACAACATCCAGAATGTGTCGTTGCATATATTGAAAATAAGGCATGCCATTTTTCCAGCTTTCAGAAAGATGTGGATGTACAACAAACCAATTTTTCCAATGTAAAATCATCTGCTGTTGCCTTGTTCCATCAGGATAGCTACCAGTTCCTAGTTAATTTTTTTGCCTTATATCGTTTAGGTAAAACAATCTTATTGCCTCAAAACGGGGCGTCCGAAACTTTAAAAGATTATTTGCTGCAAGGAATTGCAATTTGCGTGGATGGCGAAATTCAAACTCCTGAGATTGAAGAAGTGTACTCTTATGACGAACAAACACTCGTCTTCTATACTTCAGGGTCAACGGGTAATCCAAAAGCAGTCGAAAAAGCGTTCTGGCAATTAGATGCTGAGATTTTATGTCAGCATACTCAGTGGTATGAAATAAGGAAAAACGACGTCGTCCTGTCAACCGTTTCACATCAGCATATTTATGGGTTGATCTTTAAATTGCTTTGGCCCATCTGTGCGGGTCATTCATTTGTCAACGAACAAATCCATTTTTGGGAAGAGTTATTGATACATGATTTTGACAGATCGATCTTAATCAGCAGTCCAGCTCATTTGTCACGCTATCCTCAAGGCTTTTGCCTGCCTAAAGAAAATAAAATCAAGGGAATATTTTCATCAGGTGGACCGTTAAGATATGAAGATGCACAACGATCCTTTGATATATTGGGAGCATTGCCCATCGAAGTATATGGCAGTACGGAAACAGGAGGTATTGCATATCGTCAACAGATTGAAACCGATACGGCCTGGACTGCTTTTTCAGGTATTAAGATATCAACCCATCACGATGCCCTCTTGATCAACTCGCCGTTTTTACCCGAGGCCTATCAGACCAATGATTGCGTCTCAATTTTTCAAGATGGTCGGTTCATTCTTAAAGGGCGTAATGATCGTATTATTAAAATAGAAGGCAAGCGTCTTTCCTTGCCTGAACTGGAATATGCGCTCATGGATGAAGATATTGTGAGAGATGCAGTCTGTCTCAGATTAGAGGATGATCGCCAGTCATTGGTCGCAATAGTAGTTTTGACATCCTATGGTTTGAAAGTCATGGAAGAGATGGGTAAGTATCAATTGGGTTTGGAAATGAAAAAACGTTTGAATGGGCGTTTTGAACGGGTCACTTTGCCTAGAAAATGGCGCTTCGTTGATGAAATTCCCGTCAATAGTCAGGGTAAGAGAAATATAAAACAGTTACGTGATTTGTTTGATTGATAGCTATGAGTGAAACCCCTATATTGTCGCGGTATTTCAAATGGGCGGAACATGGACTGGCAGACTTCAAATATAGAACCAGAAATTATTAAAATAGATCGCGTCGAGAATATCTTAACATTGGATATATGCGCCACGGCGAGTTTATTTCAATTTCAGGGACATTTCCCTCAAAAAAAGATTCTCCCGGGCGTCGCACAATTGGATTGGGCGGTGAGATATACCCGACAATATTTTGAAATCCACTCATCCATTCATGAAATATCGCAGTTAAAATATCGCAAATTTATAGAGCCCGATATGACCGTTCAATTAAAGCTGGATTATCAGGCTGTTAAAAACCACGTTGCTTTCCGTTACAGTTCTTTAGACGATGTTTTTTCCTCTGGTATTATTAAGCTGAGGCCACAATGAATTTCAGGCTCTGTGTCGTTATTCCCTGCTATAATCATCCAAGGGTTATCGAATCACTTGCAAAAAAACTGGTAAGTGAAGGGCATGTCGTTCTTATTATTGATGATGGCAGCTCAGAACCAACACGATCAATTGTTGCAAATCTACATGATCCCGATAATCATCTATATGCGCATCATCTTGACGTGAATCAGGGTAAGGGTAAGGCGGTTATCCATGGCTTTGAATTGGCCAAAGAAATGGGTTTTACACATGTCTTGCAAGTCGATGCGGACGGACAACATGACCTTGAAGCCATACCTGATTTAATTGCGCTTGCTGAAAAGCACCCAAGAGATTTGATAACGGGGGTGCCTGTTTATGATGATACAATCCCTTTAAGCCGAAAAATTGGACGCTGGATTACCCATATTTGGGTTTGGATTGAAACCTTATCTTTCCAAATTAAAGATAGCATGTGTGGCTTTCGTGTATATCCCCTAGAACCAGTTTCGAATTTGTTAAATCGTCGTCAAATCGGATTACGTATGGATTTTGATATTGAAATCATGGTCCGACTTGCCTGGGATGGCATACAAATTCGAAATGTTCCGGTCAAAGTAACTTACCCTGCAGATAACACATCTAACTTCCAGACCTTTGAAGATAATATCAGAATCAGTAAAATGCATTCGAAATTGTTTTTTGAGATGCTCTTTAGAATGCCGGTGCTGCTTATGCGAAAAATGATGCCTGCGTCTGGCAAAGGAGATAACCTTCATTGGTCTGAACGCGGTGAAAGAGGCATGTATTGGGGAATTTGTTTCCTTGCGGGTGCCTATAAACTATTTGGACGCTCAATCTGTTTGGCAATTTTGCAACCAATTTTACTTTACTTCTTTTTGAGCCAATCGGCCCCACGCAAAGCGTCTATTTCATATCTTGAGAAGGTTTTTCGGGCGCTTGGGAAGACAGGAAAAGTAAGTTGGCGTCAGAGCTTTCGGCATTTCCAGCATTTTGGTCGCGCGGCGCTTGATAAACTGGCGGTATGGACCGGTGATATCGGCCAAAGCTCCATTATTTTACCTGAAAATCCTGATTTTCAAGAGGTCGTTAAATCAGGACAGGGAATTGTGGTGTTGACGTCACATCTTGGCAATATCGAAATTGCACGGGCGCTTTCCTCGAATATACACCAAATAAAGATCACGGTTTTTGCACATACAAAGAATGCGATAAAGTTTAATCGAATGCTGACATATTATAATCCAGCAGCAGCGATCGATATGATTGAAGTGACCGAAATGGGCCCAGCAACTGCGATTGAGATGGAAGAGCGTCTCCAAAGAGGCGAATGGATTGTTATTGCGTCTGATCGTACACCTGTTGATGCAGGTAGACGTGTCTCAAAGATAGATTTTTTGGGGCAAGAAGCCTATTTCCCACAAGGTGGAGTCATTTTGGCGTCGTTATTGAAAGCCCCTACATATATGATGTTATGTATGGAAGAGGGAGATCGTTACCGTTTGGTTTTCGATAAATTGGCAGAGAAAATTACTTTACCTCGAAGAAATAAGGAAGAGGCCATCATTGGGTATCAAAAACAATATACAACATTTTTAGAGAAATATTGTATGCGCTATCCCTACCAATGGTTTAACTTCTTTGACTTCTGGAATAACCATCGTTAAGAAGAGCAAATTTTTAGAAGCTTCTGTTATAAAGAGAATGAAAATGTTGGATAATGCACCTGTTATTTTTGGTGAAGACGAAATATCTATCGAAGATGTTTTTGCAATCTCACAAAGAAAAAGAACAGCATTCCTATCAGAAACACCTGCCTTTGTTGATAAGATCAAAAAAGGTGCAGATTTCCTTGATAATAAACTTCAAGAAGATGGCGTTATTTACGGCGTGACAACAGGTTATGGAGATTCCGTAACACGTGGCGTTGCAGTAGAAAATGCCTATGAACTTCCTATCCATTTATCACGTTTTCACGGTTGTGGGTTGGGCAAAATTCTTTCCGCTGACCAAACGCGTGCTGTTTTAGCTGTTCGCCTCGCCTCTCTTTGTCGCGGAGTGTCAGGGGTAAGTTTTGATCTATTGCGTTTACTGACCACGTTGTTGAATGAAGATATCTTACCAATTATACCTGAAGAAGGTTCCGTTGGAGCCAGTGGAGATTTGACGCCTTTATCTTATGTAGCAGCGGTTCTCATTGGGGAGCGTGAGGTGCTTTATAAAGATGAACGCCGCCCCACTATGGATGTTTTTAAGGAGTTGAATGTAACGCCGCTTGTCATGCGCCCTAAAGAGGCTTTGGCAATTATGAATGGCACAGCCGTCATGACAGGACTTGCCTGTCTCGCCTATATACAGGCGGATTATCTATGTCAATTGACTGCACGTCTGACAGCGATGACTAGCCTTGCTATGAAAGGCAATCCACAACATTTTGATGAAGTTTTGTTTGCTGCTAAACCGCATCCGGGTCAAAATCGAATTGCCGCTTATATTAGAGAAGATATTGCAAATTGTATGGAAGATGTACCACTGGATCGTCTGCAAGATCGATATTCTATCCGTTGTGCTCCGCATGTTATTGGTGTTCTGGAAGATATGCTACCAACCTTCAGGCAATTTATTGAAACAGAATTAAATAGTGCCAATGACAATCCTATCATCGATGGTGAAGCCGAACGTATTCTTCATGGTGGGCATTTTTATGGAGGACATATCGGATTTGTCATGGATGGGATGAAAAATCTAATTGCAAATATCGCCGATTTAGTGGACCGACAAATGGCCTTGTTGGTGGACGTAAAATTCAACAATGGGTTACCATCGAACCTATCAGGCGCCATTGGGGAGCGAGCACCTTTGAACCATGGTTTAAAGGCCGTGCAAATTGGTGTTTCTGCATGGACGGCTGAGGCATTGAAAAACACCATGCCCGCCAGTGTCTTTTCCAGATCAACGGAATGCCATAACCAAGATAAAGTGAGTATGGGAACCATAGCCGCAAGAGATTGTTTGCGTGTCATAGAATTAACAGAACAGGTTATTGCAGGGCATTTGATAGCTTGTTGTCAGGCCTTGCGTTTACGTGAACGCAATCAAGAACTGGATATGTCCAGAATGACCATTGCGATACAGAATTTTCAGACTCAGTTGAAAGATCGAATTGACTTCATTACCGAAGATAAGCCTCTTGAAGCTGTTTTGCGTGGCTTGCTTGTTGATATACGCAAGCGTCACTGGCAACTATATAAGTGAGATAGAATATTTAAATGATTACAGCGTCTATAGAAATAAAAGCACAATTTTATGACTTGGACCCCATGCAAATCGTTTGGCATGGAAATTATGTTCGCTTTTTTGAGCAAGCCCGATCAGCATTACTTGATAGAATATCCTATAATTATAACGAGATGTATGAGTCCGGCTATGCGTGGCCGATTGTCGATATGCGCTTGAAATATGTTAAACCAATACACTTTGCGCAAGAAGTGATCATAGAAGCAAAATTGGTTGAGTATGAAAGTCGCTTAAAAATTGAATATTTGATCACCGATAAAGAGACAGGCCATCGGATTAATAAAGGTTATACTGTGCAGGTTGCTGTGGGTATTGAAGATCAGGAAATGCGCCTTGCCTCGCCGGATGTTTTGATCAATCTGGTGGAAGCTTATCAATGCGTCTGATTCTTGTTTTATTTACCATTCTTTTGATTGTCCCAATCGGTCTGGCGCAAGCAAATCAAATGGGTAGCCGCATTGCTTTTCTACAACATAAATGGCTATCGGGTATGGATCAGCCTATCAAGTCAGAAGGCTATTTAAGTATTTATCCCTCAGATATTATCTATTGGCAGGTGACATTCCCCTTTGAGACGGAGATGTTAATTTCGGAAACAAATATAATACAATTTGTTGCGAAGGAAAAATCAATGGAAGTCCCCATAAGCCAACTTCCGTTTTTACAATCTATTCGTTCATTACTGCTTACTTTAGACAGCCAGGATATTAAGGAAGAAATAAGCAAAACATATCAAGTAGAATTACTTGAAAATGAAGCCGGTTGGATATTCGCTCTCCCTACGCAAAAGTTGAAGAATACACCTTTTGACCTGATCAGGTTCAACGGGCAAAAGAACATGCTGTCTTCTGTTTATATGAAGCGCAA
The DNA here is from genome assembly GCF_009711445.1 of Curvivirga aplysinae. Lineage (GTDB taxonomy): Bacteria > Pseudomonadota > Alphaproteobacteria > UBA8366 > Aestuariispiraceae > Curvivirga > Curvivirga aplysinae. The sequence goes on along the minus strand of NZ_SMMC01000209.1, from coordinate 14,259 downwards.
AACAGGCGATCGGGAAGAAATACAATTCGGGGAAATTGAACTGTTACCGTTAAGTGAGATGCCAAGCCTGCCGGAGCCTAATTAAAGATGAGGATTGCGTTTTCAATCTGGGTAATTTGTCTCGCATTACTATCAAGTTTTGTTATATGGGAAAGTCGCAGCGGTTTACCTATCAATGGCGACCTACTTGAACTGCTTCCATCTGATGCGCCACAAAATAGTTGGAAACAACAAGCAAAAAAACAAATTGCCGAAGATGTACAAAACCGTGTTTTGCTGGTTCTATCCCATGAAGAAAAAGCATTCTTGTTGTCTGTAACGAGCAAACTTCTTGAAAATCTAAAGCAAGCTGGTTTGACGAAAGAAACTCCTGAGATTCATTCAAATTTGAATAAATCTACTTTATTTGAAAATCTGCAACTTTATCGCTCAGGCTTACTGGATGTAGAGACGAGGATATTGTTAAAGTCAGGGCAAATTAACGATGTCTTACAACAAACAATGGCGCAATTAATAAACCCTTTCTCCATTTTATCTGCGAATACAGTTTACCATGATCCTCTATTGTTGAAGGCACGATGGTTACAACAATTAAATGCAGATCAAAAAAATTGGAATAATGAAAACGGCATTCCCTTTTTAATGAAAGATGGGAAATATCATGCACTGTTGGAATTCCAATTATCAGGAAGTGCGTTTGCCCCTGAAATTCAACAAAATTTATTACCGCTGATTGAGCAGTTTGAGGCGCAATATATAGATCTGGATTTGCATAGGCTTGGCGCTATTTTTTATACATATGAAGGTATAGAACAAGGTAAGGGGGAAGCAACAATACTGGGCAGTATTTCACTAATTGGTGTTCTGTTTCTTGTATTGATTTCTTTTCGCTCTGCTTACCCTATTTTCTATGCCTTAATTGCAATATATACAGGACTTGTTTCGGGAATTGCGATTGTTCTTTTTATCCATGAGCAAATTTATGCATTTACCCTTGTATTTGGAGTCGCCATTCTAGGAGTGACGGTCGATTATTGCTTCCATTATGGCAGTACTATTTTCGTGAAAAATATAGGCACGACCACAGAACGTCATCATGCTGTTAACAAAGCTATGCGTTTAGGGATGCTTAGTTCTGTAGTCGGTTTCTTTTGCTTCTTTTTCTTACCGTTTCCTGGCCTAAAGCAAATAGGTTTATTTGCGATAACAGGTTTAGTTGGATCTTACTTAACGGTGGGCTATGTGATCCCGCACCTTGATCGTATGAAAACTAAATCCCCATCTGGTCCTTTATTTATTTTGTCTAACCGCTTGATTTTATTTTGGCAACGCCATTCAAAAGGGCATAAACCGGCCTTGATTTTAGGCGGCGCCATTATTGCTTTCATCTTGTTTATACCAAATTTACATGTGAATGATGATATTCGAAAGATGCAGTCTTTATCTGAAAGTCTTCAGAGGCAGGAACAGCATATTCAAACTTTGCTTTCAACCAACTCCAGTCATCAATTTTTCATCGTGGAGGGACAAAACACACAGGATGTTTTGGAAAGCGAAGAGGTCTTTAAACCAGTATTAGAAAATATGCTGTACCGAGGATATCTTACAAATTATATGATGGTTTCTGAATTTTTTCCATCAATAAGACAACAGTTGGAAGATCAACAACTGATTCAAGAGGCTTTCGAGAATGTCGATTGGTCTGCCTACCCACTTTTAACGAAAACCGCTTATCAAGATAGTTTAGGGCAGCTACTTACGCCTAAAAATGTTTTAGATAAGCGCCTCGTAGAGCAAGTCAATAAGCAGATATTAACTCAGGATGCCACAACGTCTGGTGCAGCACATATCATTCGTTTGGATGGAGTAACGGATATTAGGAAAATTCAAGATTTAATGCGAATATCTGAAATGCCAAATGTTACATTTGTTGATCCTGCTGGGGATATCTCTGCAAGTTTCGCTTTTTATCGTGAAAAGATCGTTCACCTTTTAGGTATTACGCTACTGCTGGTTACATGGCTTTTAGCTTTCAAGTATGGAAAGCGACATAGCTGGCGTATCGTTTTACCAGTAGCTATAGCGATACTTCTTACACCTGTATTATTATCGAGTTTTGGGCATGGTTTTTCTTTCTTTACGGCAGTGGGGTTAATACTGGTATTTGCATTAGGGATGGATTATGCCTTGTTTGCTGCTGAAAGCAGTGACGAACATTATCCAATTAGCATTTATGCAAATGGATTATCTGCCATCTCTTCAGCACTAGCTTTTGGATTACTTGTTTTTAGTAATCATTATGCGCTTCATACATTTGGATTAACAGTTTTAATAGGAGTGACAATTGCTTTTGTTCTTGCTCCATTAGCAAGAACGTCACGGGAGAATATATAAGTGCAAGACATAGTGGAAAGATGTGATGTCGTAGTGATTGGCGCTGGGCCTGCTGGTGCGATAGCTGCAAAAAGATTATATGATGCGGGATGTCATGTAATCGTATTAGAAAAGCAGCAATTCCCCCGCTTTGTGATTGGTGAAAGCTTACTACCTCAATCGATGGTATATTTGGAAAGGGCTGGTTTGATTGAGGTTGTTGAGAAAGCGAATTTCCAATATAAAAATGGCGCTAATTTTCAATTTCCAGATGGCTTCGCTAGTATTGATTTCTCGGAAAAAACCGCAGATGGTTGGGACACAACCTTCCAAGTACAGCGCCAACATTTTGATAAAATTCTTGCCGATGCCGTTGAAAAGGCAGGTATTTCTATCCATTATCAATGTGAGGTTATAGCAGCGCATATTGATCCTTCAGGATGTGAGTTGCAAATCCAAGATCACCATCAAAACACAAAAAAAATTGAATGCGATTTTGTGATGGATGCTAGCGGTTATGGACGGGTATTGCCGCGATTGTTGAACCTGGATCAACCTTCTGATTTTCCGTCACGTACTGCATTTTTCACACATATTCATGATCAACTAGATAAGAAAGAATTTGACCGCAATAAAATTCTAATTTCAGTGCATGAAAAGGATGCGAATATATGGTCCTGGCTGATTCCTTTTTCGAACAATGTGAGTTCTATTGGTATTGTTATGCCAACAGACAAATCAGCAGATAATTCGCAAAGCAATGCGGAGATCCTATGGCAAGGTATTTCCGGCATGACGGAATTAAAAAACCTTTTATCTGACGCAAAAGAGATCAGGTCAGTTTCGAAAATCACCGGTTATTCTGCTAATGTGCGTCAACTCGCTGGAGAACGTTTTGCCTTATTAGGGAATGCGGCAGAATTTCTGGATCCTGTTTTTTCATCCGGTGTAACTATTGCGATGAAATCTGCCGATTTAGCGGTAGATGCTTATCTTAAACAAAAACAAGAAAGTAAAATTGATTGGACTCAGGAATATGTAAGACCACTCATGGTAGGAGTGGATTGTTTCAGGGAATTCGTCTCTTCGTGGTACGATGGCAGACTTCAACGCATTATCAAACAATCCCCAAATACTGATAATGATATCAAACGTATGATCACCTCAATTTTGGCAGGTTATGCTTGGGATCAAGAGAATGCATTTGTCAGAAGACCTGCCCATTATATCAATTTGGTTGCTGCCCAATGCGAATAATTCTGATCTGGCTTTTTCTGTTGCTTAGTGCTTGTTCAGGCGACCAGCTTGATGCGTTAGAATATAAAGAAACAATACCGTCTAAATTGCAATGGCAATCACCTAACTTTGAAGGTGAAGTTATCCAGCTTTTGCAAGGACGTTTTAAGCAAAAGAATTTTGTCTTTCAATCCAGACTTTCCATTCGTCATTCTGGTATTAAAGTGATTATTCTAGATACATTTGGTCAACGTTTGGCAGAGGCATATTGGTCTGAACAAGGTGTAGACTATAAAACTTATGAACATTTTCCAAAAACCATATCTATGCATCATATTTTCAGAGATATGGTCTATAGTTTCTGGCCTGTGGACCGCCTTAAAGATATTGATAATTCAATTCAACATGTTGAAGTTGATGGACGACAACGTGTAATTCATCAATCAGAAATGACACATGTCATCATCCATTCCGAAGACTCGCCTAATAACCGGTGGCAGCAAAATGTTACCCTAGTTAATGAAGACGTTGGCTATAAGTTAATCATCCATTCTCAAAAGGTCGGGGCATAATATGGGGTATTTCTTGAATTGCCTTGGGATTATCAATCCTTTGGGAAAGACGTCAACCGAAGTGGCATATAATCTTTTCCAACCGTCTTTGCTAGGGATGCAAGAACGCATGGATTTGATCAAAGGTCAGTCTGTTATTGTCGGTGAAGTCTCATCCTCTCTTCCTTTGATATCTGAAGAGTTTGAACGATTTAATAGTCGTAATAATCGTATGATGTTGGCGGCTCTTATGCAAATAGAGGCACAAATCAAAAAGGCGATAAAACGATATGGGAAAGATAGAGTTGCGGTTGTTTTAGGCAGCAGCACGACAGGTATCTCTGATAATGAAGATCAGATTATGCTTAAAAGTAAATTGGGCAGTTTTGGCGAAAGTTTTGAATATGAAAAACAGGAACCAAGTTCAATTTCAGAATTTGTGCGTGCTTATTACGGGCTCGATGGCATTGCATTGACGATTTCAACTGCCTGCACCTCAAGTGTAAAAGCTTTATCTACTGCACGCCGTTATCTTGCAACTGGGCTTTGTGATGCAGTTATCGTAGGGGGCGCTGATACATTATGTCAGTTGACTTTGAATGGTTTTAAGGCACTGGAAGCGCTGTCAAATGGTTTGTGTCATCCGTTATCTGAAACAAGGGACGGCATTAATATCGGCGAGGGCGCTGCCGCTTTTCTTTTGACAAGAGAAATGGTTGGTGCCGAATTATTGGGTATTGGTGAAACCAGTGATGCGTATCATGTGAGTGCACCTGATCCTGAAGGCACTGGGGCTGCTAATGCCATGTCATTCGCGCTCAAAGATGCAGATATAAAGGTAAAAGATATTTGCTATATCAACGTACATGGAACTGGTACACATCTTAATGATGCGATGGAAGTCAAGGCTATCCGGTCTGTTTTTTCGGAAAATATACCTTATGTAAGTTCTACCAAGCAATTAACAGGTCATATGCTAGGTGCTGCGGGGATTAATGAAATTGCTTTTTTATATTTGGCGTTTCAACATAACAAGCTACCCCAACACTATTGTGGTGAAAATTTTGCGGAAATGGCAAAAGACATTCGCTTAGTGTCGTCGAAGGCTGAAGCTTCATCCAATTATATGATGAGTAACTCATTTGCGTTCGGTGGCAATAATGTGAGTGTTATTCTGGGGCGTGGATCATTATGAGTAAACTAGAATTAAAAAGCTGTCATTATTCAACTAATGATTTATTGGCCCATGAAGCCCCAATGATCTTAGTCGATAAAGTTGTTGGGTATAATGAAACTTCAATTAAGTCTGTTGTCTGCATTAATGAAAAGGCACCTTTCCTATATGGAGATGCAGTACCGGCCTATATCGCCGTGGAATATATGGCACAAACCATTGCTTGTCATAAAGGAGTCCTAGCTTTGGATCTGGGGGAGGACGTTAAGATTGGCTTCTTATTGGGGACGAGAAAATTAACCCTATCGGAAAGTGATTTTCTTCTTGGTGATATCCTTGAGATTGAAGCAAGCGTTCTTTATAACGATGGTGAAATGGCAGCTTTCGAATGTATCATTATGCGTGAAGGGGTGAAAGTCTCTAACGCGACACTGAATGTTTATCAACCAGATAATTTTGACGCTATGGAGATGACCTGAAATGACGAATACAGGACGTAGTATTCTTGTGACCGGCGCGAGTAAAGGAATCGGACAAGCAATTGCCACCCGATTGGCCCATGACGGTTTTGATGTCGTCATTCATTATGGTCGCGACTGGGATGGGGCGCAGCAAACTTTGCAACAAGTACAAAATGTGGGTCGTGAGGGCAGCTTGATACAATTTGATATTGCTGACCGTATGGAATGCAAAGAGAAAATAGAAAGTTTTATTTCAGAAAATGGCGCATTTTACGGAGCAATACTTAATGCAGGTATAGCCAAGGACACCGCCTTTCCTGCCATGACTGCTGCTGATTGGGACCAAGTCATCCATACAAATCTGGATGGTTTTTATAATGTTCTGCATCCACTTGTCATGCCGATGGTATCTGCTCGTAAAGGAGGTCGTATTGTCGTCATGAGCTCTCTTTCTGGTGAAGTAGGTAATCGGGGACAGACAAATTACAGTGCCTCAAAAGCTGGCTTGATCGGGGCAGCGAAATCTCTTGCGGTAGAATTGGGTAAGCGTAAAATCACTGTAAACACTATTGCTCCCGGTTTAATTGAAACACAAATGATAGATGATTTGCCTTTAGACCAAATCAAAAAAACGATCCCATTACAAAGATTAGGGACCCCTGATGAGGTCGCTGGCGCTGTGTCTTATTTATGTTCCGATGAAGCTGCTTATGTAACACGGCAAGTGCTATCAATTAATGGGGGAATGTATTAAGTGAGACGCGTAGCTGTAACTGGTATGAGCGGTGTGACATCGCTTGGCAAAGATTGGCCAACTATTCGAGAAGCCTTCCGTGCAAATAGAACGGGCATAAAAAAAATGGATTCATGGGACTTTTACAAAGACCTGAATACCCGTTTGGCTGGCCCGATATTGGATTTTAATGTTGATAAGCATTATTCAAGAAAACAGTTGCGCTCTATGGGGCCTGTATCCCGTATGGCGGTTTATTCGACTGAGGTTGCCCTAAAACATGCTGGTTTGGACGGAGATAGTGATCTCTTTGGCAGTGGTCGTATGGGGGTGGCCTATGGCTCCTCTTTTGGCAGCACCCAACCTATGACGGCGTTTTCTGAGTTGATTAATACCGGCATGATTAAAAATCTGACCGCAACTAGCTATGTTAAAATGATGAGCCATTCGGCTGCGGTTAACATTGGTATTTTTTTCGGTTTAACAGGACGTGTTATACCTACATCAAGTGCTTGTACATCTGGAAGCCAAGGGATCGGCTATGCGTATGAATCCATTAAATATGGGTTGCAGGATGTCATGGTTGCTGGCGGTGCTGAGGAACTTTGTCCGTCTATGGCAGCTGTGTTTGATACGCTTTATGCCACATCGACCAAGAATGATGCACCTGACTTGACCCCCCGTCCTTTTGATCAAGATAGAGATGGGTTGGTTATAGGAGAAGGTGCAGGCTCACTTATTCTTGAAGAATATGAACGGGCCAAGGCACGTGGCGCAACGATTTATGGTGAAGTTGTTGGCTTTGCAACAAATTCCGATGGAAATCATATAACACAACCCACTCAAGAAACAATGCAGATGGCCCTTCAGACAGCGTTAAAAGATGCGAAACTGGATGCTAGTGCAATTGATTATGTCAACGCGCATGGTACTGCTACAGAGCGTGGAGATATTGCAGAGAGCCATGCAACGTTGAAAGTTATTGGCGGTCAAACGCCTATTCATTCATTAAAAAGCTATTTTGGTCATAGTTTGGGTGCTTGTGGTGCGCTTGAAGCTTGGCTAGGTCTTGAGATGATGCATGATGGTTGGTTCACACATACAACCAACTTGAAGACAGTCGATCCCGCATGTGCTGATTTAGACTATATAGTAAGCGAAGGCAGAACCTTCGATGCTGAATATATGATGTCTAATAATTTTGCGTTTGGGGGCATAAACACGTCTTTGATTTTTAGAAAATGTTCCTAGAGTCAATAAGTATTCATGGCAGTGCGCGAGTAAATATTTCAAACAAAACTTCGGAAGATGGGCGCAAATTTTCAACTGCGCACCACAAATAATGAAACTCGCTAATAATTTTTATAAAAACCGCGTCTAAATGCTATCGTTCTGAAGCAAAGTCATTCAAGCCAAGTTTTAACGAAGAGATCTACCTGAAAAGCTAAACCTCATGCGTTCGAGACTTATCAGGGTCATAAATTGGCATTTCCACGATGGTGGCAGTAGTGCTCATATTATCGCCTCGCATTTCCAGAACAGTGCCGGGCTTCGCCAAGCTTGCATGAACATGCGCTAGAGCAAGTGATTTTTGAAGACGATGCGAATAGGCAGGACTATTCACGACACCCACCTCGCGCTGTTCCATAAACAAAATCTCACCGCCTACTGCCATGTCATCAAGGTTAATGTCTAAACAAACATTTTGAATTTGCTCTTTGCCTTGTTTAGCCCATAAAGCCTCACAGCCTCTGAAACCTTTCTTGTTTTTGCTAATTGTGAAGCCTAATCCGACTTCAAAGGGAGTATGATCTGTTGTCATATCATAGCCATAGAATAACAGCCCTGCTTCAATACGAACTTTATCTAAGGACGCAAAAGAACAAGGCATTACCCCGGATGCCGCAAGTTTATCCCAAATATCCCCAATAACGGATCCATGCGCAAATATCTCGTAGCCGCGCTCCCCTGAATATCCCGTACGTGAAATACGGCAGGGATGACCGAATAACAGTCCTGGTTGATGATGGAAATAAGCAAGTGCCTGTAGGTCAAAATCACAATGCGGATTAAGAATTTCAAGTGATTTTGGTCCTTGAACCGAAACATTATGCAAGTCGTCGTCAAAGGCAATATTCACATCTCGATTAGTGGCAGACTGCTCCAAAAGTGCCATGGTTTCACCTGACCCATGTACGATCATCCATTCATCTCCTCCATTATTGGAGACAATCGCATCATCTGCCAGCGTTCCTTCTTCAGTCAAAACGCATAAATAGGCCGCCTGACCAGGATTAATCTTACTCATCTCCCGTGTGGTCAGATGATCAAGTACTTCGGCAGCATCTTTGCCGCGGATAAATATTTTTTTAAGGGGAGACATATCAAACATACCTGCTTTTTCCCGAATGGCATCATGCTCATCATTTGGATCTGAGTTATAGCTCCAGGCAGTGCCCATACCATTCCAGTCTTCCAGGCCGGATCCTAATTCTGTATGTCGGGAAGCCAATGCAGATATACGGCTTAGTTCTTTGGTCATATCAAACTCCTTTTTTAATACCAAGCGTCAGGCATCTCTTCTTTGCGCGATGCCACATAGTCGTTGAGATTCAACAATATTTCTGAATCCAGTTGAGGTGGTTCGTAAGCTTCCAGCATGTTCTTCCAGACGCTTGTCGCCCTTTGATCCGCAGATAAACTGCCCGCCTCTTTCCAAGATTCGTAGGGGCCAACGTCAGGAAGCAAGGATTCGTAGTTCGCATCGGCAAAATGGGCGAGGGTATGGCGGGTTGAAAGGAAATTCTGACCTGGACCAATCTCTTCATAACTTTCTTTGGAAAGAGTATCTGGCGTTACCGACATACCTTGCAGCATCCTGAGAAGGGCACCGCAATTATCAATATCCAGAATGAATTTTTCGTAAGACATGGTCAGCCCGCCTTCCAACCAGCCTGCGGCATGCCACACCTGATGGGCACCGGACAATAAGGTGGCCCACATGGCGCTTGTGCTGTCTGCCATTGCTTGACCATCTGCTGTATTCGCAGCAGTAACCTCCCCTCCACCAGAACGTATGGGAACACCCAGCCTTTTCCCCAATTGTGCCAAGGCCATACTGACCAGATTGGCTTCAGGTGTCCCGAAGGTCAGGGATCCCGTGCGTAAATTCATTGTAGAATGAAAACTCCCCATAACAACTGGGCATCCGGGGTTAATTAGTTGGACAAGTGCAATGCCGACGATGCTTTCAGCCAGTGTCTGTGCTGCAATTGCCGCTGGTGTAACAGGCCCCATTGCGCCTCCAAAAATGGCCGGCGAAATGCAAACACATTGATTAGCTTCTGCATAAACGCGCAGAGAATCGGCCATTGTCTTGTCGAAAACAAAGGGGGAGTTAATATTGATATTCCCCTGCATAACTGCGTTTGTTTCCATAAACTCCTGACCAAATACAAGGCGCGCCATTTCAATGGAATCACGTGCCCGTGCAGGATGTGTGACAGATCCCATAAATGGTTTATCGGACAAGGTAAGATGGGCTAACATCATATCCAGATGACGCTTGTTTACTGGAATGTCTGAGGGCTCGACAATAGTACCACCGGAATGATGCAAATAAGGAGTACTATAAGTCAGCTTCACAAAATTCTTAAAATCGTCCAGTGTTGCATATCGCCTTGAACTGTCTCGACTTGTGACGAATGGCGACCCATAGCCCGGCATCAAAACAATATTGTTTCCACCAAGTTCAAGACTATGGACCGGGTTACGTGCTTCAAGTTTGAAAACGGTAGGTGCGGTTTCACAGAATTGACGGGCTTGACCTACTCTAAATTTGACACGTCTTCCTTCAACTTTTGCACCAGCCGACCTAAATATGTCGAGATAATCATCTCCCTCTGGGAATTCCATGCCAACATTTTCCAAAAGCCAATCAGCCTGTTCTTCCAACCTCTCCAAAACAGAGTCTGACAAAAGTTCGTAGGGGGCTATGAATCGTTTAGACAGGATTGGTGACTTTTGCTTCGCAACCGACTTTATACGATTGCCGCGTCTGCTGCGACGATCTGTTACCTTGATTCTTGGTGACGTTTCTGTCATGAGAGGGAAACCTAATATGATTTGCTTTTGAACATCATGTACAAGTTGATTTGCGTTTATATGAGATATGTGGGGCATATCTTACTTTATGAAAATCGAAAAATTTTGACTCCATCGTTTAAATTAATTAAACGATATAGATGGCTTTTCGTAATTTTGATGACTTAAGATCTTTTGTAGATATTGCGCAGTTCAACAGTATATCTGATGCTGCTGAGAAGATGAACCTTACTAAAGGGGCTCTTAGTCATAGAATTAAACGTTTAGAAGAAACTCTTGGGTTTATGTTATTTAAACGAAATGTGCGTGGGATAACCCTAACACCCAAAGGGGAAGATCTATTGATGCAAGCGAAAAATTCTTTCGCGCAGATAGAATCCCAGATCTTTCATTTGAAAGAAATTTCCGATAACGCACTAACGATTGGTATGTCCACCTATTTTGCCTCTCGTTGGCTATCGCCACGTTTGATGGAATTTATGAATACCAACCCAAATATCAGACTTCGGATCGAACCTATTCTTGATATGTCTGACAAGATTGAAAAAGACATTCAGATCACCATTCGATGGGGGAATGGACAATGGCGTAATGTTGAAGTGACCAAGCTATTTAGTTGCCCCGCCTGGCCTACCGGGAATAAAGATGCTTATGAGAAAGTTCAACGAGAAGGTCTTGAGAGCGCCTTTGCTAAATTCACATTGTTACGTGACAGTGACAAAAGCTCAGCTTGGACAAATTGGTATAATAAAGTTGGTGTCCAACACGGGACACGATATGACACGTTGATTATTCCTGACCCAAATGTACGCGTTCAAGCCGTATTGGATGGGCAAGGTGTGGCGTTAAATGATGATCTTATTTCAAATGAAATCGAAGCGGGACAATTGTTTCGTTTGAGTGATTGTGAATTGTCAGACTATGGCTACTTCTTAGTCTATTCTGAAGAAGTACAAAACGATCCCAATGTAATGGCCTTCATTGACTGGATAAAGACTCAAGGTTAGTGCCTGATTATAAAGGGAAATAGCAGTGTCAAAGTAAATACTTTAAACAAAACTTCGGAAAATTGTCGCTAAACTTAAGCTGTAAACAACCTCCACTCAGTCAAAGCGAAATTTTGTCTGGCTAAGCTCTACGTTTCAATTTCCTATTGATCGAGTTGATTGATGATTTACTGCTCATCAATGGTATTCACACGGAGTGATACAAACAATTAATCGAGGACCGTCTGACGATTATACGATTCCCTTTGTGAAAGTCACCGTGAGAAAATCCTTAAACTACCTAAAAAAGCCAATTTATAAGCTGGTAATTGCCGCGATGCGCGCTTTGCAACGCTCAATCATGTAGGAAGAAGGCGCATCTTCACCTCCACGTTCAGAAATCACGTTTTCAAACAATTTAATCGATTTCTCAAATTCCTGACGCTCATAATGATCCAGCGCTTCTTCATAAGTATTAACCCAATCATATTCAGGCATTATGGCACCACTATGCGTCCGCATTGCCAACAATTCATATATTGGAGTTTTTTGATCTTTGCCCTTCACATTCACTGTATCTATCTTCCGGGCAACAACTTCATATTTCGCGAATTCATAGGTTGTAGATCCAATTAGGATACGGGTCCCATAGGTTTTGTTTAGGCTTTCCAAACGCGCAGCCAAATTCACAGGGTCTCCTAAAACCGTATAATCCATGCGTGAGTTCGACCCAATATTACCAACAATCACACGTCCAGTATTCAACCCAATACGCGCTTTAAACACAGGATGGCTGGGATCTTTGGAAACTTCCGCCATGGCCGACAGTAACTGTTGGCAACGAAGGGCCGCCCGACAAGCATCAACGGCCTGGTCATCATTCACATTTGGCGCGCCCCAAAAGGCCATAATTGCGTCGCCGATATATTTATCAATGATGCCATTCTCCGCATGAATTTCACCAGACATTTGATCTAGATATTCTGATAAATGCGGAACCAAAGCAGGGCCTAGAATTTCCGAAATCGTCGTAAAATTCTCCAAATCGGAGAAATAAATGGTCATCGTCCGATTAATACCACCAACGCGCGCGAGTTGGTCATTTTGCACCAAAATCTGAACCAATTCTGAGGGAAGGTATTTTCTAAAAGCACCAAGACCACGCGACATTTTATTGAAAGCATTGGATAAATCATCCAATTCGGAAATGGGTGAATTGACTTTACGAACTTTGTTTAGTTCAAATTTCTCAATGGACTCTGCTTGTTTAATAATCTTGGAGATTGGTTTAGTAATCAAATGACGTGCAACCAAGACAGCAAAAACACCAACGGCAAAGATAGACAAGCAAATCGTAACCAATAGCTTTTTATTATTTTCTTTAATGGATGATAAAAATGCATTTTCCGGTACGATTGTAACTATTGACCAGTCTTGATGCCCTACGGGTGCAAGTGTCACATAATACTTATCCTGATTTTTATCTTCCAAATCAAAATGCAGGTAGTCATCTAATTGATCAAGGGCTACCGAATTTTGCGCAATAGCTTTGGCGGCGAGACTTAAAAGCGGATGATAGGACTCACTAATTGGGCGTAACTTGGGCTTATTCGTTATTTCATCCAGATAGGTAACCTCATTCGCGTCTACAAAAGCAACCATTGAGCCATCACCACGTAATATTGCCGCGGTCCCTGGTTTTGTTTTAAACTTATGACGCATAAAATTGGACAGTCTTTCCAATTCAATCGCAATACTAACAACCCCTATAGATTCTCCTTCTTTATCAACACGACGTGCGATATTAATTCCCGGTAAACGGCTGGTGGAGAAAATATACACATCTGTCCATACAGAATCTAAACTTTCAATTGGTAGCTCTATAGCCTTTTGGTACCATGGACGCTCACGTGCGTCATATTTCCTTTGTTCTGTAGAAGATTGCGTTTGGAACAAACGACCTTCTTGTAGGACATATTTATTATAATGGCGATCAGCTATACTGTCTTCTTCATTCCAATAACTTCTAACTGATTGAAAATTCTGAGAATTCACTCGATTAACCCCATAAAAATCCCCATTAGGCACACCGTAACTAATCCAGGTTACGTCGGGGTTATTTTTCAATAAGGGGAAAAAATAATTTAAAAGTCGCCCTTTAAAGTTAACGTCGACTGCCCCATTTTCCATGGACTCAGCAATGGTATCTTGAACACGTTCTGCATTATCAAAAATAACTTTTACTTCACTTGAAATATCACTGATAATTTCTTGATTAAGTTGGGCAACTAACTCTTTAACATTGCTTGTCGCCGTATACATCCAAGGAAAATGAATAGCCGCAGACGTCGCCAAAGTAATCAAGACTGCCAGCATGACCAAGCTCGGCTTAATACTGATACGGAAACGATTGGTTTGTTCATAGCTACGACGATGATACTCACGTTTAGGCTCAGATGAAACTGAAGTACCATCATTACCAAACTGTGGTTTCGCGACTGGCGTCGATGTATCTACCGATACTATTTCCTTTGAACCACCATCATTTGATGGTTTTTCGGCATCATCATTTTTTTTCAATGTTGGGTCGTCCATTTTATCCCACAGCAACAAAGTGAGTTTAACATCAATTTAGATAAAT
>NZ_SMMC01000211.1 GCF_009711445.1 Curvivirga aplysinae | reverse complement strand
ACATCATGTATAAATATGGATTTATAGGCGCCCACCAGTTGAGAAAAAACTAATAAAACCAATTACGACCGCTATAAAAACGGAAGCAATAATAATTGTTCCTAAATTGGTCGGTTTACTTTTGGGCACAGGTTTACTTTTTGCCTTTATAATGTCTTGTTGAACTTTTTTAATGTCAGAAATCAGCGTTTGACGTGCTTCTTTCTTATCTTTGGACAATCTATCTAGTGCAATAGAAAGGCGTTGAAGTTTATCTTCCAACTGCTTGGTATTTGTACTCATTCTATGACCTTTTTCTGTGAGGCATGCCAACGAAAAAGGTTTATCCCCATACCAAATTGTCGACTTCTTTATATTCAGTGAAGCGAACTGTAATACAGATGTTTTCAAAATAATATAATAATTTTATAAATTTATCATATCTTTTAGAATATAAGGACTATAAGGGAGCATAAAATGCTCCCTTATAGTCCTTGAGTTATTCAGGTCGATTGGATGTGTCCCAGAATTCAGGTTTCATGATTGGATCAACAGCAATTGTTTTCCCGTTGATCCCATTCATGGCGCCTTTTTTCAATTCACGTATTTTCCATGCCTCCAGATATGTTGTGAGTTCTGGATAAGGTGGCAGGATATATGTTGGTACAAACCCATTGGCGGCATAATATTTTGGATAGCCTAAGACGAATATGGCATCCGCCCCGATTGATCTTAAATGTGCAGCTCCTTTTTCGATCAAATCTTTCCCAATTTTTTGTCCTTGAAATTCAGGTAGTACCCCAACAGGTGCCAGAAGATAACATTTCTTGTTCGGATGCCCCTTTATTTGAAACGGGGTAAATATGATATTTCCTGCAACCTTATTATCCCGCTCTATGGAAATAGAGATAGTCTCAGGCAGTAGAAGAAATTCTTTTACCAAGTCTGAAATGATTGGCCCTTCTTCTTCACCAAATGCAAGTAGATGAAGATTTTGGAGCATTTGAATATCTTCGTTGGTATGTTTCATGGCTTTTCTTTCTTTAACTATAATACATATTCCGTCGAATGAAGCCTATAGAAGACTTAACCCTTGGGAATAGGCAATGATGCCAGCCCTGTTTGAGCCAACATGTGATTTATCGATTGTCGAGTTGGGCATTCACGTTTAAACGCCCTTCATGTGAAATTTGGTAGGCTTGCCCTTTTTTTGATCGGATCAGCTTTTTCTTTTTTAGTTTTTTAAAAACCTCTATGGAAAATCCGACCAAGGCATAGCCATCACGGTTAAAGCAGGTGACTTCGGTGACATGACCGTTTGAGCCACGTTCAAAACGAATGCAACCGCCTTGCGCCAACGCGTGCAAAGCGCGTTGTTCAGCTTTTGAAATATTCATTGAGTTTAGTCTTTATGCTGAAAGTAACTTAGCAACGGTCAGACGCACAAAAACAGCACAGCCGATAGCATCCGTTGCGTTAATTGCTTCTTTCACGAACCAGAAGCGAGGTTACTTTGATACATTCTCTAACATAAAAACTCATTAATAGCGCAGGGCAGGCCTGCTGTTTAGATACGGGTTATCTAATTCAGGACCATTCAAATGTCAATCTGTAAGCATAAATAAGAAAGGATTATCCTTTCGCTCCTTCCACTTATTTTCCATATTGATCTTTTGCGTACTTGAGAAAGGCTCGAACGGTTGGGGAATGCAGACGATCTCTTGTGACCAATCGAATGGCTAAATAGCCGAAGTCATGATCTTGAGAAACTTTAATAAGATCGCCATTGAGTTCATCTTGTTTTATTGTGGCTTCAACGATGAGCGCAATTCCGAATTTTGCGCGCGCTAGTTCCTTGGTTAGATATCCCACATTTACTGAAAATTCCGGGGAAACAGAGAAAGTTTCAATGCGCTGTGTGCGTTTATTGAGGCCTTTAACCTGCGTTTCAACAATACCATGTGAAAATCCGATATAGGGCACATTCGCGAGAATTTCTGCTAAGTCAGCTTTAGAATTTGGGATCAGATCCGGATGACAGGTCAAGGTAACAGGTAGGTTTAAAAAGACATCAGCCGCCTGACTTTCCTTCATATTATGTTTTGATCGGACCGCTATATCGAAATTAGATGTGCCAAGATCAATGGTTTGGTCCTGGGCCGCGAAGAAGGTTTTGATTTTTGGATATTTCGCCTTAAACCCATCTAGAATTTCCGGCAACCAACATATGCATAAATCACTTGGTAAGGTGATGTTAAGCTCACCGGATATGTCTTCATTTTCTTTTTTACCTAGATCAACTGCGGTGGCTGCGGCGTCCACCATGGTCAGGGCATGGTTATAAATTTCTTGACCATCCGGGGTGATTTCGACCTTTCGTTTCCCACGTTTTAACAAGGTCATGCCCAGATACTCTTCTAAATCCGACAGGGCCTTGCTTAAGACGGCAGGGGAAATATTTAATTTTCGGCTGGCGCTACGAATGGACCCACATTCAACAATTTCAGTGTAATAGGCCAATAATCTGAAGTGATGGGTATGCATTAATCTCTCTTATGTTCGTAAATAGTGAACATAATGTACTTAAATTAGTCTCTCCCTAAAATAAAAAAAGCGATGTAGCTTTCGATCTATCGCATTTTTGAGCCTCTGTTAGAGATTTTTGGAGATAAAAATGAAAAAATTACTTTCCCTTGTTTTAGGTGGATTTATCTGGATGACAGCATCAACAGCAATGGCAAATGACATTGATTTGGTGAAATCTTTTTATTCAGAATTGTTAAGTGATACGACGGCCAGTGATATGGCGGATCGCACAAAGAAAATCCTGTCTGATGACTGGACAACAAATGAAAAACCAACCGGTCATGCCGGTTTTGCAAAAACTGTGGCTTATTTCGGATCCATCATCCCGGATTTGGAATGGGAAGTGGTTGATATATTGCAAGACGGTAATCGTTATGTGGTACGTGGCAAGGCAACAGGTACACCTGTAAAGCCATTATTTGGTGCACCAGCAACAGGCAATGCGTTTGAGATCATGTCGATCGATATTCACACCGTTGAAAATGGCAAGATTGTAAATTCTTACCATATCGAAGATTGGCTAAAAGCCTTAAAACAAATTAAAGGGTGATAAAATAAAAGGCACAGAACCAAATCCTGTGCCTTTTCACTTCTTATTTTAAGACAGGTCTTTAATCTTTATCCGAAACACCAGCTTCCGCAAAAGTTGCCATGCCTGTATGGCAAGCAATTGCGGATTTAACGATACCAAGGGCAAGGGCGGCACCGGAGGCTTCGCCCAAACGCATACCATAATTCAATAACGGTTCTTTATCGATTTCTTCCAATAGCTGGATATGGGAAGGTTCTGCAGATAGGTGACCGACAATGCAATGGTCTAAGGCCGCAGGGTCCATCTGGTATAACACAGCCGCCGCCGCACATGTTGTATATCCATCCAAAATCACGGGTACACGCCCCATACGAGCGGCAATAATAGCACCAACCATTGCGGCAATTTCATAACCACCAAGACAACGTAAGATTTCAAGTGGATCATGACGTTGATGGAAATATTTACCAACGGCTTCCTGTACTACGCGGATTTTGTTGTCATAGGCATCGCCTTCAACACCTGTGCCCGGACCGACCCAATCAGCAGCTTCGCCGTTAAACAAGGCATAGGCCAATGCCGCCCCGCTTGTTGAATTGGCAATGCCCATTTCCCCAATGCAAAGCACATCAACGCCTTCTTCTACGGCCATCATGCCATAGGCAATGGCGGTTGCGCATTCTTCTTCGCTCATCGCAGGTTGTTCGGTGAAATCATGGGTTGGTTGATCCAGCGCCATTTCATAGACACGTAATTCTGCATCATGGGTACGACAAAGCTGGTTCACTGCCGCGCCGCCATTTTTGAAATTGGCAACCATCTGCACGGTGACTTCTTGTGGGAAAGCAGAAACGCCTTGTTTTGCCACACCATGATTACCGGCAAAAACAGCAACACGTGGACGTTCAATAGAAGGGCTGTCTTTTGCTTGCCATGTGGCGAACCATTCACTGATTTCTTCCAAACGACCCAAAGCCCCCGGTGGCTTGGTCAATTGACCTTCACGATCTTGCGCAATTTTCTGCGCTTTTTCATTGGGACCGTGAAAACCACGGATAATGTCGCGGATTTCATCAAAATTGGCTTCTATGGGTGTGTCAGACATTGTCGCTACCATCAAATTAAAATTATTTGGCCCAGCATTGTTTTCGGCTGGATTTCTAATACCTGTTAGCGGTATATCCTTTAGTTATGAATGAAGAAAGAGAAAAAAGCGGCAAGGATTTGCCTGAAGGCCGAAAGGGGCCAGAAAATGAAACGCCACGTGGCCTGCCAATCTGGGCAGATATCGCCACGGCCTTTCTATTTCTTTCCCGTATTCCAATGCCTTACTATGGACGCCAGATCAGTGTGGCGGCTTGGGCTTTCCCTATTGTGGGTTGGCTTGTCGGGGCAATTGGGGCAGGTGTCTTTATCTTGGCGACTTTCCTTGGCTTAACCGGATGGCTGGCGGCTGTTTTGGCAATTGTTGCGACGGTATTTGTGACTGGCGCCTTGCATGAGGATGGTTTTAGCGATGTGGCTGATGGCTATTGGGGCGGACATAGCGTTGAGAAACGTCTGTCTATTATGCGTGATAGCAGTGTTGGGGCCTATGGTGCACTGGCATTGGTGTTGAATATTGCCTTGCGGGCGGGGGCCTTGGCGAGTTTCTATAATCCGATCCTGATTTTGGTAGTGATGGTATCGGCCCATGGTTTGGGACGGGCGTCGATGTCCATGGTGATGGCATTGCAGGCACCAGCTGGAAAAACAGGCATGGCTGCGACGGCAGGAAAAACGGCCATGCCTATCGCGTTGATCGCATTAGTCTTGGGCCTTCTTCCATTTTCTGCATTTATTCCGGTGCAAGCAGCTGTGTTTATTGCAGCCGTGCCATTAGTGGCGGGCGTTGGTTTTATGCAAATTATGAAAGCCAAACTAGGCGGTACCAACGGAGACAGTCTGGGGGCCCTTTGTCAGGTGGTGGAAATTACAACTTACCTAACCGTGATGGCGGTTGGAAATACTTTGGGCTTTTCCTTAAGCGATTGGCTTATCAAATAGGATGGGAAGATTATGACAGCAGTAACACGTTGGTGGTGGGTGCGTCATGCACCTGTAATAAGCAATGAAGGTCGCATCTACGGCCAACAAGATTTGCCTTGTGATTGTTCCGATGAAAATATGTTTAAACATGTGGCTGATATGTTGCCGCAAGATGCGATCTGTATCACCAGCAACTTACAACGCACACATCAAACGGCAGATGCGCTGGAAGCGGGCGGTTTGAAGTTCTCCGCACGTATTGAAGAAGCAGATTTTCGGGAACAAAGCTTTGGCGACTGGCAAGGCGTTACCTATGCAGATTTCGATACTTTAAGAGATGGTATTGCCCATCGATATTGGTTGGCACCTGCTATTGAACGTCCCCCTGCAGGGGAAAGCTTTGTGGACTTGATGGCCCGTGTCGGACCTGCCATTACTAAACATAGCAATGCCTTTGAAGGTAAAGATATTATTGCGGTGACCCATGGCGGGACGATCCGTTCTGCGTTGGGCATTGCAACCAATTGTGGGGCCGAAGCTGCCTTGGCCTATTCCGTTGAAAATGTGTCTGTGACCCGTCTGGACCATATTCAAGGGGAAGATACCACCCATTGGCGGTTGGGCTTTATAAACTGGTTGCCACGTCGCAATCGTGATGAGGCATAAGGATAAAATAGATGACAGTTCAACTGGTATTAGGTGGGGCACGTTCCGGTAAAACATCCCATGCTTTGGGCCTTGTGGATAAGATTGCCGAACAAGAAGATTTACAAAAATTCTATCTGGCGACCGCGCAAATATTTGACCCGGAAATGCAAGATCGGGTCAAACGTCATCAAGATGAACGCGATGAAACCTGGATGACCTTGGAAGCTCCGCTGGAACTTTCAACCATCATTCGCATGCATGCACAGGCAGACCGAATTTTATTGGTGGATTGTCTGACCCTATGGCTCAGCAATCATCTGTTGGCGGAGCATGATCTGGAAGTGAAGCGCAACGATCTGATAGAAGCCATTCAAGATGCCAAAGGGCATCTGGTTTTTGTGTCAAACGAAGTGGGGCTTTCCATTGTGCCAGACAACAAATTGGGACGTCAGTTCAGGGATGAAAGCGGTTGGATGAATCAACAAGTCGCATCTGTATCAGATATCGTCACTTTTGTTGCAGCCGGCCTACCCTTGGTGATGAAAGATAGCCGCTAAATTTGGGGTAAAAGTTTATGGCTTGAAGCTTGGGTCGGACCTGACTATCTAGAGGTCAGAAACAAAGAAACAAGCAACAATAATTTGATTTAAGGATTTAATCATGGCTCAAAAAATTCCAGCTACTGTGATCACAGGTTTTCTGGGGGCAGGTAAAACCAGCTTGATCCGTCATATGGTGGAAAATGCAAATGGTAAGAAACTGGCTTTCTTGATAAACGAATTTGGTGATCTTGGCATTGATAAGGAAATGTTGGTTGGCTGTGGCATTGAAGGTTGCAGTGACGAAGACGTGATTGAATTGGCCAATGGTTGCATTTGCTGCACCGTGGCGGATGATTTCCTGCCAAGCATGGAAGCTTTATTGGATCGTGACGATAAGCCGGACCATATCTTGATTGAAACATCTGGTCTTGCCTTGCCAAAACCATTGGTAAAAGCCTTTAACTGGCCTGAAATCCGCGCGCAAGTTACCGTGGATGGCGTGATCACCGTTGTTGATTCAAAAGCGGTCAAAGAAGGCCGTTTTGCGGATGATGAAGATGCAGTTCAAAAAATGCGCGAAGCGGATGAGAATTTGGATCATGACAATCCGTTGGAAGAAGTGTTCGAAGATCAATTATTATGCGCGGATATGGTTGTTTTGAACAAAGCTGATTTGTTGGACAATGATGAAATGTCCACGATCGAAACAGAATTGAAGAAAACCTTACGTGATGGTGTGCGTTTTGTGCATTCCTCTAGCGAAAAGAAAGTTGATCCAACAGTCTTGCTTGGTATGAATGCAGCCGCTGAAGATGATTTGGATGCACGTCATTCCCATCATGACCACGATCACGACGATGATGATCACGATCATGACCATCACCACGACCATAATCATGATGAATTTGAAAGCTTCACGGTTCAACTAGGTGATGTGGATGATGCGGATGCCTTCCAAGCAAAAATCATTGATATTGTGAAAGAACATGACGTATTGCGTGTGAAAGGCTTTATTCACCGTCCGGGCGTTGAACGCCGTGAAGTGATCCAAGGGGTTGGGCCACGCTTTAACCGTTATTTCGATCGTGCCTGGAATGATGGGGAAACACGTCAAACCCAATTGGTGGTGATTGGTCAACATGGCCTTGATCAAGCCGCGATTGAAGCAGCGCTAAAAGCGTAACGTCGAAAGCAAAAGACGAAGATGCAAGACCTACCGGCTTTTCCCTGCTTTAGTGATGAAAAACTGGATTATATCGAGGGACTAACCGCACAGATCCTCGAAGAGGTCGGCATGGACTTACGGGATGATCTACAATCCCTGACAGCTTTAAAAGAAATGGGCGCATCCGTTCAAGGGGAACGGGTGCGCATTTCTTTTGATATCCTGAAAAGCTATATCAATAAGGCACCCACATCTTTTATTTGGCGCGGGGTAAGTGACGATAAATCCCTAACCGTAGGTAAGGTGGACGGTCAAAATACACCGATCTTTGCCCCTATGTTTGGGGCGCCGAATGTGCGGCGCTGGGATGGTTATACGCAATTTGGTACCTATGATGATTATGTGGATTTGGTAAAGCTATGTGAGGAATTCCCAAAGATTGGGACCAGTGGTTATTTATTATGCATTATCCATGATCGCACCGATAAAACCAAACATCTGGATATGGCCGACGCCCATCTCAAACATTCCACCAAACCTATGATGGGCTGTGTGATCAATGAAATAGCACTAAAGGCCGTGGCGGAAGAGGCGGATGCAACCACATTTGTGGCAGGGGAAACCAAACTTCTTCATATGATCAACACAACACCACCTTTGGTCGCGCAATCTAACCCGTTAAAATGCCTGCGCGAAGCAAGTGTTTTGGGGCAGGCTTCCATGGTGTCTTCCTATATGATGATGGGCTGTACCAGTATGGTCACGGTGCAGGAAACTTTGGCCCAAGGTCTAGCTGAAGTCATGATGGGGGTGGCGTTAAGCCAATATTACCAACCGGGCGTGGCGGTGATGGGCGGTATCTATGGCGTCCCATTTTCCATGCAATCCATGTTGCCGAATTTTGGTTGTGCAGAAACCCAGTTTGTTCAGATGGGTGGCGCGCAATTAATGGATCGTCTCGGCATCCCGGGGCGTGGGGATGGTATGCTTACCTGTTCCAAAATCCATGATGCCCAATCGGGTTATGATGGCATCCAATTGATGCAATCATCTCTCTGGTCCAAGGCCGATTTGATCTTGCATAGTGCTGGCTGGCTCGAAAAAGGCCGCGTCATTGACATGAATAAATTCGTCCAAGATGCGGAAATGCTGGAACAGCTAGATCAGGTTTTTTACTAATTCTTCTCTGAATTATTTGAAATATTGACTTTTTGTTCTCAATATAATAAAGAACAAAAAGAATACAAAATAATTTCATTAGGAGGTAACTCTATGGGTGGGATGGCCACAGAAACAAATAACAAGAATAGCAATTATTCAAATGACTATATGAAGCAAGGAAGTGAAGAAAAAGGTGGGCTCTTAACGCGTGGACAAAATCTTTCTTCTTTCGATTTTTCTGGTGGGATGGAAGAAGAAACGGATAGCTCTTCTTTTACAAAATCTACTTTCTCTGATAATTCATCTGATTTTACTTTAAATAATTATAAGAACAAATCAACAACAAAAATAAATTCTGTTTCTCAACCCATATTGGATGATCCGGATATGTTGGATGTTGAGGTAGAAGAACCCGATCAGGTAGAGATTTTCCAACAGCAACAACAAGAAGGCCGCAAAATCAAATCCAAGATGGCAGCAGACCAAAAGGCGTTTCAAGAAAAGGCTCGTCAGCAAGAATATAAATTGATGGATCAACGAAATGAGGCAGCAGAAAAGGAAGCAGAGTCTGTATCTATGCAAGCTTCCTCTTTGGTTAAAATGCCGCATGTGAAATCTGCTGCCCCAAAAGTTCCTATGGCAAAAACACCATTCATAAAAAAACCGTCTGCCAAGACAGCTGAAGTCAATTTAGCACAGCAGAAGCAAACACTGGGGCAACAAGCGCCTGCGAAACAACTTTTGCCGCAACAAAAGGTTCCAAAAGCCAAAGAGCAACAGGCTACATCTGAACCATTGATAAGTGAAGAAGCCCGCACTGAAAATACTCGCCTTGCAAATTTGTTGGTGACTAAATCTGGTGAGGTGAACGGTTTTCAGGGTGTTTTTGAAACCATGTTGAAAGATGATCCTGTGGCAGGGCGTGCCGTGATTGAGGATCTTGTGACCAAAGTGGATAAGGAAGATCCACAAACTGCGGCAAGACTTTCTCAGGTCGTGTCTTTGGCCTATAGCAGATCGGGTATACCTAAATTCTTAAAAGCCGAGGAAGTGCATCCCGCGGTTCAACTGAATAATCAGATTTCGGAGTGGAAAGGTGGGTTATTTAATGATCCTTATCATGATGACAAAAAGGCAGTTTTGGAAAAACAGATTCTGGAACAATATCCTGATGATAACTTGATCCGGGCCAGTTTGCTTCATCGGGTGGATCCGAATAAATATCGCTATATTACCCGGGTTTTAAGTGATGAAGATTTAGAGGACCCGAAAGTTGTCGATAAGGTAGAAGAAAATCGCCGTTATTGGGCCAATGTGAAAGAAGGTGACGAAGCAACTTATTTCGAAGAACGCAGTGACGCCATTGATGATTTTCATGCAAAATCTACAGAGTTAACGGATTATGTCTTGTTAAGGCATCGTATGGCGCGATTGAAAGAGATTGATATACAACTTTCAATTCCCATTATGGATAATGAGAATATTCATCCGCGTGAAGCTTTGGCTCAACGTGAACTTATGCTGGCAGAGAAAACTAACCTTGCTCATAAACTGACACGACAACGAAAAATCATGCGGGAACGAGGTCTCCCTGATGGTTCAAATCCAGATGAATTGAACAAAGTCATTGAGGATGGGGCAGAGGCCTTGGCAAAATCCTATCAGCATCTGGCTCAGTATCCCGGTATTCCAAATCCAGACTATGATCCACGTGGCGTAGAAATTCAGAAAGCCTTGGAAAAAGGGAAGGTAAAACAGGCGTTGGAAGCAGGGTTTGAACTTGTGTCATGGGCACCAGTGGCACGTGTACCTTCCATGATGGTGAAGACAGCGAAGGGGGCAGGTAAAGTGAAATCTGTCACCGATGCCTTTGCTGCCGGCCAACAAGCCCAACAACAAAGCATGACCCAGCTCTATCGAGAGGCAGGCGTTGATCTCACCAATCCCGTTGCCATCCGCACTTTCCTAGAGAAAAACCCGACCCTCAGCCTCAACGCAGGCCGCGCCTTTTCTCAAGCCTTGATTGGCAATTATGCGAGAGGCTTTATGATTGGTAAAGCGGCCAAAAAAGGAAATGAGAAAATAGGCGGCAATAAAGCAACGGAGGGTGTGTTGGAGAAGGGAGGACAGAAATTCTTAGATCAACTAAACTTATAATTTAGTTTTATTTGTTAGAGTGGCTGTCTAGCCACTCTTCCCCCATTTTTACGCCATCGTTATATATTTCTATGGGTATAGATTCTTTAAGTGCATTTAGTGCATTTTTTAGGTCTGGATCATTATGCTGTCTATAGACGATAATCGCCCACTTAATAACATCATAAATGTATTTTGAAGCGGGTCTTTTGAAAACATATGCGGCGGAAAGATGCTTCTGCGCTTTTTTGTAATTCTGTTCTGCGGCGAGGGAATACCAATAGATTGCCTGATCAATATCGATAAATTCCTTTTTGGATGGATGATATAATTTCCCCATCCAGAACTGTGCTTCTGCATCTCCTGCTTTGGCGAGGGGAAGCCATTCTTGTTTTGCTGTCTCGAAATCACCTGCGTCATAGGCGGCTTTGCCTTCTTCAAATCCTGCAAAGGCAGGAGAGGTCAAGCCAAGATATAGTAACAACAAAGCACAGAATTTGAGGCGCATCATCTTCTCCCGTTTAATGATTACTCAGTTATGTAAGGGTTAGCATAATTTTAAGTCTTACGGCGACGTAACATCGCTTTCACATCAGAAATCTTTGCAGCACCTGTGAAATGGATCATGAGGCCATAACTTGCTAGACCTAGGGTGATCAGGCCGACCAAGATACCAAAGCGGGTTAAGAAGCCGCTGGTAAGAAAAGTGAATGAGAATTGATGGAAGGTAAAGATCAGGGCTGTTCCCATTAAGGTCGCAGATAAAACTATCTTCCAACCCGCCTGCAGAAGGCGGCGATCCAGTTTTAAATGACCTCTTCTATACAGGATAATGGCGAGGGCAAAAACATTGATCCAACTGGTGATACTGGTGGCAAGGGCAATCCCAACATAGCTCATATATTGCATCAGGATATAGGCCAGAATGATGTTGAGGGTCACGTTGAAGATGGCAATTTTTACAGGGGTCTTTGTGTCTTCACGGGCAAAGAAGCCGGGGCTTAAAGCTTTGATTAATACAAAGGCAGGCAACCCAATTGCAAAAGCTTGTAGGGCACGGGAGGTGGCATAACTGATTTCTGTACTAAAGGCGCCGCGCTCAAATAAAACCGCAATAATTGGCCAAGGTATCATAGCAAGGGCGACGGCAGCGGGGACAGTTAATAGCAAAGAAATTTCCAAAGCACGGTTCATACTATGCATCGCGGCATCTTCTTCGCCGGCGCGTAATTGACGGGTCATCAAGGGCAAAAGGGCCACACCAACCGCAACCCCAATCACCCCAAGTGGTAATTGATTGATACGATCTGCGTAATAAAGAAGGGAGACGGCTCCTTCCGGCAGGAAACTTGCCAAAATATCGCCGACCATCACATTGATCTGTACAACACCCGCACCTAAAACCCCGGGCGCCATTAAGATCAGAAGCCTTTTTACATCCGGTGTTAAGCGCGGCATTGTGAAAGAGGGAAGAATACCTGCCTTATGACAGGCAATGCCTAAAAACAGGAATTGGATCAAACCTGCAATGGCAACACCCCATGCCATGGCATGACCCGGTGCGTCTAAAATATGGTTATTCACCAAAACCAAAACGATGATCATCACCACATTTAATAAAACGGGTGCAGCCGCCGCCGCGGCAAATCGACCCACACTGTTTAACATACCTGAAAATTGTGCACATAACGTCATGAATAACAGATAAGGGATAGTGATTTGTGCCAAAGAAATGGTGAGCAGGAATTTTGCCGGATCATCTTTAAATCCGGGGGCCACAACCGACATCACATAAGGCATAAAGATAAAGGCTAATATGGTCAGGAATAGCATAGCGGTTAATAAAACAGCGGCCACTTCCGAGCCAAATTTACGCGCGGCGTCTTGTCCGTCTTCTTCCAGTTTTCTGGCATAAAGCGGGACGAAAGCCGCATTCATCGCGCCTTCACCAAAGAGGCGGCGAAATAGATTGGGGAATTTAAAGGCAATGAAAAAGGCGTCCGCAACCATGCCTGCACCCACCACATTGGCGATCAACATATCGCGGGTAAAGCCAAGAATTCGGCTGATCATGGTCCAGCCTCCGATGGTGGCAACGGCGCGCATCAAATTCATATCAATGGAATTCCTAAATCACTTTTAAACCCGAAAATCCTAACCTTGATTTGGCTTTGGATTAACCCCAAACGGCAACTTATCGGATTTGCCACTTCAAGGCTAGAATTAAGGTAGACAGAAAATAAGGCGGAAATAGGGCGGATTTTAATTAAATAGGGTCTGAAAGCTTGCGCCTTTTCACGGTTATCCTTACATAATTAGAGATAAAGATTTTTCTGAACAGAAATAGGGTTGATATGTTCTCTGCTTTTTCCAAAACATTGGGTCAAATGACGGACCCACGTTTTATGTCCGTGTTAATTAAATCCTTGCTCACTGCGATCGGTATTTTCATCCTTACATGGATGGTTATTTGGTCTGCGTTAGGGGCAGTTACTTGGACAGAACTGCCGTTTTTCATCGGTGATGTTATTACATGGATGGGCGATACATTTGATTTTCTGGCTGTATCCGGTGGTATTTTTATATCCATCTTTCTGACCTATTTCTTGTTCCCCGCGGTGATGACGGCCAGTATGGGGATTTTTCTGGATGATGTCTGTGAAGCCGTTGAAGAAAAACATTATCCGCTTTTGGGCAAAGCCCGTGATACTTCAACGGTCGAAGCAATTATCAATGCGCTGAAATTCTTGGGTATTGTTGTAGCGGTTAATATAATCGCCTTACCATTTTATGTGATGACATTCTGGATTTTAGGCCTTGGTCTGGTTCTCTATTATTTAATCAATGGCTATTTGATGGGACGTGAATATTTCGAACAGGTTGCCCATCGCCGGATGTTACCGAACCAAGCGAGAAAAATGCGTAAAAAGCATAGAGGGACAGTGATGTTGCTTGGATTTATTTGCGCTTTCATGATGACTATCCCATTTTTGAACTTGCTAACGCCTTTGGTTGCCACTGCGATGATGAGCCATTTATTTATGAAGATGGCAGAAAAAGAAGGCGGTTTTGAAGAGGGTGCGTCTGTAATTGAAATGACAGGCCGTAAGGATTTGATTGAAAATCAATGATAACGCGTTTTTTTCTTTTTACCGGATTAACTTTTTTATTGGCGGCTTGCGGGGGGCAACCGGATAAACCTGCGCCTGTAACGACATCTACACCGGAAGTTGTGCCGGAAGTCGAAGTGATTGAAGAGGTGGTTGTGGAACCAAAGCCTAAAGTAAAACTTGAAGAGGAAGAAGTTGTTCTTCGTGTGATCGAAGTGGATGACAATCCGGATCAGTTTTTAGGCGCCAGCCTATCTATGGTGAATGAGACAATCGGTGCCCCGATTTTTGCCCGTCGTGATGGGCAGATCGAAGTTTGGCAATATCGCCGTGAATGGAAAGAAGGGGTCTGTCATCTGGACTTGTTCCTTTATCCGGTGTCAACGACGATCGGGACGGATATCAAAGTAAAATTTACAGACCTGCGTAGTCAGTTCTTGACCGAAGATGAGCAACGGGCCTGCTTTGCGGAAATGCTGCGCGATCATATGCGTCACAGCAATCCACAAACAAGTTAACCTTGATATCTAAAAGCGGAAGAAGCCCGGTTTACGCCAACGTTGCTTTTGGTCTCTTGGTGAAAGTTCTGCAAAATTGAGATAACCGAAATAGGTCAGGATATAACGGTCATCCATTGGCATCACTTCGTTGCGACCATGAAGGAAGCGACTGTTATCGATCATGATAATATCGTGCTTTTCCCAATTGATCGGGGCTGTTAACGGGTCAGAAACCTCTTTGATTTTAGCCGAAATTTCTTCTGGAATAATGCTGTTATCTTCATAAAGCGGATAATTCATGCGATTGTTTAAATAACGGGCAAATAAGATGAAATTCCCAAAAGCCAGTTTGGATTGGAACATGGTTTCGTGGAAGAAATCAGTTACATAAGACTTATAAAGCGCATTTTCCATTTTGAAGAATTCAAAAGGACAATCTTCTGGCATATTATCAAGCGCTTCACGGGTGACATTGTTGGTGTTTAACCAATATTTAATCTCATCCATTTCTGTTGGTAGAACATATTTGATTTTTTTGGATTTCAGTTCTTCCACCATTTCATTCGGTAGGGCTTTTATGATTTCAACACCATCACAAATTGTTGTCTCCCCGCCTGAGATTGTTGGTTTCTGACAAGCAAACCAGCATACATCCGGCTTCCATGGTTGAGCGGACATTTCAGGATGTAAGGGAAAGGCTTCATTGCCTAGATTAACGGATTGGATGATATGTTCGCGATCCACAATATCACGGCCAATACTGCTGTTATGGGCACCATGGGAACAAAACTTGGATGTCAGGTCTTTAAAATCTGGGACATCCCATTCAAAACCGCGAAAAAGGATCGCCCCATGTTCTTTGTAAAGTGCTTTTACTTTCTCTACATCCAGTTCAGATAGATTATCTGTTTCAGATGCTTGGTATAAAACATATGGTTGATCATTTTCAGGTAGGGTGATGTCAGGCATGGTCACACTCAAAATTAGCAAAAGGTATATATCGGTAGTCTGTTCAGGTTTGGGTTAAACAGTTTTCCCCTTAAATCGGCATATATGCTTGATCACACAGGACGGACAGTCCGGTTTTCTTGCTTTACAGACATAACGACCATGAAGAATAAGCCAGTGATGCGCATGCAATTTCCAATGTTTGGGAATTTTGCGATCCAGCTTTTTTTCGACTTCTAATGGTGTTTTACCTGGTGCCAATCCAGTTCGATTGCTGACCCTGAAAAGATGAGTATCTACCGCAATAGTAGGGTGCCCGAATGCGATATTCAAGACCACATTGGCGGTTTTTCGACCTACACCGGGAAGTTTTTCAAGTTCTGCACGGTCCTCTGGCACCTCACTATTATAATCACGGATCAAAAGCTCTGCCATTTTCATGACATTCTTGGCTTTGGAATTAAACAAGCCAATGGTTTTAATATGGTTTTTCAGGCCGGCTTCGCCTAATTCCATCATATCTTCGGGGGTTGAGACGATCTGAAAAAGTTTTTCAGTCGCCTTGTTCACCCCGACATCAGTTGCTTGCGCCGACAAGGCCACCGCCACCAACAGGGTATAGGGGTTGGTATAATTCAACTCCCCCTGTGGGTCCGGGTCTTTATCGTGCAGGCATTGGAAAAATTCCTCTACCAATTCACGTTTCATTTTTTCGATCCTGATCGAGTTTTTGTTTTAATTAATCAGCTGGTTTGAATTGAGGTTTTTCGTATTTTTGTAAGTTATCCTCAAATTCATGCAAGCGTTTATAAATTGAACGTAATTCCGTAATCGTTGTCCAGTTATGTAAGAATAAAGCAAATCCGCCGTGTACTTTCTGGAATGCGTTTGAAACCTGTACCATAACTCCAAGCGTAATTGCGCCTGTGAATAAGCCCGGACCCATTACCAAGTAAGGCACAATAACCATGAACTGATCATAAGATGTTACCCATAGGTCAAAATATCCATAATGTAGATACAGGCGTTGATAGTTGAAACGAATACCAGTGAACAATTCAAATAATGTTTCAGGGCGTGCGTAATCTTTCTTATTGTCTTCTGCTAAGACGAGGTCTTTACGAAAGGCAGCTTCGACTTTTTGGTTGTTATATTCAAGTCCTGGCAGTTTCGCACCGACAATCCAAGAGATTAATAACCCTCCGAGTGACACAATCAATGCACCCCAAACAAGGGATCCTTCAATATCGCGAAGAACGGGAACATCTACCTTATCACTTAACTCCCATAGAATTGGAATAAAGGCGATTAATGTCATTACGGCGCGAACAACTTGTAAACCTAATGACTCAACAATGCGTGCAAATCGGTTGCAATCCTCCTGAATACGCTGTGATGAGCCTTCGATTTCTTCTTCAACCGTACGCCAGCGTGGGATGAAGCCAAAGGTCATTGCTTGACGCCAACGCAAACCATAAATACGCGTAAACCAGTTGGTGAATAAGGCTAAGAAGACATATGGAAAAGCAAGAACAAGGAAGGAAGGATGCTCAACTTCTGCGGTACCAGTTAGATAATCTAATCCGATTAACTTTTGGAAGAATAACATAATCCCTTCATCGGATTTATCCGTATATTCACCTGCAGTTTGTAATAAGTTGTAAAAATCACCATACCATCCATTGATGGCAACGGTTAGCTCAACTTGAAGCCAGAGAGAGAAAATAAGAACTGCGCCGCCACCATAGGCCCAAAATGCCCATTCTTTTGACTTGTAGAAATAATGAAACACGCAGCATTCTCCATCTATTGAATTTGGTTAAAATATGAATTTTGTGATCAACCCAGCGATTTGATCCGTAATGTGATATGTTTCGCCCTGTTTTGTCTAGGGAGAAAGGGCAGGTTTCACGTGAATTTGACATAGTTTTACCCACGTGATTTTGCTACACTCCTAATAAGGCAGAAATAAGACAGCTTGTTTAACTGGTGGATCACATGACGAAAGATGTAGAAGTATATCTGGATGTGAAGCTTCGACCTCATCGAAGCTTGTCGCCACGCGGCTTTCGCAACTTGCTTTTATTTATCGCTATCATCTTGTTTTTTATCAGTTTTGCTTTCTTTCTAATCGGGGCATGGCCTATTTTGGGCTTTGCGGGGTTGGATTTTATCCTGCTGTATTATGCTTTTAAGGTGAATATGAACGAAGCTCGGCGTTTGGAACATATTCGCCTGACATCCCAAGGGTTGGAAATTCGCCGTGTTTCTCCAAAAGGCGAAGAAAAAGTAACTTCAATTGAACCTAATTGGTTACAGGTTGCAGCGATCAAAAGGCGTGGGAAATCCTCCGCTGTTCGATTGCGGAGCCATGGGAAAGATATATTTGTAGGCAGTTTTCTAGGGCCAAAAGCATGTAAGAAACTAGCTGATGATATCCAGCAAGCGGTGGATGAATATCGGGTCGGGGGTGCTTTGATATGGACATCTGCTTGAAAAACCTCAAAAATCTTAGCTTGTTCAATTTAACACAGTGTTGTGCCTGAATAAGGCTTGTCCTTAAAAAACAACGCGCCTAAAGTCTTTTAAATCTAAGAAATAAAATAAATTCATATAATAATTTCAATGGGGTTGCGGGGAATGACAACACAGACGATGACAACACAAGACCAATCTGTGCTGGATTACGGCATGTTGGTCATTTTAGCCGCGATCTGGGGTGGTTCTTTTATGTTTATTAAGGTGGCGGTGGATACCGTGCCACCGATTACTATCACGGCCGGACGTCTGGCGATTGCTGCTATTTTCCTTTATATCACCGCGCGCATGGCAGGTCAGAATTTACCAAAGGATAAGGATACTTGGTTTTGGGCTTTTGTCATCGCGGTGATCGGAAATGCTGTACCATTCACGTTGATTGGATGGGGTGAAAAGGGAATAGATAGTGGGTTGGCCTCGATTTTGATGGCAATTGTGCCAATCTGCACTCTGATCATGGTGCATTTCACGACAGATGATGAGAAACTTTCTTTACGTCGGGTGATTGGTATTATTGTTGGTTTCACAGGGGTTGTTTTCCTGATTGGGGCAGATGCGTTACAAAATCTGGGTGAAGGCGTTTTATATCAATTGGCCGTGGCGACAGGGGCGATATGCTATGGTATTTCTTCAATTGTGAATAAAAAATTGTCCCATAAACCGGACCGTCGTGCGACCGCCGCAACGATCATGATTGCCTCTTGCGTCTTTGCTATTCCGGCAAGTTTGATGATTGATCAGCCATGGATGTTAAATCCAACTGTTCAAGCCATTGGGTCTATCGTCGCTCTGGGGGTGCTCTCAACTGCTTTGGCGCAGATTATTTTACTTCGTATTGTAAAAGTGCGTGGGGCGGCTTTCTTATCCCTTAATAACTATATGGTGCCGTTATTTGGTTTGCTTTGGGGGATGTTGTTCTTGGGTGAAGAGCCACAATCAACAGCCTTTATTGGGCTTGGATTGATCTTGAGTGGGATTGCCGTCAGTCGGAAAAGATAGATAAATCGACAATCCCTTTAATAAAGTCTTAGCCGATAGGCTGTTTTAAGCCCAAGACATCTGTCATATCGTAAACACCGCGTTCAGCATCAGTTGCCCAGATGGCTGCGCGCACGGCACCTTTGGAAAAGACCTGACGGGATGAGGCTTTATGGGTCAGGATTAAACGTTCACCATCTGCGGCAAAATAAACGCTATGTTCACCAACAACATCACCACCGCGAAGGGTCGCATATCCAATTTCACCACGCGGACGCGCGCCTGTTTGACCATCACGTACAGCTTGTTTAACTTCGTCATGATCGACACCACGACCTGCCGCAGCCGCTTTACCTAACATCAAAGCGGTGCCTGATGGGGCATCAACTTTGTGCTTATGATGCATTTCCAACACATCAATATCATAATCATCATCCAGAATTTCCGCTGTTTTACGGGTCAGCTCGTTTAATAAGGTAACGCCAACACTATAATTTGCCGCATAAACAACAGGTACATGGCGTGCTGCTAGATCAATATTGGCTTCATCTTCTTTGGTAAGGCCCGTTGTACCGATTACGATGGCTGTGCTTGCCTGTGCACACAGGCGCAGATGATCAACAGTTGCAGCAGGGGCAGTGAAATCAATAACTACGTCTGCTTCCATAATGACACGCGCCGCATCATCTTCGACGATGACACCGCATGGTTCTAGTCCGGCGATAGCAGCCGCATCACGGCCAATTGCTGAACTGCCAGCCCGATCTGTGGCGCCAGATAATTCGCATTTAGGATTGTTGATAACTTCGGTGACCAACATTTGACCCATGCGCCCCGCGCATCCAACAATTGCAACTTTTCTAAGATCGGACATTTGAAACCTTCATAAGAGGAAATTTAAAACTGGGCTCTTTCTATCTTACTAAGAGGCGAAGGAAAACAGTATTTATTTCTAAGATGTAATGCTGTTCTATTCACGATGTAAGAATTTATAGGATAATCGTTTCTCGGTCTTAAAATCCAATATGTCCATTTGCAGTTTGTTATGTTTTGGATAATCCACAATTTCAATGGCTTCTGGAAAATTAAACTTCGTCAAAAGTGTTAAATATTCTGTGACTTTTTTGTTGTCGGATTTCGTTAACACGAAGCTCGGAAAGGCATCATAAGTTAAAACAACAAAATTCATATTATTTTCAAGACAAAAATCATCAACGGCTTCTACGACACCAAACCCCATTTCTTGAGCTGCAATATGATTTGCATAATCATGCCCCATCAAAATACCGTCATCTTTGAGTTTTGGTAGATAATCCTCAAGATCTTTCTTTGCCCCTTCATAGGAGTGTACTGCATCCACATAGATCCAGTCGAAATAGTTATCTGGAAATTGTGAGACAGCATCATAAGAAAATTTACGATGGATTTCGATCTGTCCTGTATCCACTTGATGTTTAAACTGGCTGCAAGCGGCTTGATATCGCTTTTCGCCTTCATCATTGCTGACATTGTTGAGATCAGCTTGATAGTCCTCTCTTTCTTGATACACCCAAGGATCAATAAGGTGAAGTTTTCTGGGGTGTGTTTTCTCTAATAGATGTTGGGAGAAAACACATTCAGCAACACCAATTTCACAACCAATGCCTTCCTTGGGAATAAGTTCTAAAAAGGATTCACGTTCATTTGGAAAAACTATCATAGATCAACCGATATCTTGTTAAACTGTCGGAGACTAACATGATTTGCGTGGGCTTCAATAAGTAGCACTTAAAATTTGGGGCTTTGCAATTTTTTAAATCGGTATCGAATAAGTTTAGAATAAGAGGAAGGTTTAAAAGCATATAAAATTTGGTTACTTAACCTTGTTGGAATTTTATCTGCTATTCCTAGTGGGCTGTTGCATGGTCCTGGTAGTTTGTAAGTTCCAAATGCCCAATCAAAAATGGCGAAGATTGTTGCAAAATTACATTGGAAATATTTAGGATCGGCCGAATGGTGCCAACGGTGCATGGTAGGTGAAACGAATATTTTTCCCAATATATTGCCATAAGTCCAAGGTAAATCCGCATGGATAAAATAACCATAATAATGGCGAACCATATTATTTATGATGATGGCGAAAGGTGGAATGCCTAAAAATAACAATATACCAGTATCAATTAAAAAGGTCGTTAGTCGATTTATAGGGTGAAATCGTTCCAATGTTAACCATGTCATTTGGGTGTCAGAATGATGAACGGCATGGGAGGGCCATAAAGGAATGGTATGTTCAAGACGATGACGCCAATATCCAACAAAATCGCCTATGAAGATCGTAAAAAATATGATGATGGGTATCGGTAGGTTCATCCAATGGTCACGAGTAAGAATAGCATATTGTTGATGTCTGAAGAAAAATTCAAAACCTTCTAATGAAAAGGCGATGATTGGTGCAACTATGACCGCATTGAATAAAATTAATTGCAGATTAAGGGACGTTTCTTTCGCTGCTTTTTGAATGTCAGAGAGTAATTTCCCCTGTTTCAGGATTAGCGCTAGCAAAAAGAAAAAACATGCAGGCCAGAACATACTGGAAAATGCTATCCAGATTGTTTCTAGGCTTTGAAGACCTATCTGTGTCATTAATTCTAGCATTAAAATTCATCTCTCTTTGATGAAAGCTAGCTCTTGATTAACAGACATAGATCAAAAAAAAAGCGCTCACCATCACAGCAAACGCTTTTTTTGTAATTAAAATCTAGGATTATTCTGTTAAATCGTCCCAGAATTCTTTTACTTTAGAGAAGAAACCATCCGTTTCAGGTTGATGCTGTTTGTTAGAACCGCCACTTTCCTTACGGAATTCTTCTAGCAATTCTTTCTGACGCTTGGTCAGGTTTTGTGGGGTTTCAACTTTCGCTTCGATATACATATCACCACGATTTTGGGAGCGAAGAATACTCATCCCTTTACCACGTAAACGGAATTGTTGACCTGTTTGCGTGCCAGCCGGAATTTTCACTTTGGCACGACCGCCATCAATGGTCGGCACTTCAATTTCGGCACCTAAAGTCGCATCTGCCATTGAAATTGGTACTTCACAGAAGATATGCGCATCTTCACGTTGGAAGATACGATGCGGGGCGATGTTTAAGAAGATATACAAATCCCCAGATGGTGCGCCACGAAGCCCTGCTTCACCTTCACCACTTAAACGAATGCGTGTGCCTTCATCCACCCCTTGAGGGATATTCACAGAAAGGTTTTTCTCTTTCTGTTGGCGACCACTTCCATGGCAGACTTTACAAGGTTTGTCGATAACGCTGCCTTGACCATTACAGGTGGGACAAGTGCGCTCTACTGTGAAGAAACCTTGTTGCGCACGTACTTTACCATGACCATGACATGTGCCACAGGTTTTAGGTTGTGCCCCATCTTCACCACCGCTTCCGTCACAGCTTTCACATTCCACTGATGTTGGTACGTTAATCTCAATCGTACGGCCGTGATAGGCATCTTCTAAACTGATTTCAAGATTGTAGCGTAAGTCGGACCCACGGAAGTTTTGTTGTCCGCCGCCACGACGGCCACCACCACCCATGAAATCACCAAACATTTCTTCGAAGATATCAGTGAAGCCACCAAAGCCGGCGCCACCACCGAAGCCGCCACCACCAAAACCGCCACCTTGTTCAAAAGCAGCATGACCATATTGATCATAGGCAGAACGTTTTTGATCATCCTTCAGGATTTCATAAGCTTCGTTCACTTCTTTGAACTTTGCTTCGGCTTCTTTGTCATCCGGATTGCGGTCTGGATGATATTTCATCGCCATTTTACGATAGGCAGATTTCAGTGAGGCCGCGTCTGCGCCGCGGTCAACACCAAGTGTTTCATAATAATCCTGCTTGCTCATGGCTTAAATTCCAGAATCTAAATTTAATTCGAACGTCGATGCGGAAAGGCCGGGTGCTGGAAATTAGAGTTATCCTGCATCCGGCCCATATCCGTCATCCTAGATCCATAAAGCGTGAGGCTTAGGATTTGTCTTTTTTGTTGTCGTCAACTTCTTCGAAGTCAGCATCAACAACATTTTCATCAGCCGCTGCATCGTCAGAAGCGCCTGCCTCTGCACCGCCTTCAGCACCAGCTTCCCCTTGGGATGCTTTATACATTGCTTCGCCAAGTTTCATGGAAGATTGCATCAGGGTTTCTGTTGCTGTTTTAATTGCTTCTGGCTCATCACCTTCCATTGCTTCTTTCAATTTAGCAATATCAGCTTCAATCGCAGATTTCTCTTCTTCAGAAACAGCGTCGCCATGTTCTTTTAGCGCGTTTTCTGTGCTGTGAACAAGACCGTCAGCTTGGTTACGTGCTTCGACAACTTCTTTAAGCTTCTTATCGCTATCCGCATTTGCTTCAGCGTCTTTAACCATTTGATCGATTTCATCATCGTTCAAACCACCAGAAGCCTGGATCTTAATTTGTTGTTCTTTGCCTGTGCCTTTATCTTTCGCAGATACATGCACGATACCGTTGGCATCAATATCGAATGTTACTTCAATTTGTGGCACACCGCGTGGTGCAGGTGGTAATCCAACCAAGTCGAATTGACCCAAGATTTTGTTGTCAGCTGCCATTTCACGTTCACCTTGGAAGACGCGGATTGTAACAGCGGATTGGTTGTCTTCAGCTGTAGAGAAGACTTGGGATTTCTTGGTCGGGATTGTTGTGTTGCGATCGATCAAGCGTGTGAATACGCCGCCTAATGTTTCGATACCCAAAGATAATGGTGTGACATCCAACAACAATACGTCTTTTACGTCGCCTTGTAACACACCGCCCTGAATAGCAGCACCAATTGCAACTACTTCGTCAGGGTTAACGCCACGATGTGCTTCTTTGCCGAAGAATTCTTCAACAATTTCACCAACTTTTGGCATACGTGTCATACCACCAACCATGATCACTTCATCAACTTCAGAAGCCTTCAGGCCAGCGTCTTTCAAGGCTGCTTTACATGGTTCGATTGTGCGTTTCACAAGATCAGCAACAAGAGACTCAAGCTTCGCGCGTGTCATCTTGATGTTTAAATGTTTTGGACCAGAAGCATCAGCTGTGATGAATGGAAGATTCACATCTGTTTGTGTTGCAGAAGAAAGTTCAATCTTTGCTTTCTCAGCTGCTTCTTTCAAACGTTGTAATGCCATGCGGTCTTCACGAAGATCAACACCGTTTTCTTTTTTGAATTCATCTGCCAAGTAATCGATGATTGCTTGGTCGAAATCTTCACCACCAAGGAATGTGTCACCATTGGTTGCTTTTACTTCAAATACGCCATCGCCGATTTCAAGGATGGATACGTCAAATGTACCACCACCCAAGTCATAAACTGCAATGATGCCGGAACCTTTTTTCTCTAGGCCGTAAGCCAAAGCCGCAGCTGTTGGTTCGTTGATGATACGCAGAACTTCAAGACCAGCGATTTTACCAGCATCTTTTGTTGCTTGGCGTTGGCTGTCATTAAAATAAGCAGGAACTGTGATCACTGCTTGTGAAACTTCTTCACCCAAATAAGATTCTGCTGTCTCTTTCATTTTTTGCAGAACCATAGCGGAAATTTGAGAAGGGGCGTATTTGTCGCCGCGTGCTTCTACCCATGCATCGCCATTGTCAGCTTTAATGATTTTGAAAGGAGCATTTTTGCGATCTTTTTCTACTTCTGGATCTTCGAAGCGACGACCAACTAAACGCTTAATAGCATATAATGTGTTATCCGGGTTTGTTACTGCCTGACGTTTCGCAGCGTGACCAACAAGACGCTCGCCATCTTCGGCGAATGCGATCATGGATGGTGTTGTGCGTGCACCTTCAGCATTTTCGATAACTTTTGCAGAACCGCCGTCCATTACAGACAGACAGGAGTTTGTTGTACCTAAGTCGATACCAATTACTTTGCTCATGTAATCCTCACTTTGCAGCAGACTTCACATACAGGCCCGAACCATCGGCACCCAACTCGGAAGTCCCTTGTTGTACATGTATGTTTTTGTTCGATGGGTATATAGGAAGGAAAATCGGTTCATGCAAGTATTTGAAGGCCAAAAACCGCCAATTTTTTGAAGTTTTTTATCTCAAATACGAGATTTTCCAGTATTTCAGCCTCTAGAGTTTTTGGAAAATCAACCAACCGGATTGATATAGCTAAACGTAAGATCGTAATCTTGATAGATAATTTAGTCTTTCATTTCCATTTCCGACGTAAAATAGCACCAAGGCTTTTTATCTGGATCTTTAGTGTTTTTCAGGGCTTTTGAGGCATACATGGCAATATCTGCATATCGGATCATGGTGGTCGCATCTTCGGCATGATCTGGATAAATGGAAATGCCAATCGACGTTGAGATATTTATCGGCTTGTCTTGAATGAGGAAGGGACGTTCAAGCGTAGTGACGATTTTTTCACAAACAGCATCAACGGCCTGTAAATCTTCATCTGGACTTAGTTCCATAATTAAACCAAACTCATCGCCGCCAAGGCGGGCCAGACTATCTGTTGCACGAGTGATAGATTTCAATCGTCTTGCCACACGAACCAGTAGTTCATCCCCCGCTTGATGCCCCATAGTGTCATTCACAGTTTTAAAACCATTCAGATCAAGAAAAAGAAGGGCGATATGTGTGTTTTCCCGACGCCCGCGTTCCAAGGCAGAAGCCATGCGATCCTCAAATAGGCGGCGATTTGGCAAGTTTGTCAGGTGGTCATTTAAAGCGAGCTCAAGGATACGATCTTGCATCTTGTTCACTTCATGGGCAATTAGACTGACTTCGTCTTGACCATCATCATTTAATCTAATTCTATGATTTTCGTCCTGCCCGATATTCAGTATGGTTTTTGCCATGGCTTTCAATCTTGTCACAACTATAAAATCCAGACTTTTTAATAGACCAAAGAAAACCAGTGCCATGCCAGCAAGGATTACAGCCGCATTCCATAGAACCGCTAATTGTGCTTTGCGTGTTATATCTCTTTCGGAATAGACATTAATATTGACGATATAGTCACTATTAAGACTGCTGATATTAAAGAAACTCACGCGTTCATCTGTTTCAGTAAATTGTCCCCAACCATCTTTTGGGTGCAAATTTTTTAGGGTGGGCACATTTTTTGGAATAACCTTCACGGTGACTTTTGATCCAAATTCCACGTTGAAAGCATTTATAAATTCTGTATCGACGGCGCGCATTACTGTCAAATAACCGATACGTTCCCCTGAACTATTACTTTTGAATATGGGACGTGTTGAGGCCATGAAAACACGACTTTCCTTTACGTATAAGCCATATTTGCCGGCCTTACTAAAAGGTTTGAAACTTTTATAGAAGGAAAGAATATCTTCATTCACAGGATGTGTCATACCCGTATCTGAGTTAAATTCTTTGGCCCAAACGGCTTCTTCTTCCAAATTCATAAAGATCATGACATCGATATTATTGTTCCAGAAGGTGGCCTTGGTCAGATAAGACTTAATGTAGGAGTCATGTTGCCAATCAAACATGCCTTTCACAAAGCTATAAGTGTCATTTGCGGAAGATAAATGAAGCGCGGATAGGTGAAGGGTTTCCAGTTTATCAAAGAAACCAATACGGATGCGATCCCGGTTCAGGTCTGCATCTTGCTTTTCAAGTTTTTGAAATTCTTCCCAGAAAAAAATATAGGAACTCACTGCTGAGATAGAAGTAACAATCAAAAGCATGACGGCGATCAGAATACTGATCTTGAATTTGATTGGTTTTTTTATCTCTTGCTGTTCCGTCATATGACTTGTTCAAATTGATCCTGTTTATTTTATTCCTATATTATTGGATAGATGTTTAAATTAAGAAACAAAAAAAACGTAATTATCTTAATTATAATGAAAAATTTAACATAAGGTGAGCGGGCATGGGGCAAAAAGAACATAAACATCATCATGGACATGACCATACGGAACCACCAAAAGACCCAGCACTTAGGGTCAAAGCAT
Organism: Curvivirga aplysinae; assembly: GCF_009711445.1. Lineage (GTDB taxonomy): Bacteria > Pseudomonadota > Alphaproteobacteria > UBA8366 > Aestuariispiraceae > Curvivirga > Curvivirga aplysinae. Next base: position 31,917 of record NZ_SMMC01000211.1, on the reverse strand, counting down.
TAGAAAGCCTTTTGGTTGAAAAAGGTTTGGTTGATCCGGCGGCCATTGATGAGATTGTTGAAATTTATGAAACAAAAGTGGGGCCGCGAAATGGGGCTAAGGTGATTGCCAAGGCTTGGACTGATGCTGAATTTAAAGACTGGCTATTGGATGATGCCACAGCTGCGATTGCGTCACTTGGTTATACAGGTCGTCAGGGTGAACATATGAAAATCGTAGAGAATACAGATGATATACATAATGTCGTCGTTTGTACTTTATGTTCCTGTTACCCTTGGACTGTGCTTGGTTTGCCACCTGTTTGGTATAAATCGGCCCCATATCGGGCGCGTGTGGTGTCTGATCCGAAATCTGTCTTGGCAGAATTTGGTACAGAATTACCTGCAGGTAAGAAAATCAAGGTTTGGGATTCCACATCCGAGATGCGTTTTCTGGTAATGCCTCAACGTCCAGAAGGAACAGATGGTTGGACCGAGGAGCAATTAGAAGAACTGGTTTCCCGTAATAGCATGATCGGTGTGGAAGAAGCTTTAAATCCGGGGGAAGTATAAGATGAATGGCCCACATGATTTAGGTGGAATGCATGGGCTTGGCCCCATCAATCCCGAAGCCGAAAAGGAAGAGCCGCTATTCCATGCAGAATGGGAAAAGCGCGCATTAGGTCTTACTTTAACGACCGGCTTTTTAGGGCAATGGAATATTGATATTTCCCGTCATGCCAGAGAAAGACAACATCCAATAGATTACCTGTCCAATAGCTATTACGAAAACTGGATGGCAGGCGTGGAAAAGTTACTGGTCGAAACAGGTCTTGCGACACAGGAAGAAATAGAGACTGGTAAGATGCAACAACCTGTGCCTCAAGATATTCAGGATAAACGTGTTGGACCTGATCAAGTCGCAGCCATATTGGATAAGGGTGGCCCTTGTGACTTCCCCACCGATCAATCTCAAACCTTCCAAATTGGCGATAGGGTTAGAGTTAAGATGATGAACCCGACGGGTCACACGCGTGCCCCACGATATGTACGCGGTCATGTGGGAGAGATTGTCGAATATTTCGGTTCCTTTATCTATCCTGATGAAAATTCTAAGGGCAATAAGGTGGCCGATCATCTTTATAATGTGAAATTTGATGGCAAGGATATCTGGGGTCCCGACGGGGATGTGGAGATACATGTGGATCTTTGGCGGCCTTATTTGGAGAAAATGTGATGAGCGAAGCACAACAAAATATCTGTCTGAATATGCCGCTTTTACCAAAGGATGAAGAGGGGCCAGTTTTTTCAGAACCCTGGCAGGCACAGGCCTTTGCTATGGCAGTTAAGCTTTGCGAGGACGGCTATTTCACATGGCAGGAATGGGTTGAAGAATTCAGCCAGCAAATTAAAAAAGCCCAAGCGGCAGGGGACCCTGACTTAGGTGATACTTATTATCTTCACTGGATCAATTGTCTGGAAGAAATGGTGGCCGCCAAGAAGATGGTGTCTTTGGGGGATATGCAGTTGCGTAAAGAACAATGGCGACAAGCGTATATAGATACGCCTCATGGGGAACCCGTTCTTCTATAATTCTGCTAAAACGGCTTTGAAATTTTTCTTTTCGATTAGTTTTAGCCAGATAATCAATATACTACCAAAGATCATCGCCCCTGCTGCTATGTAGAGGCCAAAGTCGTAACTGCCATAGCTGGTTGCAAAATAGCCTATAATTGCAGGCCCGATTATCTGCGCCAAGCCATAAGATAGGGTCATTTTCCCCATCATCTTGGCAGGTTTAGATGGATAATAAAGCCCACCCATAGTCAGGACGATACATACAATCCCCAAGAACGAAAATCCGAATAGAAATGCGGAAATCAGGGCGCTGGGCACAGTCACAATAAGGGCTGGCAGGATGATAGATGGCACTTGTATTAGATAAGCGATGAGCATTGCGCCCACATGGCCAATGCTTCTGGAAATATAATCCCAAAGGATACAGGCAGGCGCTGCCCCTAAACCGATTAAGGCAAAGGCCCATGCCCCTTGTCCTTCCAGTCCCGGTAAATCATTGATGATGGAAACAATAAATGTGGCACTAACTACATAACCAATCCCGGCACAGAAATAAGCAACCGTCAGGATTTGAATGAATTGTTTGCCGGGTGGATTATCACGTAATTTCTTTTGGTGATCTAAAGGCATAACTTTGGGTGGTCTTGGCATCCAAAGCCAAGCAGGGATGATCAGGATAAGGCCAGCTGCACCCAGCCAATACCATTGATCCTGCCAAGCAAGAGGTAATAGATAAATTTCTGCAACGATTGACAGAAGGGCGATCCCGATGCCAATGCCACTAAAATGGATGCCCAACTCCCCGCGAAATCCATGACGTAAAAGCCAGTTCAAGATCAAGCCAGAGGCTAGTAGTAATCCTGCCGCGCTGGTAAGGCCGGAAATAACGCGTAATGCAGTCCAAAGCCATATATTATCTGCCAACCCCATACCGGCGGTGGTTAAAATTGCCAAAATGAGACCCCAACGATAGAGAGTGTCTTTGAGACGTAAATTACTGATCGAGGCTGCGATCAGCGCACCTGCCATATAGCCGATATAATTCAAAGTTGCGAGCCATCCGCCCCAAGCATGGTCAAGGCTGGTTTGTTCCAGCATAACAGGAAGGAGGGAGGTGTATGAAAATCGGGCTATGGCCATGAGTAACACAAGGCTACAAATGCCTGCGAAAAGCACTTTTAATCTTGTGTTATTAGAAGGCATAGATTTACTCCGATTATTCGTCGAAAGTGACTATAGGGGGTTCTATTAATTTTTAATAGCAATGAATGTTGTTTTTTAGTGGTTATTATCGGGGAAGTATTTTTCACTAGGCATATTGTCATAAAAGTGTAACATAATTGTTTCTTTTCAAAAAGTTTATAAAAAACGGGGTTCTATTATGAAAAAGTTATTGGCGACTTTGGCGGTATCCACAACATTACTTTCACCTGCGATGGCGGATGATCATGGACAAAATGATTTACTGGATGCGACAGTTTGGACGCAAACATCTGTTGAATATAAGGCAAATGCTATTGGCACTTATAAACTTGCATCCTTGATGCTGGATGTGGCGATCGCAGATAAAAGCTGGACCGCGGTCCCAGAAGAACAAACAGGTGATTTCAGTTCCAAACCACCTGCGGTTATTTTGGATTTAGATGAAACTGTGATGGACAATTCCGCCTATCAAGCATGGTTGATCAAAGCAGGTAAAAGTTACAGTTCCAAAACATGGGCGCCTTTTGTAAATGCGGAAATTTCCGGCGCTATTCCAGGGTCTTTGGATTTTATCAAACTGGCAGAATCCCGTGGGGTGAAAATCTTCTATGTGTCAAACCGTAAGGCACCTTTGGAAGAAGCAACACGCAATAATCTAAAAGCGTTGGGATATCCGATTGATGAAAGCGAAGACACAGTGATCTTGCGTGGCGAAAAGGAAGAATGGAAATCTTCCAAGAAAAGTCCACGTCGTGCATATGTGGCGGATAATTATCGTGTGATTATGAATTTTGGCGATAACTTTGGTGATTTCACAGATGCAGCAAAAGGGTCTATGGCAGATCGTGAAGCGGCTATGGAAAAATTCGCACATATGTGGGGGACGAAATGGTTTATGTTTGCTAATCCAATGTATGGAACTTGGGAATCTGCGACTTTTGACCATAACTGGAAACTCCCAGTTGAAGAGCGTCGTCAAAAGAAACTGGATGCGATGACCTATTGGGAACCTGCTGAATAAGTTTTACGCTTAAAATCAGATAAAGAAAGGGCGCCTTATCAGGCGTCCTTTTTTTGATTCAATAACTCATAATATACAGAAATGATCACTTTATGTTCTTTTTTATTGACAATTGAAGTTTTGTTCCTATATTGATCTCGTTTTAAATTCGGATTTCTGTAATTTTATTAAGGAGCAAAATATGGGCGGTATCTCAGATGGTACGGATGCACAATCGTCACAAATGGATAAAAAATCAGGTGGTATGGGTGGTATACAGACCCTTAAGCCTACAAATTTGTTAGAAAACAATTTTGACGATGATGTGTCACAAGACACAGAGATAGATGGATATGATGAAAGTGTAGATACTTTTGCCCCTTTGGATATGGATCAAAAACCCTTGCTCAATACAGCTCTTTCTGTAAATAATGAAGAGAACAAAAAGAGATCAAATATGGTTGAGTTGAAAGATGAAGCCATAGATGGGGATTCTTTGTTTAAGGCACCAAAAGCCAAGCCAACTCTTGATAGGGCTGAATTTCAAGAACGTCCACAATCCTTCAAAAAGGCACCCATAAAACGACCTGTTGCGAAATTTGCGCCTACGCAGCTGACCAAAGAAGTTCATCAAGGCCAGACAGGTCCTATGTCAAAGCCAACGGCAAGCCAGTTTCCCCCACAAATTAGTGAGGCGGCAAAGCAGGAAAATGAAAGTCTGAAAAATACCTTGGTCACGAAGTCATCGGAAACGAACGGGTTGCCAGACTTATTTCATCGGATGATGCAGGATGATCCCAATGGGGGAGAAGTCGTTTTAAATGATTTGAATAAAAGAGTTTATCGGGCCGATCCGGAAATTGCCCACAAATTAAGCGGTATTACAGGGCCTATCCTGCAAAAATATGCGGATGTGTTGAAAAAAAATGCAGATTCAAAGGTTCGATATGATCTGGAAGGGCCAAACATATCTCAAATTCCTTACGATACCCAAAAGCGTGAAAAAAAGCCTTTGATCCTTTCATATAAAGAAAAGGGACAGAAAAAACTTTTAGAAATCCCGATCGAACCAGGCGAGACAATTTTGGAGAATAGTGAAAATTATGGGAAAATGCATATAGCGCTTAATAATAAGGAAGGGGCGATAAAATCCAAATGGTTTAAAGCAGCTGCCGAAGTTACCTCTGAAAATGCACTTGGTTATGCTGCAGAAGATAAATGGAACTATGGGATGGTTAATGATGACGAAGAAGATTATCTGCAATTTGTACATCATGAACTGGCCAAAATGAATTACCAAACTTTTCAATCCCTCTATCATGGCCAAGAAATTAAAGGATTGGAAGGATTAAGAGGTAAAGAACTGGATTATGCCCTTGTGGAATTAGAGCAACGCAAGGTAGAGGAGTTAAGTGATTTATATTTTAAAAATAACCCTGAAGTTGATGAAGATAAAATATATGCAAGGTTAAGTAATTTAAATAATTTTTGGGAAAATTATCTTCATAATTCCTTTGTAAATCAGGCAGTTGCTGAGGCACATAGGAGCGTTTTTCCGCAAGATGATTATGATATGAGCAATCTTCGTGATCGAATTAAATTAGGGAAGACAATGGTGGATCAACTTTATAAAAGTCAAGAAAGATAAGTAAGGTTTTGGGAGGAAGAAATGCAACCGACAAAGCTAGGATATCAAATTGCTTATGAGCTGCTTTTTGAATTTTGTTTATGCTCAATATTTGGGGCATCTTTCATGATTATACAAAATGTATTTTATGACAGTAACTGGGGTTTAGGGGCGGCAATGTTCATTGCAATAGTAGGTATGATCACCCGCTTAGTTTATCTTCAGATTCCTCTAAGCCTATATTTGCGTATCAGGGCAGCCAAAAGTCGGGATTATACGCTTAAAAATGCCTATAAGATTATAATATCTATTTACTGTGCATCTTATTTTATCTTTTTAGCTGGAATGAAGTGGGACGGTATTAGTTTGCTCAGATATTTAGAAAGTGACTTTATTGTGAATATAAGTCAATTTTTAGGTGCCATGCTTACTCCTTATATTACCTATAAACTAAAGGGAGAACTTTTTGAGGTGACTTGGGCTAAGTCTCGTAAGTTAGGGGGAAAAGATGCGTAAATTGGTATTACCAAGATATTTGAAACTACTGTTTCTGGAATGGGGTATCGAGTTTGTTTTACTTTATATTCTGATGTTTAGCTCGGCTGTACTGCTTGTCGGTTTACCTGGTAAATTCAGCGATTATCCAGTCGTTGCTTTATTATTAATACCTTTTTTCCTCACCCGAATATTATTCCTACAAATTCCCATCAGTCTTTTTTTTGAGGATGAGATATGCGAAACGTAATTCTTATCATCTAAAAAATGCGTTGTTAATTATATCTATTACATATGCTGTTTCCTATAGTGTTTTGGTTGGGTTTGTTGCTCTAACAGATATAAACGAGGTTAAAAGATTCATTCCAATTTCTGCGCAGCCTTTTGTTGCAGCTATTCTTGCGCCGATATTTATGTATCGTTGGAAAGGCGATCTTTTTGAGATGGCTTGGGTGAAGCGTCATTTAAAAGAGATAGAATAAATGCGTTCTAGATCATTCCCATAAATATATTCTTTTTCTTGATTAATGCAGGGCCAACGAAATCCATAAAGGTTTTGATTTTAGGTGTTTTGCGTAAATCCGGATGGGTTAACAACCATAGATCAGAGTAATCTTCCAAATCTGTTTTGGATAATCGGATCAGGTTTGGGGCGTTTTCCCCAATAATACAGGGGATGCGCCCGACACCCATGCCATTTTCAATGGCACTTAAGGCGGCCACCATATCATCGAATTTGGCAATGATTTCTGCATTGGGGTAATGGGTTTTAATTTGGGGCAATACTTTATCCCCATACCAGATAAAATTCACCAGCTTTAAAGGGGCTTCGGGATTTCGGTTTTTCAGATAATCTGATGATCCATAGAAACCTCGCTTCTGGCTGAGCAATTTGCGTCCCCATAGACTGTTTTCCGGCTTATCTGTTCCGCAGATGGTTACATCGGCTTCTCTTCTGTGAATATTGGCTTCATTTGTGGCAATGATTTGAAGGTCTATTTGCGGGTATTTCTCTTTGAATTCAGTAAGAATATCCAGCAATGAAAATTTGAGGATCAGTTGGGGTACGGCCAGTTTCAAGGGGCCGGATAGATCATCTGTTTGCGCTGTTAATTCCAAATCAATGGCATGATAATGTTGTTCCATCTGTTGGGCGGCTTCAATCACTTTCAAACCTGTTGAGGTTGGTTTCATACCATCTGAAAAACGGTCAAACAGACGTAAAGATTTTCGCGCTTCAAAAGCCGTTAGGCGACGGGAAACCGTGGCATGGTTGACGCCAAGATCGCGTGCTGCGGCGCTTAACCCACCACTGCGATAAATAGCCAATATAAATTTTAAATCATCCCAATCTTTCATATTGACATTTTTGCACATTAGATTTGCAAATATCAATAATTTTCGCACGGATTAATCATACCTATCTTTGCAAGGAATTCATCAAAGAAAGGAAATTGAATGTCTATTTATTGTCTGGCCTTTGGCCGTAATCTGGATCAGGAAGCTTTGGCTAAATATCGGGAAAAAGCCCCTATTCCATTAAAAAAGCATCATGGAAAATTATTAGTCTCCACACCAAAGGTAGAAGTGCTGGAAGGCCAACCTGAAACATATGAGGCCTCAGTTATTCTTGAATTTCCAACTTTGGAAGATGCCAGAAACTGGCGGCAAGATCCTGACCTGCAATCTATTCATGCCTTACGTGTTGGGTCAGGTGACTGGACTGTACAAATCCTGACGCCACCACAATAAAGCAGGCTGAAAATCAAATTGGTTTAATGGGCACCAAATGCAGGTGCCCATTTTTGACACCTGTCTGGGACGTAACTTGATCCGCCATTGCCTTAACTTCGGATGTTTTGCCTCGTAATACGGTGGCTTCAAAGCAATTACTTTCATCTACATGAAGATGCAATGTTGCTGTCTGGATGCCATGGTGGTGATGCTGTGTTTCAACCAGTTTAGACGACAGCATACGTTCTTTATGATCATACACATAACTGACGCAGCCAATGCATTCTTCGTCTTGGGGTTCCAATTCATCGGAATGAGATAAGAGATGTCGGATTGCATCCCGGAAACCTTCGGATCGATTGGTGTAACCCTTATCCTGAATATAGAGATCGAACTTCTCCAACAGGTCATCATCCAACGATATCGTAATTCTTTCCATTTTTCTTCTCTCCCGATCACCGTAATTTTTTCATAATTTTCATATAATTATCATACAACTGGATTGACAAGTATAAACGAGTATGATTTTTACGAAAAAAGTATGAACTTTAGGATTTAATATTATGAAGAATATCGCGTCAATTGCATTTGGTTTGGCTTTTTCCCTTGTGAGTTATTCTGCATCTGCGCATTTTGTGGAGATTACAGCGGATAAAAATGTTCTTGGTGGTGACAATGGAAAAGAAGTGTCCCTTGAAATGACCTTCACACATCCATTTGAAAATGGGCCTTTGATGAAGATGGAACGCCCAAAATCTTTTGGGGTAATGCATAAAGGCCAGAAAACAGACCTTTTATCAGAACTTGATCAGGTATCTGGTTTTGAGAATTTGAAATGGCATGCAAGCCAAAAGTTAAAGCGTATGGGTGACTACACTTTTTATGTGGAGCCAGTCCCTTATTTTGAGCCTGCTGAAAGTAAATTTATCGTCCATTATACAAAGACAGTCGTGACAAATGGTGGCGGTGATGCTTGGGATGAATTGGTTGGATTGCCTGTTGAAATTCAACCCTTAAGTCGCCCTTACGGCCTTTGGACCAATAATGCGTTCCGTGGCATTGTCTTACAAGATGGCAAGCCTGTGCCTTTTGCGGAAATCGAAGTAGAACATAAAAACGAAGACAATGTTAAAGCACCAAATGACAGCTTTATCACTCAGGTGATCAAAGCAGATGCCAATGGAGTATTTTCCTATAACATGCCAAAGTCTGGCTGGTGGGGATTTGCGGCATTGATCGAAGATGGCGAAACATTGAAAGCTGAAGATGGCAAAGATTATGTCATCGAAAAAGGGGCTTTAATCTGGGTTAAAGCAGAAGATATGAAATAATTGCCCTTTACATATTCACTCTGAAAATTGTCTAGCATCAGAGTATATTAAGGCAGAAGCACTATCTCGAATATATATTCAAGAATGATGCTTCTGCCTTCTTTTATGTCTACGTCCAGTCAAGAATGACTTTGCCTGAATGTCCGGATTTCATCGTGGTGAAACCTTCTTTGAAATCATTCACATTTAAACGATGGGTGATAACATGGCTGACATCCAGGCCATTTTGCAACATGGCAATCATTTTATACCAGGTTTCAAACATCTCACGACCATAAACGCCTTTGATGGTGATGGCCTTAAATACAATACGTGACCAGTCAACCGGAGATTCCCCAGGGGGGATACCTAAAAGGGCAATTTTGCCACCCATCACTAACACATCCACCATCTGATCAAGCGCCTTTTGATTGCCTGACATTTCAAGGCCCACATCAAAACCTTCTTTCAGGCCAAGTTCTGTCATCACATCTTTCAATTCTTCTTCCGCCACATTGACAGTCCTTACAGATGGGACAACATGTTGCGCCAGTTCCAGTCGATGTGGATTGATATCTGTGATGGCAACATTTCTGGCACCGGCATGCCGTGCCACGGCCGCGGCCATAATGCCAATAGGGCCTGCACCAGTAATCAATACATCTTCCCCAAGCAAATCAAAGCTTAAAGCTGTATGTACCGCATTCCCCAGTGGATCAAGGATGGCGCCAATATCATCAGGAATATCATCCGGCAGAGGAATAACATTAAAGGCAGGGATTTTTAGATATTCTGCAAAGGCACCTTGTTCATTCACGCCGATCCCACGTGTGCCGGGATCAAGGTGGAATTTACCGGAACGGCTTTGACGGCTGTCTGTACCAATCAGATGACCTTCGCCGGAACATCTTTGTCCGATTTCCAAACCTGTTACATCTGATCCCAATTCCACGATCTCACCCGCAAATTCATGTCCGGTAATCATCGGATAGGGGACGGTATCTGCGGCCCAAGAATCCCAGTTCCAGATATGAATATCTGTGCCGCAAATCGCGGTTTTATGGATACGAATTAAAACTTCATGGGGTTCAATGATTGGTATTGGTGCCTCAATCATCCATAAGCCTTCTTCCGGTTTGGATTTTTCAAGAGCTTTCATTCTATGGCTCATGATATAATCCCCAATTCTTTACCAACCTTACTAAAAGCGGTTAGGGCAGTATCCAGATCATCTTTTGTTAGGGCGGCATTCATCTGTGTTCTGATCCGTGCTTTGCCATGTGGCACCACTGGAAAGAAGAAGCCGGTTACATAAACGCCTTCATCAAACAATTTATTCGCCATTTGTTGGGACAATTTTGCATCACCCAACATCACGGGGACGATCGGATGATCCCCATCAAGCAATTCAAAACCAAGTTCGGTTAACCCTTGTCGCCAATAAGATGTGTTGTCAAATAGTCGCTGACGAAGGTCCGATCCATTTTCAATTAATTTGATCGCTTCCAATCCCGCAGCCACGATTGATGGGGGTAGGGAATTTGAAAATAAATAAGGTCGCGCCCGTTGTCTCAATAGATCGATAACAGGTTGTGGGCCTGCAATATATCCACCAATACCGCCGCCTAAAGCTTTACCCAAGGTGCCTGTCACAATATCAACATTCACGCCGAAATGATCTGCGGTTCCAGCACCGCGCGGTCCCATAAAACCTGTGGAATGACAATCATCGACCATCAAAACAGCTTCATATTGATCTGCGAGTTTTCTGATGGCAGGCAAGTTTGCAAGATAGCCATCCATGGAGAAAACGCCATCGGTTGCGATCATAATATGACGTGCACCCTCTTGGCGTGCTTGTTTTAATTTATCTTCCAGATCGACCATATCATTATTGGCATAACGATATCTTTTGGCTTTACATAATCGGATACCATCGATGATGGAGGCATGATTTAAAGAATCTGAGACAATTGCATCTTCCGGTCCAAGTAAGGGTTCAAATAAACCGCCATTTGCGTCAAAACATGCAGCGAAAAGGATGGAGTCATCTTGGTTCAAGAAATTTGCAAGCTTTTGTTCTAATTCACGATGGATATCCTGTGTGCCACAAATAAATCGCACTGACGCCATACCAAAACCCTTTGGGTCCATCGCATCTTTTGCAGCTTTGATCAGATCAGGATGATTTGCCAAGCCCAGATAGTTATTGGCACATAAGTTAATAACCTGTTTGTCGCCTACTGTAATTTGACCGGATTGGGACGATGTTATCTGTCTTTCGGTTTTATAAAGCCCGTCTTTTTCGATCTGAATAAGTGTGTCTTCAATATGTGTATAGAACGTGTTTGTCATGCTGATCTCCCATCTCGAAATCAACATCTAACATAGCGGATAAAAATCCGCAATAAAAGAAATACAATATAACGGATAAAATTCTTGTTTGGTGGAATTTTAAGTGCCAGCATCTTTCACGATCAGGAAAATCCGCGCCGGACCATTAATCGCAGATATTGAATGGGCCAAATCACCTGCATATCTGGCGGTGTCACCTTGACTTAATTCTGAAGTGGCAGAACCGGATGTAACCCGAATGGATCCTTCTAAGACGGTCAGATGTTCTTTTGCCCCTTGCACATGGGGATGACTTTCAAGACTGCCTTCAGCTTCAAACCGGATATCATAGACCTCGTGGCCCCCGGCGGCTTCGGGTGGAGATAAAATTCGAATGCGACAGGAATTACCCATATTATCAATGCTGGGGGTTTCGGAATTCTTTAAAACTTCGATGCTGTCGGATTGTTTGTTTTCGGCCAGTAAGCCCGCAAAATCAATTTGTAAAGCCTGGGTCAAATTCCACAATGTTGAGATGGTAGGGCTACTTTCCCCGCGCTCAATCTGACTGAGCATGGAACGTGAAACCCCACTTAAATTCGCAACAGCTTCCAGTGAAAGCCCCTTGTCACGTCTTGCTTCCTTCAATCGGGCCGGCAAACGCGTTAATGTCGTATCTGTATTTTCCGTCATAACGGAAAACTACAATGCCACCATGGAAAAAGCCATATGTAAAAATTCAATTTTGTTGAAGAATGATCCGGCTTGTTACTGTCTTAGTTGATGGCGGCGATATCCGATGGCTTCGGCGATATGATGTTTTTGCACATGATCTTCAGCTTGAAGATCGGCTAAGGTGCGTGCCACACGTAAGATACGATGATACCCGCGGGCCGATAATTTCATTTGATTGGCAGCTTCGGCCAATAATTTGCGACCTGTTTCATCAGGCGCTGCGATTTCTTCTAATATTTGTCCGTCGATTTCAGCATTGCAGCGCCAGTTTTGATCCGGAGCCAGTCTTTCAAGGCGTTTGATTTGTATTATGCGCGCTGCCAAGACACGTGTTGCAACATCAACACTACTTTCTTTGGGGGGAGGTAACACCAGATCCGCAGCACTCACCGCGGGGACGTCGATATGAATGTCAATGCGGTCGAAAAGCGGGCCGGATATTTTGGCTTGGTAATCTCCGCCGCATTTTGGGGCACGGCTGCAGGCCATATCGATATCCGCCAGATGACCGCATCGACAAGGGTTCATTGCCGCAATCAATTGAACACGGGCAGGATAAGTGATATGCGCATTAACACGGGCAACCACGGCACGGCTGCTTTCAAGGGGTTGGCGCAACGCTTCTAAGGCACCACGGGCGAATTCCGGTAATTCATCCAGAAAGAGCACACCATTATGGGCGAGACTGATTTCACCGGGCTTTGCTTTTTGTCCGCCGCCAACCAAGGCAGGCACCGATGTTGAATGATGTGGGTCGCGAAAAGGGCGGGTTAAACTCATAAAACCTGTGTCATTATCGTTTTGGGCAATTTGACCTGCCACTGATCGTATCATGGATAATTCCAAAGCTTCCCGACTGTCCAGCGGTGGTAAGATACTTGGTAATCGAGACGCAAGCATGGATTTACCTGCACCGGGTGGCCCGATCATTAACATATTATGTCCTCCTGCAGCCGCAATTTCCAACGCCCGTTTGGCGGTTTCTTGGCCTTTGATATCTATGAGATCGGGTAATGTGGTTGTTTCGTGATTTTGGACGGCTTTCGGGCGGGTGAGTAATTGTCCGGATTTGAAATGATTGATAAGTTCCATCAAATGGCGAGGCGCCAAGATTTCCATATCGCCTGCCCAGGCGGCTTCACCGCCATTAGCAGCAGGGCAAATTAAACCTTTCTCAGCCGCATTGGCGGAAATCGCTGTGGGCAACACACCTGATACGGCAGCCAATCCCCCATCTAGCCCCAATTCTCCCATCACAATATATTGGTCTAATTCTTCCAAGGGCATGATTTCCATAGAGGCCAATAAACCCAACGCGATGGGCAGATCATAATGGCTGCCCTCTTTTTGCAGATCGGCAGGGGATAAATTCACAGTGATCCTTTTGGCAGGCAGGGATAAACCCAATGCCGTCAGCGCTGAACGTACACGTTCTCTCGCCTCGGATACGGCTTTATCGGCTAATCCAACAATAGAAAAAGCCGGAAGACCCGATGATAATTGTACTTGAACATCTACATCAACTGTCTCAATGCCTTGAAAAGCCACGGTTCGGATATGGGCAACCATAGAATATCCCCCTCATAAAATCTGTCCTGCATATGCAATGAATGGGTTAGGGAGAAATTTGAAGGTGCGGCGCGAAGAGGAAGTATCCTGTCGTAAATATTCAGGTCTTAAATTATGATCAAGCGCAACATCAGTTCTAATAAGATTTCAGGATTGGACAGAAAATAAATGTCAGATACAGCGTTAAAACAGAGTGTGGATGATACAACTTCACAAGGTATTTTATATCTGGTTTTAGGGTTGATGGTATTTTCTGTCCAAGATGTGATTATGAAATTCTTTAGTGATCAGATCGCTTTACAAGAAGTGATCTTCCTGCGCGGTGTGGTCACATTGATGATCATTTCCCCGATTATGTTTTATCTACAGGGTAGAAATGCTTTTATATCAAAACAGCCGGTCTGGGCGTTTTTACGTGGGCTTGCAGGTTTTCTGTGTTTTTCCTTATTTTCTATGGCATTGGCGGTTTTACCGTTGGCGGATGCCATGCCGCTTTATTATACAAGTCCACTTTTTGTGGTGGCATTATCCATCCCATTCCTTGGCGAAAAAGTAGGTATCCGAAGCTGGTTGGCGATCTTTGTCGGGTTTGGTGGGGTGATATTGGTCGCACAACCCGGATCCAGTGGTATTGAGCCCGCGATGATCCTCGCGCTTTTATCTGCTGTGGCTTATAGCGCGCAAAGCCTGCTTGCTCGTAAATTGGGATCAACAGAATCTGCTTTGGGCATGACGTTCTATTCGCAACTGGCCTTTATTACTTTAAGTGGGGTTGTCGGATTGACTTTGGGTAGCGGTTGGATGGATGAAATTTCCCATCCTAGTGCGCAATATTTGTTGCGTGCCTGGTCTGTGCCGACCTTAACGCAGATAGGGTTGATCATTGCGCTGGGCTTTATTTCAGCGGCTGGTTTCTTCTGTATCAGTCAGGCTTACCGTTTGGGGCGTGCCAATGCAGTGGCGCCTTTTGAATATAGCTCGCTTCCTTTTGCAGTGCTTTGGGGGTGGCTCTTCTGGGGCGCCATCCCAACTTCAACAACAGTGATGGGCAGTTTGTTAATTGTGGCCAGTGGCCTTTATATTTTGCATCGTGAAGTGGTGCGGCGCCGTCAGGAGAAAAAGAAGAATATCGGCTGAATTTCTATGCATCCTGCATCATTAGCCTAGATACCAGTTTGTCTGTGAGAGGGACAATAAACAGGCTCATGGGAAAGGCAATGAGCATGGAAACAAACCAAGAGAATGGCCATTTCTCCATAATGACTGTCCAGCTTATATTTTCCATCACCAAAAAAGCGAATGACATAGCCCCAGACATCAACAGGGACATGATAAAGGAAAATACATAAAAGCGATATTTGTTAGGGATCATGTTTATATCTCCCTATATCTTAACGTTGTTAAATGTGTTTAAGACATTCACGAATTCTGTTTTTAAGGATTCATCTTTTAGTTCCATATTTTCCTGATCGTAATTATCATAAAAACTTGGAATGGACAGAGAAGCGATGACAGTACCATCATAAAAATGGGCGGTATTTTTCGCCATGCTTAGCACGGTATTTGCCCCATTTGGACCGGGTGAAGTGGATAACATAATAATTGGCTTCTTATGATAAACATCCAGCTTCTTCCGACTGGCCCAATCAAACAGGTTTTTATAGGCAGCTGTGTAGTTGCCGTTATGCTCCGCATAGGAAATAAGCAAGGCATCGGCTTGTTCGATATGATTTAAAAAGTCGGATGCAGCATCCGGGACACCATGTTTTTCTTCCAAATCGGCACTGTAGATTGGTAGTTTGAAATCATTGATATCAATCATTTCAATATCATGGCCTGTCAGGAATGTGGCTGCATATCTTATCAATTCTTTATTGATAGATTTACTGCTGTTGCTTGCGGCAAAAGTAACGATTTTCATTTTTTTATCCTTAAATCCAGATTTGTATTAATTCAAAGACCCAAACAAGCCCGCGGCATAATCTGCTTCTGCTTGTTGAATGTCTTTTTCATTGCTCAAGATGAAGGGGCCCTTTTGGACGAATTCTTCTTCCACAGGCTGGGCGGCAAAAAGGGCAAAATGCGCTTCTTCCATAGATGCGCTGGAAAACTGGATATCTTGTGGTGCATTTGAATTTAAATTGGATATTGCGACGGCTTCACCTGCTGAAAGTATGATGACTTGATCTGCAGTCTTTACGGTGATGTCATTCTCAACCGCGTAGATCCACGCATTTTCTTTTGCGTTTAAGTCATGTTGAAAACTTGCGTCTTGTTGGATTTTCCCATCCAAAATGGTCATCGGTAAAGCTGGGGAAGTTGGTCCAGCAATATGATTACTTTCCCCGGCGACAATCCGAACTTTCATCCCGTTTTTCTCAATAATCGGCATATCCTTGGCGGAGACATGTTTGGATGCCGGCGCATCTTTTTTATGTTTTGCTGGAAGGTTTACGAAGACTTGTAAGCCATGGATACGGGCATTGGGGCGAGGCGCCTCATCATGAACAGCACCTGAACCTGCTTTTAGCCAATATAGGTCCCCCGGTAAGATATCAAAGTCATTCCCAAGGGAATCCCGATTGTGGAATTTGCCTGAACTGTCTTCAAAAATGACGGAAACAGCGGATAGTCCTGCATGTGGATGGGCGCCAAATGTCGGGGTGGTCATGACATAATGGTCGACCATGGCGAGTGGATCCATTTGCTGATCAAAGTCTTTTTCGCGAAAAGTCTTTGCCGTAAATCCTGTCCCGATATTGAGAGGCTTACTTGCTATCTTGTCTGAAATTTTAACTGTTTCTGGGTTTTGTGTAACTATATTTGGGCTATGTAACTTATTCATCAGAAGAACACCTTGTTTAAATTTGTAAACTAGATGTAATATAAAATGGAACGATAAAGATCAAAATAGGCAATAAAAGAAATATATGTTCTAAATATAGAACGATAGATGAGAATATTCTGATGATTGATTTGAATGACTATTTTTATTTTGTGCATGTGGTGGAGAAAGAAGGTTTTTCTGCAGCCGCAAGAGTTTTAGGTATTCCTAAATCAAGACTGAGCCGTCATGTGTCTAATCTGGAAGCAAGGTTGGATGTAAAGCTTATTCAACGTACCTCAAGACAATTTAAGATCACGGAATATGGGCAGCTATTTTATAATCATGCCAAGGCGATGATGGATGAAATGGCAATGGCAGAAGCTGCCATATCCAGCAAAAAAGACACAATCAGTGGCCGTATCATTATGAGTTGCTCTGTCGGGGTTTCTCAATTTGCTATTCAAGAATTGGTGGTTAAATTTTTATGCGAAAACCCAAAAATTGAACTCATCCAACAAGTGACAAATCAACCTGTTGACTTAGTAACTTCCGGTATTGATTTAGCTATTCGGGGGCATACAGAACCTTTGCCCGATTCATCGGTTGTCCAACGTTATCTTACAACTGTTTCTTGGCAATTATTCGCAAGCCCTGAATATGTTATGGAGCTAGGCATGCCGGATGATCCAGATGAGCTTGAAAATGTAAAAAGCCTCAATGTTGGGTGGCAACCAAGTGCATCTCATTGGGTGTTACGAAATGAGCAAGGGATGGAAAAGAAAGTTGTCCATGGCAACGTCTATTCCAGTGATGACATGAGCAGTTTGAAGAAAGTGGCTGTAAAAGGACTTGGTGTTGTAAATTTACCTTCTTATACATGTCGGGAGGAACTTGAAGATGGCTCTTTAGTGCATGTTTTGCCGGATTGGGTGACGGGACGCGCGCAGTTAAGTTTGCTTTCTCCTTCGCGTCATGGTCAGTCACCTGCGGTTCAGATGTTTAAGGAATATTTATTAAAGAATATTGAGGCATATGTGGCTATATAAGTTTATTTAATGGCGTTCTTCTAGCGCCAACCGTAAACCAAGTCCAAGCAAGGTAAGGCCACTGAATTTGAAAATCCAATTTAGGAAATTTGGATTTTGCTTAAACCAGTTCGATAAACGACCTGCAAAAAAACCAACGGGTGTTTTTAAAATAAAGGTTAGAAACGCATAACAAAGACCCATGGCAAAAATACCAATAGTCGGATTTTCACTATTTGCAGGAATAAATTGCGGCAAAAAGGCGAAGAAAAACAAGGTCACTTTTGGATTAGTGATATTGCAAAGGGTACCTTCAATAAAAACGCGTTTGATAGATTTATCGTTGTTGTCTTCGGTTTCAAAATGGCGACCACCAGAAAGAATAAGTTTAATACCAATATAAAATAGATAGGCCGCACCGATATATTTTAGAATAGTAAAAGCGAGTTCCGATGTTGTAAGGATTGCGCCCAAACCAAGGGCTGCAAGAACGGTATGCCCCATCAATCCAATTGAAATCCCTAAAGCGGCAATAACGCCTTCTTTGGATCCTTGGCCTAAACCACGTGACATAACCATAATCAAATCTTGTCCTGGAGATATAATCACTGCAAGCGAAGCTGCAATAAATAAAAGCCATGGTATATCAAACATATTCTTTTGCTTTTCAAATTGATCGAAAATTGAAGATTGTACCACTTATCAAGGAAAGGATGGATCTTGAAAGTAGAAATTTAAAAATCGCTTAGAGAATGTATCAAGATTAATACCCGATACAGGCAACTACAAATCCAATAACAGCAAGAAATGCGGTTTCACTGAGGATCATCACAACAGGTGCAAAACCAAGAGATCGAAAATCTCCTAATGATGTTCGAATACCGATTGCTGCAATCGCTGTGATTAAGCACCAACGTGAAGCTTCTTTTAGAAAGTCGGCAATTTGATCAGGTAAAAAACCAAAGCTTTTAAGTAGAACGAGGATAACAAAACCAATTAAGAAGCCCGGAACACCAACCGCTTTCTTTCCACCTTTGATATCTTTTGCGGCCATGCTAACGGCAATAGAGACAACAAGAACCACGGGCACCAACATAGCCACGCGAAAAAGTTTTACCACGGTTGCGGTATCACCAGCCGTTTCTGATACGGAATAACCCGCACCAACGACCTGAGCGACATCATGAATGGTGGCGCCGAGAAAGAAGCCATTTCCCACATCTGACATATCTGACCATTGAGCGATCAAAGGATAGAATACCATCGCAAGTGTGCTTAATGTTGTTACCCCGACAACTGCAAAAATTGTATTCGTTTCTGCTTCTTTCGATTTAGGTAAAACGGCGGAAAGGGCTGCTGCCGCTGATGCGCCGCAAATCGCAACGGATCCGCCGGTTAAAACACCGAACCATTTATCCTGTTTTAATAATTTAGCTGTAATCAAGCCAAAAAGGATTGTCGCACCAATAGAGGCCACGACGACTAATAAAGGCCATAAGCCTAATTCAGCAACTTGATCAATAGTGATGCGCGCGCCTAATAAAGCAACACCGACGCGTAAGACTGTCTTTGCAGAAAATTGGATGCCATCGGCTGTTTTTTCATCTTTGGATAAAAAATGGAAAGCGGTACCTAACAATAAAGCATAAAGCATGACGGGGCCGCCATGATGCTCTGATAGAAACGAAGCTGCGATGGCTACAATCACTGTAATAATCACACCGGGGAATAGAATTTTTCCCTCTTCAAATTTAGAATTCATGAAACCAGTTGCTTTGGATTCTTCAGACATAAAAAATTAATTCCCGTGTTCGTGAAAATTATAATAAATATTTTCTTTATGATTTTTCTCTATCGCAGCTTTGACGAAGGATCAAGTAAAGCTTCAAACACGGGTGGAAAAAAGTTTCGAACCGTGTTTGGATATAAAATCGAATTTTTAGATAATTATGTAATGTGAACAGGAAATTAGGGTGGAAGTAACAGCATCACAGATTTGGTTGAGTTTGTTGATCGCATTATTTGTAATCATCACCTGTTCAGCTATTTTTTATCTATGGTTTTCAAATTTCTTGAAACGTCGAATATATCAATTTGTTGATCAGTCATCACAGATATTGATTGTGCAAGGATCAGAAATGTTATTTTGGTCCCAAAAAGCTGCTGAATTACTTAGATTCTCGCAAATTCAGACCATGGGACATATTGCTGAATTGATAGATGAAAACCAGCAATCCAGATTTTTAACGCATCTTGACGCTTTGATGAAGGATGGCAAAGGATTTGAAGGGAGTTTCGATCTACTATCTGGTCGGGTAGTTTCAATAAAAGGGGAGAAAAAAAGAATACTTCGCCGATATGTTCTTATTTTGTGGTTTCAAGATATCAGTGAACTTTCGTTGCTTGCAGATAATTATGCCAAAATGGAACAAGAAAGTCGCGTTCAGTCGGCAATTCTTGATAGTTTACCTTATCCAATTTGGTGGCGATCAGCAGAAGATTTGACACTGCTTGATTGTAATAAAGCCTATGCGGCGTATCTGGAAAAAGACAAAGATGTTGTCATTTCTGATCAGCATGAATTAGGTGTCGGTAGTATTTCTGCTGCTGGCCGATCTTTGGCCCGCCGTGCGGCACGTTCTAGTAGTATTCAAACGGAAAGCCATTCGGTCGCCTTGCAGGGTAAAAGGCGATTACTTGAATTTACGGAACAACGACATTCTAATCTCCCACATTTACTAACTGGTTACGCTTTGGATATGACCGCCTTGGATGATGTGCAAGCCCAATTAGTGACTCATTTGGCAGCCCACGATACGGTTTTGGATGAGATGCTGTCAGCTATTGTTATCTTTGGACCGGATAAAAGATTAACTTACTTCAATCAATCTTTTATGCGCTTATTTGACTTGCATTCCTCTGACGTTGCAGCCGGTCTTGGATATGGCGAGGTTCTGGAGAAACTTCGACAAAAAAGAAAACTTCCCGAAGTAATTGATTTTCCCAAGTATAAACGTGAACAAGAAGCGTTATTTTCTCGTCTTTTGGAAAAGAAGGAAGAAATGCTTCATTTGCCCGATGGGCGAACATTGCATCAATTGATCATTCCACATCCCTTGGGTGGACTAATGTGGATGTTGGAAGATGTGACAGATCTTTTATCTTTGGAAAGTAACTATAATACGCAGATCGAGGTACAGCAGGAGACATTAAATAATCTATTTGATGCCGTATCGGTTTGGGGCAGTGATGGTAAGTTAAATATTTGGAACCGCATGTTCGAGGAATTCTGGCAATTTCCAAAAGAACTTTTGGATACTAACCCGCATATCACTGAGATTGTAGATTTTTATCATGAAAAATGGTTGCCAAAAGAAGATGACATCACGATTAAGAAATCAAAATCTGATATGGTTTTACAAATTACGGAACGGGTTGCGAAAAGTTATACCCTTGCGCTTGTCGATGACCGTGTTATTGAGGTTGCTTTAGTACCATTGCCGGATGCACAGGTTTTAGTGATCCACTCAGATGTGACAGATACCAAAAGGGTAGAGCGGGCTTTGGAAGAACGAAATGTGGCTTTTGAGCGTGCTGATTTATTAAAAACACAATTTCTATCCAATGTATCTTATGAACTTCGTACGCCAATTAATGCCATTCAAGGGTTTGCGTCCATTTTGAAAGAAGAATATTTCGGTACTTTAAATGAACGTCAAATCAACCATGTGCAGAATATTTTAGATGCTGGAGAAACATTAACCCAATTGGTAAAAGATATCCTTGATCTTGCGATTATCCAGGCGGATTTGATGGAACTTGAGTTGGAAGAAAGTGATATCAAACAGCTTATTGATAAGTCAATCGAAGACAATCAATCACTTGTGATAGACGAAAAGCAGCAGCTTACCTGTTTCTGTGAGCCTGGTGTATATCGATATAAATGCGATGAAGTGCGTTTGGAGCGTGCTTTATCCAACTTATTGGGAAGCATCCTTAAGCTTTCAGATGGGGATCATGTTGATATTCAACTTTCCGATTTTCCGGATCATTTATGTATTCGATATCAAACGGATTGGGTGTTGGATCATAAGGAAGACCAAAATTATATCCAAAACAGATTTATGGGAAATGATCCACAAGCCTTGCGGTCCGGTGTTGGATTAAACCTATCAATTGCGCGAAATATGGTCGAACTTCATGGGGGTGAGATTCAATTGGATGTCACTTCTGAAAAAGGGTTTGCGGTGACAATAGTCTTGAAAAAGGTCTAGAAAAGTCGCACATACAGCGCCAATATAAGTTTTCATAGATTGAATAAAGAAAGCCCTGAAAGATGAATGAAAATCTTGATGATGCTACACGTCCATTATACAGCCTGACCTTGGAAGATGAGGCTGCGACAAAACATATCGCAGAACGCCTTGGTAATGTTTTGGTTGCCGGGGACGTCGTTTGTTTGTGGGGTGATTTGGGTGCCGGAAAATCCACCTTTGCCCGGGCTTTAATTCAATCGCGCCAAAAACAGGCAGGACAGGCACCAAGCCCAACGTTTACTTTAGTGCAAACGTATGAAACAGATCGTGAAGATATTTATCATTATGACCTTTATCGTTTAGAAGATGAAAACGAAGTTCTGGAATTGGGCATTGATGAAGCTTTTAGCGAAGGTATTTCCTTGATTGAATGGCCGGACCGACTTGGTAGTTATCTGCCATGGGATCGCTTGGACATATTACTTAATCATGCAGAACAAGGGGGGGATGTTCGACAAATTGAAATTCACACGACTCATGCCCGCTGGGCGGATAAGCTTGTTGGTCTTACTGATTAAAAGTTTCTAGGTATTTCTTCCTGACCTTCACCTCTTGCGGGAAAAGACAAATCCCTGCACATTATCAATTCGCATTTTCGATATGGGTGAAGGGATTTTAAAGTGGCAAAAATCACAAAAGCAATGGTGATGGCAGCGGGGTTTGGCACCCGTATGCGCCCTTTGACTAATACTGTTCCTAAACCATTAGTTCCTTTTCTCGGTAAACCTTTAATTGACTGGTGTATGGATCTACTGCGATCTGTTGGGACCAAGGATTTTGTGGTGAATAGTCATTATTTAGCGGCAAAAATTCATTCACATTTTGAAAATGACCCCTCTGTTCAACTTTCTCATGAAGACGAAATTCTTGAAACGGGTGGCGGTATGAAAAAGGCATTGCCGTTGTTAGGACAGGATGCCGTGTTTGTGGCTAATGCGGATGTGGTCTTGATTGGGGATGCAGAAAAATCTCTTCATAATCTTATAAACCATTGGGATGATGAAAAGATGGATTGTCTGATGCTATTAATCCCCAAAGAAGAAGCATTCGGTCACGGAGGCGCAGGTGATTATTTTATGGATGATATGGGTGGTTTGACACGCCGGATCGACGAAGATAGTGCACCATATATCTTTTCCAGTTATCGAATTATGCACCCCCGCTTGTTAGACGATACGCCGGAAGGGGCATTCTCTTTACGTGACAGTTTTGATAAAGCACAAGCTGCGGGTCGTTTATTTGGGGTCGTGCATGATGGAGAATGGTTAGACATTTCATCTGTGAAATCTTTGGAAGAAGCTGAATCTCATTATGGTTCACGTTTGGTTGATGGTAAGATCATTTGATGACTATTGAACAAGCCGATCTTTTTACAGCCTTTGATGAAGCGCCCCAACCGATCCATCCGGTACCGGTAGTTGCGGGCGAGGTAAGCGTTTATACCATCGCTCCGAATATAACCTTTGTAGATGCACTGGCGGCAAAGCTTTTAAAGGATATCGAAGAAGATCCTCTTGCGATCAGCGATATGGTGATTTTATTGCCAACCCGTCGTGCTTGTCGTGCCTTACGAGATGCTTTTTTACGATTGGGCAAAGGCAAGCCTATCTTGTTACCTGTGATGCGTCCGATCGGAGATGTGGATGAGGATGAGCTTTTATTGGGTGCAGAAGGGCATACCGATCTGGGCCTGATGGAAGAAATTGAACTGCCGCCAGCGATTTCCAATCTGCATCGCCAATTATTGCTGACCAGTTTAATCCGTATGCGTCCTATTGGGGATCATACGCCCTCTGTGGAACAGGCCGCGCGTTTGGCGCAAGAACTTGCCCGTCTTTTAGATCAGGTGCAAACGGAACAATTAACATTGGATGGTTTGGAAAACCTGATTGAAGGGTCTCATGAGTTTTCTGATCACTGGCGAGAGATTATTGAATTTCTAGATATTTTGCGGAAATTCTGGCCTGCAATTTTAGAAGAAAATGGGGCGCTTGATCCGGCGGATCGCCGAAATCGCATTTTGAATGCACAGGCTATGGCATGGGAAGCCTCACCACCAACTCAACGTATTCTGGCAGCAGGGATGACGGGTAGTATTCCGGCGGCGGCGAATTTATTGCGGGTCATCGCTCATCTGCCCGAAGGGCAAGTGATCTTGCCGGGTGTGGATTTGTCTTTGTCAGATGAAGATTGGGCTGCAGTCGAAGAAGATGAAACCCATCCGCAATATGGTTTTGCCCATGTGTTAAAGGATATGGGCATAACACGTGAAGATGTGAAGCCTTGGACTTTTAACGGCATTGAAGATCATCAAGCAAGTGATATTTCGCGCGTAGAATTGATGACAGAAACGTTGCGATCTGCCCGCACCACAGATAAATGGCGGGGCTTAAGTGATTGGCCTGAAAAAGCGCTGGATGGTATTTGCCAGATTGATTGTCCTACATCAGGGACGGAAGCGGCAACCATTGCCCTTTTAATGCGGGCAAGGTTACAAGAACCGGAACAGACTGTCGCGCTGGTATCGCCAGATCGAATGTTGGCGCGTCGTGTGGCAAGTGAATTACAACGTTGGGGCATTCAGGTGGATGATTCAGCGGGGCAACCACTTTCAACTACAGCACCTGCAACCTATATGCGTCTTTTGGCAGATGCGGTTTCCTTATCCCTATCACCTGTTTCTTTGTTATCCTTGTTAAAACATCCAATGTCGGCTTGTGGCGATCATATTGCACAATTTCGCCGTGATGTTCGATTATTGGAAACTGAATGTTTGCGTGGACCAAAACCTGCACCGGGTATGAAGGGATTGCGCGCTTTAGTGGAGGATTACGCCAAGGCAGATCATCGAAAACCAGAAAAACGTGATGAAAATGTAACGCGTCTTACTGCGTTTCTGGATCGATTGGAAGCAGCCCTTAAGCCTCTTTTGGAAGTGATTGATCAAGAAACTGTCGATTTACCTGTAATTTTGGAAGCCCATATGGAAGCTGCAGAGGCTTTGGCTGCGTCTTACGAAGAAAGCGGATCGGACCGTCTTTGGGCGGGGGATGCAGGCGAGACTTTGGCGAATTTCCTTGCGGATTTGGGGGAAGATGCCAGCTTGGTAAAAGCCATGCCGCCAAGAGAATATCCTAGTTTGTTTGAATCTTTGTTGGTGGGGCAAGCCGTGCGTGCCGCCCATGGTCGACATCCTCGCGCCTTTATTTGGGGGCCTATGGAAGCCCGTCTGCAGCATACCGATCTTGTGATCCTTGGGGGATTAAATGAAGGCATATGGCCGCCGGAAAGTCAGTCAGACCCTTGGATGTCTCGGCCTATGCGCCAGAAATTTGGCCTCCCTTTGCCAGAAAGACGGATCGGGTTAAGTGCCCATGATTTCGCTCAATGTTTCTGCGCAGGGGAAGTGGTGATTACACGTGCGGAAAAGACCGATGGATCACCAACGGTGCCAAGTCGTTGGTTAAGTCGTTTAGATGTGGTTTTGGACAAACTAGAAATGACCCAACTGATGAAAGCGGACCGACCTTGGTTGGATTGGGCCATTGAATTGGGACAAGCAGAGGGTGAAACCATTAATCCTCCCGCACCAACACCGCCAATTGACGCGCGCCCAAACAAGCTATCCGTCACCCGGATTGAGGCATGGATGCGTAATCCTTATGGTATTTATGCGGAAAAGATTTTAGGCCTTCGTCCGCTCGACCCCTTGGAACAAGAACCAGGAGCGGCTGATCGGGGTAACTTTATCCATGCTGCCCTAGAAGATTTTATGGAAGCTTTTCCCTATAACCAAAATTTGCCCGAAACAGCCTTGGATAAATTGTTAGAATTTGGGGAGAAACATTTCCAACAACATATGGCGCACCCTGCTGTGAGGGCGTTTTGGTGGCCACGATTTGAACGTATTGCCGCATGGTTTGTCGAAAAGGAAAAAGATCGTCGCAAAGTCATGCTTAATAGTTTGAGTGAGATTCAAGGTGCTTGGACATTTAATTCCCCTGCGGGCGAATTCATACTCACAGCTAAGGCAGATCGATTGGATAAAACAAGAGACCAATCGGCTTTGTCTATTGTGGACTATAAAACAGGTTCTCCGCCAAGTAGTAAGATGGTGGCCGCTGGTTATGCGCCTCAATTGCCATTGGAAGCAGTCATTGCCGCCAAGGCAGGTTTTAAAGAAATACCAAATGGAGAAGATCTTGATGTGGCGGAACTTTCTTTCTGGAAGTTATCCGGTGGTGATCCGGCAGGTAAAGAACATCCAGTTCGTATCAAAGATAAATCTTTAGCTGAATTAGTAGAAGAAGCCGAAGAAGGTGTGCAGAAACTTGTGCATAAATTTGCTGATGAAAAGACACCTTATCTAGCCACCCCAAAGATGCGCTATGCCAGCCGCTATAATGATTTCGAACATCTGGCGCGGGAAGGTGAATGGCGTATTGCAGAAGAGGGGGAAGATTAAATCATGTCTGATACTGTATCTCACACCCCCATTGATCCAAATATTTTGCAACGTCGTGCGTCTAATCCGTTTAATTCGGTTTGGGTGTCGGCAAGTGCGGGAAGTGGTAAAACCAAGGTTCTTACAGATCGTGTATTGTCTTTGTTGTTAATGCGCGCTTGGCCTGAAAAAATCCTATGTATCACCTTTACCAAGGCCGCGGCGGCGGAGATGTCCAACCGAGTGAATGAAAAACTTGGTGAATGGGCGACGATGGAAGAAGAGAAGCTGTTTCAGGAATTGCATCAACTGATGGGGATTGCGCCCAATCAGGATGATATGCAGCTTGCCCGACAGCTATTCGCCCGTGTTTTGGATACACCGGGGGGCCTCAAGATATTAACGGTCCATAGTTTCTGCCAGTCTTTGCTTGGACGCTTCCCCTTAGAAGCGGGTGTATCACCTAATTTCCAAATTCTGGATGATCGGTCTGCCAATGAAATGTTGATGCGCGCCCAAGATACCATCTTGCGGGCGGCGGACCAGGCCGGTGTTTTACAATCTGCGCTCAAAGTTGTTACCCGCCATAGTAATGAAGAGAGCTTTGCCCAATTGATGCGTGGCTTGATCTATGAACGGGGGCGCCTCAAACGGTTATTAGATCAACGTCCTGATGAAAGTCCCCTAGATTGCCTGAATAGAGTTGAAGGTGAGCTTTTTAATTTGCTAGATGCCGTGCGTGGGGTGAGTGAAGAAGACGTAATTAAGGAGGCTAGTAAAGAAGGGGCCTTTGATCGCAATGCATTACGTGATGCCATGATACATCTGCAAGGGGGCACAAAAACGGATCAGTCTTCCGCAGAAAAATTGGCATCGTGGCTTGAGACTGACGAAGCTGGACGTGTGGTTGGATATGAAACTTATCGATCCGTCTTTTTGACTCAGAAGCTTGATCCTAAAGCGAATGTCATGACTAAGAAACGGGGTGAAGATCGTCCTGACCTTTTAGATGTGATGTTAAATGAGCAAGATCGTATCATTCGTGTGCAAGATCGCATCGCACGCCAAGTAACGGCAACGGCGTCGGCGGGTGTGTTGCGTTTGGGCGAAGCTATGCTACGGGCTTATGAGACAGAAAAACAGGCACGTGATCTTCTGGATTTTGACGATCTGATTTTGAAATCTGTAAACCTGCTGACTAAAGAAGATGGGGCAGCTGCTTGGGTCATGTTCAAACTGGATGGCGGTCTTGATCATGTCTTGATTGATGAGGCGCAAGATACCAACCCGGAACAATGGCAAGTGGTGGAAACCTTAACCCGTGAATTTTTTACAGGCGAAGGACAATATAATACCCGTCCTGAAAAATTTGAGCGTGATGTATTTAGAACCATCTTTGCCGTTGGGGATGAGAAACAATCCATTTTTAGTTTCCAGCGGGCTGATCCACGTGAATTTAATCGTATGCAAGGCGTGTTTGCTGATCTTGTAAAAGAGGTTGGGCAGGATTGGGATATGGTTCCGATGGATACCAGTTTCCGATCCACCAATGCGGTTCTAAAAACGGTGGATGCTATCTTTGAAAATCCGGTCGCACGAGATGGGGTGGTGCCGTTAGAACGTGAAATCCATCACAATGCCTTCCGTCAAGGACATGGGGGGCGTGTGGAAATATGGCCGGTGGTGCAAGCAGATCGTACAGTTGATCCTGATCCGTGGTTGCTACCAACGGAAACCGAACGCGATGCCAGTCCAAAACAAAGATTGGCGGATGCATTGGCAAATCAAGTGGCGAATTGGATTGGACAAGAAGATTTACCAGCCAAGGCTCGAAAAGTGCGCGCTGGGGATATTATGGTTTTGGTGCGTCGCCGTGATGCCTTTGTGGATTTATTGGTGCGTGCCCTAAAACGTAAAAATATCCCCGTGGCGGGTGTGGACCGGATGATCCTGTCAGAACAGATTGTGGTGATGGATTTGATGGTATTGGCGCAATTCCTGATTATGCCGGATGATGATTTATCGCTTGCAACTTTGTTAAAGACACCTCTTTTGGGTCTTAATGATGATGATTTGTTTAAATTGGCCCATAAACGAGGAAGTCGATCCTTGTGGTTTAATTTACGGGAAACCGGACGAGATCATCCACGTTTCGGGCCTGTGGTAAATTGGCTTTCTGATTTATTGGCCCGCACGGATTTTATTCGTCCTTTTGAGTTATTCTCAAGTATTCTGGCCCGTTCTTGTCCTGCATTGGATAAAAAAGAAGATCGTAGTTTAACTGGACGTGAAGCGATGGTGGCGAGATTAGGTCGGGAAGTCGAAGATCCGCTAGAAGAATTTCTTGCCATGGCTTTGAGTTACGAACAAGGCAATGCGCCGTCCTTACAAGGCTTTTTACACTGGTTCCATGCAGGTCAATCCGAAGTGAAACGTGACTTGGAAGCAGGTGTTCGAGATGAAGTAAAAATTATGACGGTGCATGGATCAAAAGGTCTTCAGGCGCCGATCGTGATTATGCCGGATACAACCTCTGTTCCTATGATGCGTGATAAAATGTACTGGGTAAAAGAGGGGGATAAACAATTCCCTATCTGGACCCCAAGCGGGCATTATCAGGAAGCCGTTGGGGAAAAGGCAAAGGCAGATTTAAAGAAAGCCCAAAATCAGGAATATCGTCGATTGCTTTATGTGGCTTTGACCCGTGCGGAAGATCGATTGTTGGTTTGTGGATCGGCTGGGACCAATGGGGCATCGGCGGATTGTTGGCATGAATTGATTGAACAGGGCCTGAGAAAGATTGGAACAGAGGTAGATTTTGCTGCCCCTATTGACAGTATGGATAGCTGGACTGGGAAAGCCTGGATATATGAGGAAGCGCATACTGCTGAAATCATTCAAAAAGAAGAAGAGATCGTTGCCGAAACGGTGCAAGAAGAAATGCCGTTTTGGATGCGTGTGGCACCGGGGGCAGAACCTATGCCTCCGCGTCCTTTGATTCCATCTGCGGCAACTGTGGAAGTTGCAAATCCGCCTGTGCGTTCACCGCGACAAGTGAAGGCGCAGAAATATTATAAACGTGGTCGATTGGTGCATCGCCTGCTTCAAAGCGTGCCGGATTTACCTTTGGCAAAACGGCGGGATGCTACGTTGAAATTCTTGGCTCAACCTGCCCATGGCATTGATGAGGCCTATCAAATTGAGCTGGCAGATGAGGTAATGGCGGTGATGGAAAAGCCTGAATTCGCCTCTCTTTTCGGGCCTGATAGTCGTGCGGAAGTCCCTGTGGTGGGATTGATTGAAGGGGATAAAACACAACTGGTTTCGGGCCAGATTGACCGTTTGATCGTTTCAGGCACAGAAGTTTTTATCGTAGATTACAAAACCCTGCGACCAAGTCCGATGGACCCAGCAGATGTGCCAGAAGCCTATTTAAAACAAATGGCTAGTTATCGTGCGGTGTTGGATAAAATCTATCCAGACCATGATATTCGATGTGCACTTTTATGGACAGATGGGCCAAGAATTATGGAATTGGACAAAGGACAACTTGACCTGTTTTCACCCACTCCCTACATTAGGAAAAAGTAGAAACCATAATCCGTCTACATGTCGGATGATTGAAGACATTTTAAGGAGCAAAGAAATGTCCACTGTAAATGTAACAGACGACGAATTCGAAAGTGCTGTTCTTGATGCTGACCAACCAGTTGTAGTTGATTACTGGGCTGAATGGTGTGGCCCTTGTAAGATGATTGGCCCGGCTTTGGAAGAAATTGCTTCTGACATGAAAGGCGAAGTTAAGATTGCAAAGATCAACATTGATGAAAACCCAGATACACCATCCAAATTCGGTGTGCGTGGTATTCCAACATTGATGATGTTCAAAGACGGTGAAGTTGTTGCTACAAAAGTTGGCGCATTGCCAAAAACACAATTGGAAGAGTGGATTAACTCTAACAAATAATATGCATCGCATATGATTGTGTTTAGCTTTTGAAGCTTACGAATTTGAAAAGGGTCGCGTTCTAGCGGCCCTTTTCTGTTTTAAATCCAACGACGCGTATGTGTCATGTAAACAAGATAATCTTCCCCGAATTTATCTAGTAAAATACGCTCTTCAGGCCGTATTTGGAAAAAATGTAAATACATTACAAGCAGGATTGGATGCATTAAGGTAATAAAATTCCCGGCAAAAATCACAGCCGCACAGATAATAATCACCAATCCAAGATACATGGGGTTTCGGCTATATTTAAAAACACCATTTGTGACTAGGCTTTGTGCCAGTTCCGGCTTCCTTGGATTTACAGCAGTTTTGATTTTACGAAATTCGATAGAAGCCGTAATTCCCAAGGCTAATCCAATTAAACCAATAATCACGGCAATATAGGATTGATAAGGAAAGCTAAAAATAGTGTCTGGATACATATAGGCGACTAGTCCCAGATGTATCAGAAAGACCAAAGCCACCAATGGAGGCGGGAATTTAAGCTGTAACCATGTCATCTATTTCGCCAATTCATTTCGGTTTTAATGTTACATATATACCACAATTTGTTGGAAAATATAGTTATTTGGAATTCCCCTTGACCGATAGGGGGCAGGTCGTCATAACCGTGGGCGTTGCTTTCTTGTAAGCAAATTTTAATCGGGAACATTCTGTTCCTTTTTCTGTGAAACCCTTCGGGCGTCCAAAACCTTTGAGTGGGGCTGTTTGCAGCAATGCGGCAGTTTTATAAATGACAAAAGATTATTCTGATAAATTACCAACAAACCGTATTTTTTCTGGTGTGCAACCGACAGGTAACCTGCATTTAGGAAACTATCTAGGGGCTATTCGTAACTGGGTGCGTATGCAACAGGATTACGAATGTGTTTTCTGTGTCGTTGATATGCACGCGATAACCACATGGCAAGATCCATCGGCTTTGCGTAAATCTATCCGTGAAGTGACAGCAAGCTTTATTGCATCTGGCATTGATGTGAAAAAATCCGCATTGTTTAATCAATCCCGCAATCCGAACCATGCAGAATTGGCGTGGGTGTTTAACTGTGTTGCGCGTATGGGGTGGTTGAACCGTATGACCCAGTTTAAGGAAAAAGCAGGCAAGAACCGTGAAAATGCCTCTACAGGTTTGTTTTCTTATCCAAATCTGATGGCGGCTGATATCCTGGCTTATAAGGCGACCCATGTGCCGGTTGGTGAAGATCAGAAACAGCATCTTGAACTGACCCGTGATATTGCAAATAAGTTTAATAATGACTGGGATGTGTCGAATTTCTTCCCGGAACCGGAACCTGTGATTTTGGGTCAAGCTGCACGTGTGATGTCGTTGCGTGATGGGTCTAAAAAAATGTCTAAATCGGATCAATCTGATTACAGCCGTATCAACTTGACAGATGATCGTGATGCGATTGCCTTGAAATTACGTAAAGCCAAAACTGATCCAGAACCATTGCCGACAGAAATGGATGGCTTGGAAGATCGCGCTGAGGCTCGTAACCTGGTGGGTATCTATGCGGCCCTTCAAGATATGACATCTGAACAGGCATTGGCAGAAGTTGGTGGTAAATCCTTTAAGGATTTCAAGGAAATTCTGACCGAACTGGCGGTAGAAGTCTTGGGTCCAATTGGCGAAGAAATGCAACGCTTGTTGAATGATGAAGCCTATATTGATTCCGTCTTGAAAGATGGTGCAGAACGGGCACAGGCAATTACGCAACCAATCATTGATGATG